>JAQUBO010000042.1 GCA_028686735.1 Bacteroidales bacterium
TCCTCAATAAAGTCTTGTATTTTTTTTGTTGATGATGGGCGATCCATCATATTACCATAAATAGACGAAACGAGCTTTCTTTTCACTAGTGCCCACAATGTTGCTTCGCCAACTGGGTTATTATATAGCCAAACCAAGCTCTTTTCGGCAGCCACTTTTTCTGTTTTCAATAAGCCACTTTCTCTATCGTAATATTGTATGGGAGCTTGCTGGGGTAACGGATAAAAAGCCAGTGTGGAAATGACAGCTAGCAATAATAAAATGATGCCCCATCTTTTTTTAGTTTTTGTAATTTTCATATTTGACTTTGTTTTGCCTTTCCTTTTGTAAAGATATGATAAATTTTTAATATTTCACAAAGCAGATTGGCGGATGGACTTAAAAGACAAAGTTTCAAACTTCTTGTGAAACTTCGCACTAATCATAGTTACTGTTTTGACTTAGTGATTTGTTTTTCACGATTAAAACAAGCTTAATTGCTTTTCTTTTTCAGGTTTCATTTCGTCAATAAAACTATCCCATTTTGATAAGTTAATTTCTAAATTATATTTATCATTTATAATATTTATTTGTTCTTTTACTTCTTCGTGCGAAATTTTGACAGCAATATTTAATAAATCTAATCGCATTAAAATATCTTTTGTAAAAACTCGCTTGGCATCATAAAATGTGATAGATTTCAAAAACGCTTCTGTCGTATAATTATTTAAAAGAATTATTGTATAAATAGCGTATTCTATTTTGTCAAACCCTATAAAATAACAAGTGTCGTCAAGCATTACGGGTTTATCATTTTGAGGCAATACTAGAGTAAAATGATAAGTTTTATATAATCCTGAAATAGCTACCTTGTAAGGTTTAAAAGAGTAATCCCCAATCCCGAAAATAGAAAACGGAGGTTTCCCTTTGTAGATACTTGATTTTCTTGCTTGAAAAAACGAAATGTTTTTCTTTAAATAAGTGTAAGTCGCAGGATACAAACGCTGAATATAAGAGGTCTCTTGACCTACTCTTGTTTGGGTTACGATTGTGTATTTTCTTGTGCTTTTAATTACTGTATTTTTTAAGTCAGAACTTTTCAAAAAACCATATATCAATTCTTCTTCAAGTGTAATTTCATCTGATAGTTTATTCGTAAAGTAATCGTTTTTTCTTTCTAATTCCATCACATTTGAACAATCATGTTTTATTCCTTGACGCCACTCAAAAGGGCAAATTCCATCAATGTTTTTTGTTTTACTATAATTAGCAATATTTGACACAAATTTGAAGTTAAGCCAACCAAAACTTAATTTTTTCTCCAGACTATAAAAATCTAATTCTATACATTCAGTACTAGGTGTTGAGTTGAGCTGGCACGACAATAATGACGCTTCAACTGAAACATTAAACTCCTTTTTACTGTCAATACAATATTTCTCAATTTCACTAATTTTATATTGTTTTCTTTTTTGTTCAAAAACAATATTCTTAATTACAGAGTTTTTTACCAATAATGCTAAATGTCCTTTATGTGATTGAAAGACATCAAAAAGAGTTAATGTAATATATTCCGCAATATCGAAATTACCCTTACCTGTCATGGCATCCAATCCATTTTGTTTTTTGAAATTTGATTTTTTGGGCAAATTTGTTGAGTTCAAACTACCTAATTCAGAATTTGTTACCCATGGCGGATTGCCAATTATTAATAAATCTTCAGTTTTGTTTTGTTTAGATATGTTTTTAAAATCAATATCAAAAATACTATTATGAAAAATTGTGATTTCTGGTTTTGGTATATCAGGATTAGAAAGAAAAAAATCTATAATGTTAAATTTAGTTTCCCAAACATAAGGTTTGTAAATTTCAATACCAAAAACTTTTTTAACAGTCTTAAAATTTGACAATGAAGCAATAATAAAATTACCTTTTCCACATGTTGGTTCAATAATAATTTCTGGCGTAACATTTTTTAAAAGTAAATACTTTACAACTTTGTCTGCCAAATCCTTATTTGTCTGAAAATCGCCATACTCAACACGATCTGTTTCTTCAACTAAACTTATTTCAAATGAATAAATTGACTTAATAAAGATTCTAAAATCATTATCACTATCAAAAAAATCATGAATTCTAAAGGCTTTAAACATTTTTTGATTTGCAATTTTAACAGATGAGATGTTATTTAAAAAGTCTTTTAAATAATTACAAACTTGATAAGAAATATTTGCTTCAAATATTTTATTCACAATAATATCTATTTTTAAAAATGTTCTTCGTAATAATATTAAACTTAATATAGCACGTGCGCGCTAAAGATTCATTTTTTATTTATTAATCTATTTTATCAATAATCTTACTGATCCCTTGTACAGTTTTATTAAGCGTTACAACACGTTGGTATTGTAATCGCCATTGCAATGCGTTTGAGATAGTTAAATACCCTTGAATAGGTGGAGATTCTATAATTTGTTTTGCTATCTGATTTAAAGTAATCTCATCGGCAGGAATGTGTTTATCATTCAAATATGCAACTATATCTTCTTCGTTCGCTTTGTCTTTAACCATTTCACGTAAACGATATGTTGTAGTATAATCTGCAGTTCGCTGTTTTGCAATAAATGAACAATTTACAAAGTCAAGTGTAGCAGTTTTTGTTGTCGAGTTATCCTTTTTCTCATAAACAAAAATAAGCAAATTATAACCAAGCCCAAAGATTTTTTGTTTTGCATCTCTGAAAGGGCAAGACGATTGAGGCTGCTTAATTGATGTAACTTTTATATCAGTCAATATATCATCTGTTGGCAAATCTATTCCAATTGCAGATGAGCCGATTGTTGTTTTATATTTTACGTTTAACTGTTCTTGAAACTTTTGTTCAATATATGTGCCTACAGCCTTTCCGTCTGTTACTCCAAAAAGCAATTTGTTTTTATTTTTTGATTCCGAAATGCAAAAAGCTTTAGCTTCCGCTTTTAATTTGGCTATTGTCAGTTTTTCTTTCATTAAAATCCTTTGCGTTTTATTGTACAAATTTAATCATTTTTCTGTCATTTAGGATATTGTTACTTTTCTTTGCATAAACCATAACGGTTTGCTGCTATATGGAGTATGGCATAAGAATAGAAGATTGTCGAGAATATTGTTAATATCATTCTTCTACTTTTTAGAACTGGCTTTTTAAAAGATTCAATAATTTTTACGTTTTGCCTAATTTATTCACTAAAAACTCGTTTAAAAACTTTTTCTTTAATTCTTGCTTGGTACTGTCCCTTCTATAATGGTATTTGCCTTGATATGAGATAGTTATATAACATGCCCGAACATCAATTTCAACAATCAGTTTTTCTCCTTTTGCATTAGCCATTCCATTTAAGATATTCATTACGCCATAATTCTTACCACTCTATACATGTTTTTCCATTTGTTGGATTATTTTTTTGAAACTACCAACTTATAATTATCGATAAGTTTCCTTTTCCCTGCACGATATAAGGAGCTACTTATAAATTGTTTTTTAAATTGAGAATTGGTCAATAATTCTAATTTGTTGAGATTTAATGATTTTGCGGGTTCTGATTCTAAAAACTCTTCATGTTTTGTGAGTGGTATATTTTGATTGTATGGACAAACATCTTGACAGATATCGCAGCCAAACACTTGATTTGTAATTCGTTTGGCAGTATATTCTGGAATTTCATTTTTATTCTCAATTGTATGGAATGAGATGCATTTGTTTGCATCCAAACCAAAACTAGATAAAGCTCCTACGGGACAGGCTTTAACACATAAATTACAAGTTTCACAATTATCAGTAATAATATTATCATCATAATCAGCTTCGGCATCGCAGATGATTTCTCCGATAAATGAAAAAGAACCTAAATTTGGATGTATCAAGCAAGTGTTTTTGCCAATAAATCCAAGTCCAGCTTTAGATGCATAAGCTCGTTCGAGAACCGGTGCCGAGTCGGTAAAAATTCGTGAGTTTAAATCGGGATATTCTTGTTTTAGTTTACTTTCTAAGATTGCAAGTTTTTCTTTCATCACAATATGATAATCTTTGCCACGTGCATATTTTGATATGTAAAACTCTTTTTTATCAGAAACTTGATGATAATTAAGAGTTACACAAATTATCGTTTTAGAATTAGGTACTAATAAGGATGTGTTTTTTCGAATATCGACATTTCTTTCTAGGTACATCATTCCTGCATTTTTTCCAGCAGCTATCCAATTTTCAAAAAACAAAATGTCTGTATCAGGTAAGTTAGCTTCGCATATTCCACAATTATCAAATCCAATTTCAAGAGCAATTTTTTTAACTAATTGAGAATCTATTTTAATATTAATCGTTTTTGTAGGTTTTGCCATTATAATATATCTGCTCTGAATTTACTCCAAATTTGTATTTTATCAAACTTCCATGTATTTGGAAGTCTATAATACTTTCATAAGAAATGGTTGTTGTTTTTTCTCCATCAAAGAATTTAAGATTTCCCATCTGATCAACATATCCTAAAACATTATTATTCATCTTATAATCATCAGGAATATAACTTTCTAATGTAAAAACTTTACCATTATAATAAACCTTAAAATAATTTTGCACTCCAAACACCATTAACTCATCTTTAATCTCATAAAAATCTGGTTTATCAAACGAAATTGTTTGTGTTTTATAATTAGAAAACACTTTAAGATAATTATTAGCGTCAATAAAAGCAACAAATCTGTCTCCTGTTTTGTATGAGATTGGTTCAAAGTCCTCAATTTCAATAAATTCGCCAAAATAATAAACTTGAAAATTATTTACCGGTTCTTCGACAAATGCAATAATATCTCGTCCGGCAGCAATGGATTTAACTCGCTCAGCAAAGCAAATTTGATCAATTATTCCTTCGTAAAAAACATTCATATAGTTTTTACTATCAACAAAGGCAACAATGTTTTTTCCAAGTATAACTTTGTTCATTGTTCCAGTTGCTAAAGCATCATCAAGCTCATATATTTCCTTTTTATAATATGCTTTTAGCATTTTCTCAAAATCATCAAACCAAACAATCACATCATCATTTACAAAGTATTCTTTCATGTTAATACTTAAGTTTTTTTGTGCCCCCTCATCAAAAACTTTAAGTTGAGTATTCATATTAAAACCTATCAAGTTGTTGCTTGTATAATATGCACTTACAAAATTGCTAACATTATGTAAATAGTGATTATGATAGATTTTAAAATTTCCAGCATTATCTTCATAAGCTAATGAGTTATTACCAACTTGATAAGTTTTTAGGGGCAAATGCTCAATTTGTTTAATGTTACCATTATCGAAAATCTCTACATTGTTAAGGTAATCGTAAAAGAACGATATATTTTGAGAGTGTAGCTGTGTAACAAGTATAGATGCTAGAATTATAATGCACAAAACATTAATTTTACGGAGTATATTTTTCATAGCTGATATATTTTATAACAAATATAACGAAAACAAATAAGGTTTTAATACTTTTGCAACGAAAATTAACAAATATTCTGCCACAAATAATTTTAGTAGTATGGAAAAGAAACGAACAATAAGACAAATATCAGACCTAGGCGAGTTTGGTTTAATTGATCATCTAACATCTGATCTTAAAATTCGTCATAAAGAACTTTTAAAATCGGTTGGTGATGATGCTGCTGTTTTTGAAAGTGGTAATGAGTGTTCTCTTGTTACTACCGATTTATTAGTCGAAGGAGTGCATTTTAATCTTATTTATACCCCGTTAAAACATCTAGGATATAAGGCAGTTGTAGTGAATTTAAGCGATTTATACGCAATGAACTCAACACCAAAATATATAACAGTCTCGATAGCTCTTAGCGGTAAGTTTTCGGTTGAGGCTATTGATGAACTTTATGAGGGTATAAAATTAGCTTGTGATAGATTTAATGTTGACCTTATTGGCGGAGATACAACAAGCTCTTTATCAGGATTATTTATAAATATTTCTGCAATTGGAACTGCAAAAAAAGAAGATATTGTGTATCGCGAAGGTGCTAATAAAAACGACTTAATTTGCGTTAGTGGCGATCTTGGAGGTGCTTATATGGGCTTACAATTATTAGAAAGAGAGAAAAAACTATTTCTTAGCGACACTGGAATACAGCCTAAATTAGATGGATACGAATATATTATAGAAAGACAATTAAAACCCGAGCCGAGACGAGACATTATTGAAAGTCTTAAAGCTGCCGATATAAAACCGAGCTCAATGATTGATATATCTGACGGTTTGTCAAGCGAATTGTTGCATTTATGTAAGCACTCTGATTTAGGTTGCAAAATATTTGAAGACAAAATTCCAGTTAATCCACAAACTAAATCAGTAAGTGAAATGTTTCGTCTTGACCCTTCGCTACCAGCTTTAAACGGAGGAGAAGATTATGAGCTGCTGTTTACTGTTCCGATTAGTAAAAAGGAAGAAATCGAAAAAATAAAAGACATCAGCATTATTGGTTATATGTGCGATAAAGCAGAAGGAAAATACTTTGTTCCCCGTAATGGTCAGGACTTAGTACTTAAAGCTCAAGGCTGGAATCCATTGCAAAGTGAGGCAGAATAATCAATATTTGCAAGAAATTACGCAGGTTTAGATTATTTATTAGAAATCATAACACCCGCTCGCTCGGACTACAAATACATTTGACCCATTATTAAACTAAAGCCCTAAATTTAATTTTTAATAAATTTCGTTGCGTATGTAAATTGCAAATTTGAAACTTTGATAATATATGTTCCAATAGATAAGTTACTGACATTAATGTCGGTTAGCCCAGAAGATTTAACCTGCTTGATCAATCTACCATCTATACTAAAAATTGCAATATCAGATATAGTGTTTTCTTCAAGTCTGATAGTGATTTTATCTGTACAAGGGTTTGGAAAAATATCAATTTTCGGTTTGTTTAATGAAGATGCAATAGGTTTATTTACAGTAAAATCGCCATATATTGGAAGACTAATATGACTTGCTTGCTCAGAGGAAAATGCTACAGAGTTTGTGCAAATTCTTGGACTCATTTCTGTGCCATCGAATATATATGTTTTGCCATCATTAGGTTTTCTTTTGAAAAATTCATTTTCATTTAGTGGTAAATTTGGAGATGACATATATCGTGGATAATTACCACTGCTAATTAGAATTTTTATTTGATGATCTTTTCCAAATGTGTAAGCAATAGGGAGCAGGTCAAATTCATATTTATAGAATGTATCACTTATAATATTTGAGAACTCTGCATCAGGGTTTTCGTTTCCATTAAACATTGTTCTAACATATTCTCTTGCTCTTGCATTTACACAGCCTTCGACAACAAAATACTCTTCGCCAGTTGGATAAACATCAACAACTCTGACAAAGAAATCGGTGTTTGTAGGGATAGAATTTTGGCCTTCAATTTCTGATGAGGCATAAATTGTTGCTTTAGGAAATCCAATTATACAAAGAGAATCGGCAATAGTTTCGGAAGTGAATTTTACTACACCTTCATGATCCATTGTGTAATTTATAAAATCGGGGTGAGCTAAGTTCATTTGTCCTTGACTATTTCTCGAATTATCAGGGGTTTTTACCGTCATATTTGCACCTCCAACTGTTAAAACAGGATTATTTGGGTCGTGAGTAAACGATGTTGTTCCTTCGTTAAACTCGGGAGGGGATTGACTTAAATACTGATTGTTTCTAAGATAAAAATTAGTGTAGTTTATATTGTTATAAAATGGAAATGAATCAGATTCATGCCAGTAGTTTCCGATATTAAAATTTTCTGGAACCTCATCATTTACAGGACCGGGAACATAAAATCTTACATTTGCAGTATTTTGAAAATATCCTTCTGTATTTGATGGCGGTGGTTGGCTAATGTTTAAAATTGGATCTTCAATTAGTGGTGCATTATATATATTTGTAATTATGGTGCCATTGTAGTTAATTTCGATAGGGACGTTTGGTAGCTCTTGCAATCCGCATAAATATGCAATAAACTCTGAGTATGGAAGAATATAATCTTCAGCCGGTATTCTTACTGAATATTCTGCACTTAATACTTGCCACGCCAATGCTTCGGGAATAAAAAACTTGGGAGCATTATAGCCTTGTTTTTCGTTTAAAGTAGCTCTAAACCATTTGTAAATTTCCGATGTAAAAATATTTTCTTCTGTGGTTGCAAGATCCTCAACATTAGACATATCAAAAGCAATAACACTTGTAACATTTTCTGGATATGTTACGTCTCCTGTTGTTAGTGCAGTTGTTGTTTGATGAGCCCACGGCCCAATTACAAGTTTCTGAAAGGTTTTGTTTCCATAATTATCATTTATGTTATTTACAGTTTGATTATAAGTGTGTATTTGTCCGTCAATAAAAATATCCCACCAGCCAGTTAAATGATATGTTGGAACATCCATATTAGAGTATCTGGAATAATTTCCATTTATATCGCCCTCTCCGTCTAAATTAACACTTGCTGAACTTGCATCCATACTGTATCTAAATGCAGAATTTGGATAATATCCTGGAATACTCCCATTAAAAGACGAATCTAACATTGTTGCAATACATGCATTAAAAGCTTCCTCTGCATTAGTAAGTCCGTAATCAGCAAAACTATGAATTGCATTATCAATACTAAAATCAAACTCATTAAGATCTTCATCATTTACACTCTGAAGTTGACCACCTACCCAATTATCTACAATGGCTTGTCGATAAACTCCATTTTGCACCATTGTTACCCAATATTGGTCGGCACTAGCTACAATTGGGAATAAGCTTTTTAAACCTGGTTCTGCAGGATTTATTCTGTGCGCCGCCGCCGCAGTGTATTGAGAATTTCCTGATGCTGATGCACCGTACATTCCAACAGATCCATTACATACTAAAATTGTATCGTTTATACCATCTCTGTTTACATCGTAAATTCTAGTTAAACTATCAGTAATAAAAACAATAGAATTATAACCATCTTCATGTTTATTTCCATTTCTAATATCAGAAAAATCGGTTATATCCAAATTGTGTTTTATATCTGGATGATAATTGTTTTTGTTCCAAGAGTCGCTATACATTGGATAATATGCTCCTTCTGAAGCATAACAACCTCGCATATCTTGCATGGCAAAACAAAACCCCAATATCGACACTACATGGCCATAATCAGAGGAACTATGTTTATTGTAAGGTGTTCTTGTAAACAAAACTGGAAGTTGAAAAGGACTGGGATTTAACCCATTATTGATACTGTCATAAATAAGATATTGAATACCTCGCGGAATTACTTGCACAGGAGTAGGACCAAGCCCTGGGATATTAATTGTTACCATCATTGAGTCTTGCGTAATTGGAAGAAAAATATCTGTTTCTAAATGAGTTCCGTCAGGCATTGTGAATTGAACAGATTCTTTCACTGCAAAATCGCTAACCTCATCAAGAGAACCATTAGGGGTTTGACCGCACAAAGTTGATGCTGTAATTAGTAGGGCTACGCAAGTAGTAAGTAAGTTTTTCATATTTGAATGCTTATTATTAATCAGTCTGCAAGTTAGCAATAGTTTTCAAATAATTTGCTACTCAAGGATTGTTTTTTATAAGGGTATCGGTAACTGACCTAAGAACAGCAAATCCGAAAGCACTGCTAATTGATTTACATTGCCCAGATACTTTTTGTTTTACTTTTATGTTTCTGATAGCTATTCCCGAAGCCTTATTATCTGGTAGATTTATTACTGTTTGACCAGTTTCAATCGTATATGTTTTAACTTTTTTAAAATGTAAATAAAATTCACGTTTTTTATTTTTTATGCAGCAATCCCTAAATCAGTAGTAATAAGCTTTAGAGCTTTATCAACCAATGAATAAGCTTGTACAGAATACTTATTTTGAGTACTCTTACTGTTGTGTACAGGCTTTGATAGACCAAACATCCCTCGCTCGCTATAATATCTGGGGATTAGGATCACGTTTTTATCTCTCTAATTCTGATGCTCAATTAATAAACAGATTTAAACACGATTAATTTATTATCAGCTTTTTGTTTTCTTTACCTTTATTCGTGGTAATTTCTATAATATAAAAACCAGAATTTAATTTTAAATTACTAATTTTATAAGAATTGTTTTTTACACATTCAATAATTTCTACAACTGTTCCAAGTTTGTTGATTATTTTAATCGACAACAACTGATCTGCCGAGCAAATATTTATCTCATCAGATTTTAAAGCAGGATTTGGATATATAGATATTTCTGAACTATTTATAAAATTAGTTTTATGTGTTGTATTATCAACTTGAAATTCAACATAAGAAGCATGACTAATTTCATGATAAACCGTGTTTGTTGCAATTAGAGTATCTCCAGCAACATACATTTCACCACCATCATTTATATTGTTATTAAAACGCGGATAGTCAGATGATGAAATATCAACTCTAATTCTATGCCCAGGTAAAAATGTGTGGGACGTATTTGCGAGTTCTATTTCTATTTCATAAATTTCTCCATCGTGCATAAGTGTTGTATCGTTTATTGTAAACCCATCACGGAATCTCATTCTAAAAATATTATCACGTAGAATCATGCTTCTATCATCTGGATAAACATCGCAAAGTCTAATAGCAAAATCAGTGTCTAATCTATCACTAGAAACAAAAAGTTTAACTTTTACATTACCAGTATGTTTAACTGATTCAGCAAGAATCTCTGAGGAAAATACGAGAATATCATCACGGGATTCTACAACAGGAGCTTGGTCGTAAGGACCTTGTCCAAGTTCTTCGGTCAATGTACAAGATCCTACCGTTGGTGATGGGTCTCGTGGGTCATATACAATTTGAGAATGACTATCAGATGAGACAGGAGCAGTTTCAGACAACATATTTACATCATTAAGATAGTACTTCTTGGAAACTAAACCTGCTGGAGGCCATACTTCTGATCCTTTCCATTCCATATCTCCCATTTGGAAATATTTATATTTTGGATTTTGTCCCAACCAGTCAATTTCTGCCCCAAGCAGATAAAATGAGAAAAACTCATTTGCCTTATCATTGCTCCAATCAGCAGCTTCGGGGAATTCAAGTTCTCCTTGAGTAGAAGTTCCAACTTGCGTTGCACCAAAACCTCCATGAGCCCATGGTCCCAAAAGAATTCGATGTTGTTGAGCTATTTCTCCCGGGGATTCTGTACAAATTGCATCAAAATATTTTAACATTGCATCTGTTGTATGGTCGTACCAACCACCAATCATCAAACAAGGAATCTGTATTTCGTCAGGATAATAATTTTGATTTTCAATATATTGCCACGTAATATTATAATGAGGATTTGCCAACAGTGTTGTTGACAATCCATAACCTAAATTATCGAGTTGTTCGACGTACTCGGTTCTATAAACACCATTTGGGTAATATTCTTGATACAGAAACTCAGGACTTGCGACAATAGGAACAGCACAAATATGATTTGGATGTTGATATCGAGCAGTTTGGAATTGGATTTTCCCTAAAGCTGAAGGTCCCCATGTCCCAACTTGCCCATCTGACCAATCTTGCTGAACTATCCAATCGATAACATCATACCCATCCATGCCTCTATCATACGATCCAACATTAGCAGATGCACTTGCATAAAATCCTCGCCAATCGATAACAACAAAATTGTATGGACTACTTTCTAAATCTAGCTCAATACCTAAAGGTAAACTATAGCGATAAAAAAACTTATTATATGGTGTTTGGATTAGAATTGTTGGTCTGGAAAAACCACCATCTGGAATGTACACATCGGCAGCAATTTGTTTTGTGTCACGCATTTCGATTGAAACCTCAATTGGCGACAATGGTTGAGAAATCGCAAAACTTGTAGAAACTAAAAATACTAATACGCAAAAGTTTTTCATAATATTAGAGATTAATAAAATGCAATTTAATTAAATTCAATTAATTTTCAGGTTCTTAATTAAATTAGTTTAGACAATTAGCATTGTCTAAAACCTAAATGTTTAAAGTCAATAATATTACATTATCTTTGTGCCTTTAATATCTATCAACCCATTTTGGTTTGTATTAAATTAAATATAGAAAATGGGATTTAAATAATAATCATGCAATTTAAAGATTTACAAATAATTGAGCCTATTTTAAAGGCACTAGAAGATGAACAATATTCAGAGCCAACAGCAATACAAGAGAGAGCAATTCCGCCAATATTAGATAGAAGCGATGTATTAGGTAGTGCACAGACGGGAACTGGTAAAACCGCTGCATTTGCTATTCCAATTCTTCAGCATCTTTTTCTTGAGCCTCAACGCAAGAAAGGACAACTAAAAATTCGAGCATTAATAGTTACACCAACCAGAGAATTAGCGATTCAAATTCAGGAGAGTTTTTCAACTTATGGTAAATACACCGGAATTAGAAATACTGTAATTTTTGGAGGCGTAACACAAAGTGCACAAACAAATGCTCTTCAAAGAGGTGTAGAGGTTCTTGTTGCAACCCCAGGAAGACTTCTGGATCTAATGGATCAAGGTTTTGTTAGATTAAGCGATATTGAATATTTTGTGTTAGATGAGGCTGACCGAATGCTTGACATGGGTTTTATACATGACATTAGGAAAATAATTGCCAAATTACCAACTAAACGACAATCTTTGTTCTTTTCGGCAACTATGCCAAATACAATAGTTGAACTTTCTCGCAAAATTTTGAATAACCCAATAAAAGTTGATGTAAGTCCAATTTCATCAACTGCAGATACATTACAACAATATCTATATTATACCAATAAAAATAGTAAAAGAGACTTACTTCTTCACATACTTAAAGATAATGATATTGATCAAGTCTTGTTGTTTTCCAGAACAAAACATGGTTCAGATAAAATTTCAAAATATTTATCGCAAAACGGAATTAGAACAGCAGCTATTCATGGAAATAAATCGCAAAACCATCGTCAAAAAGTTTTAAAACAATTTAAAGATAGAGAATTAAGAGTACTGGTAGCAACAGATATTGCAGCAAGAGGAATTGACATTGATAAATTAAGATATGTTATTAATTATGATATTCCAAATATTGCAGAAACTTATGTTCACAGGATTGGTAGAGCAGGTAGAGCAGGCGATACTGGTATCTCAATTTCTATCTGCGAACCTGAAGAAAATTCTTATATAAAAGATATTGAGAAATTAATTAGAAAAAAAATAGAAGTCATTACTGGTAATCCTTTTCCACAAACAGATAAGCCAATGACTGCTAAGGAAAAATCAGCATTTGAAAAGCAAAAAACATTAAGAAAACAAGAATTTTTTGCGGCAAGAAATAAAAATAAGCGAACACCAAATACAGCAAAATCCAATAGAAGACGCAAATAGAATTTAGTAAAGCTTTACTATAAACGAGGTTTATGCATCAGATTGGTCAAAGTATCCTCTAATAATGCCCCGTTTTGAATTTCGGATAAAAAGAATAATTTCGTCTCGTTCTTTACTTGCAGGCAACTCAGCTTCGATATATTCGACAGCTTGACTAACATTCATTCCTTTATTAAAAAGGACTCTGTAAATATCTTGAATTTTATTAATTTTTTCATTACAGAAGTTTCTTCTTCTTAAGCCTATTGAATTTACGCCTACATAAGACAGCGGGTATCTAGCTGCTTTCACATAAGGCGGTACATCTTTACCTACAAGAGAGTTTCCTGCAAGCATTGTATGTGCCCCAATATGGCAAAATTGATGTAACAAGGAGTTTGCACTAATAATAGCAAAGTCATCAACAATAACTTCTCCAGCAAGATTTACTCCATTTACAAGAATTACATTATTTCCAATAATGCAATCGTGTGCAACATGTACATAAGCCATTAACAGACAATTTGATCCAATAACAGTTTTACCTTTTGCAGCAGTCCCGCGATTAATAGTAACGCACTCACGAATAGTAGTATTGTCTCCGATTTCGGCAGTGGTTTCTTCACCTTTAAATTTTAAATCTTGCGGTATTGCACCTATTACTGCTCCAGGAAAGATACGACAATTTTTACCTATTCTAGTACCCTCCATAATTGTTACACATGATCCTATCCAGGTTCCTTCGCCGATTTCGACATTTTTATTAATTGTAACAAAAGGTTCTATTACTACATTACTGGCAATTTTTGCCGATGAGTTAACATAAGAAAGAGGCTGGTTCATAATTAGTTTTTTTGTTTAACGATTTGAGCATACATTTCAGCTTCGCTTGCAAGTTCTGTACCAACAAAGGTTTCCCCTTTCATGTGTGCGATGCCACGACGTATTGGCTCCAGAAGTTGTAGCTTCATTACAAGAACATCTCCAGGTACTACTTGTCTTCGAAATTTCACATTATCAATTTTCATAAAATAAGTGAGGTAATTTTCGGGATCTGGAACGGTATTTAAAACTAGTATTCCACCCGTTTGTGCCATAGCTTCTACTTGTAAAACACCAGGCATTACAGGCTCGTCAGGAAAATGGCCCTCAAAATAATGCTCGTCATTGCTAACATTTTTTATTCCGATAACCTCTGTGTCAGTAAGACTCATAATTTTATCGACAAATAAAAATGGGAAACGGTGTGGTAAAAACTCTTTTACTTTATTCACGTCCATTAATGGTTTTGCATCAGAATTGTAGAGCGGTATTTTCTTTGATTTCTTTTCTAATTTTTTTAACTCTATGTATTTACGTATCAATTTTGCCGCTTCGGTATTACCATAATGTCCTGGACGGCGAGCCATAATAGCAGCGTTAAATCGATAACCTGTAAGTGCAAGATCTCCAATAATATCGAGTAATTTATGACGTGCAGGCTCGTTTGTAAATTGCAATTTCAAATTGTTAAGTACTCCAGAAGATTGAACCTCAACATTTGGTTTATTAAACAACTTAGCCAGTCTATCAAACTCTTCTTGAGAACTTTCTTTATCAACAATAACAATGGCATTGTCAAGATCACCACCTTTTATTAAATTTAAGTGTAAAAGAGGTTCTAGCTCACTTAAAAAGACAAATGTGCGACATGAAGCAATGTTTTTTGTAAAATCTTTAAGATTATTTAAAAAGGCAAATTGATTTGACAATATCTCTGATTTATAATCTACTAAAACTTTTAAGTTGTAATTTTTATCAGGATAGATATTTATTTCAATATCTCTTTCGTCGTCTATAAACGAAAAACTTTCGTCTATATTATATATTTTCAATTCTGCTTTTTGCTCTATAATACCAGCGTTGTGATATGCCTCTACAAAATACTTTGAACTTCCGTCTAAAATAGGCACTTCGGGACCGTCTATTTCGAAAATAACATTATCCACACCCAATGCATAAGTTGCAGCCAGTAGATGTTCGATTGTACTGACACTAGCAGAGCCTTTTGAGATGGTTGTTCCTCGCGAAGTATCTGTAACATTATCAGCAACTGCTAGTACAGAAGGCTTACCCTCAAGATCGGTTCTAATAAAGGTGTAACCAGTGTTTGGAGCTGCTGGTTTTATACAGAGGTTTGTAACTTTTCCGAAATGCAATCCAGACCCTTTTAGGCTGATCTCCTTTGAAATTGTTTTTTGCTTCATATACTTAAACGCAAATAATAAAATTAAAATCGAAACAAAGATACAATTAACTAATTAAATTGAAAACAATTGTTAAACTTTATAGGTTTTAAATAAAATAAAAATGATGTTTTTTGCTATTTATGTCTTATTTTTATCTGTATTTTGTAATACTTCATAACCAAAGAAAAGTTAAATATTAGTGAAATATTAAAATAAAAAAGTCTTTGCTGTTTTTAAGTGTAGTCAAAATGTTATTTTTGTCATATCTTATGGATTATATTTACATTATATTAGGAATATTGCTACTTTTATTTGGTGGAAACCAGCTTGTAAAGTCGGGATCTGCTATTGCCGAATATTTTAAAATTTCTCCATTTATTGTGGGTATTACCATTGTTTCATTAGGGACTTCTGCTCCCGAGCTTTTTGTAAGTTTAAATGCTGTTCTATCGGGTGCTCCAGATATTGCAATAGGAAACATAGTTGGTAGTAATATTGCAAACATTGGTCTGGTGTTAGCCCTAACGGCTGTAATCATAAGTATCCCAGTAAATAAATCAACTATTAGATTTGATTATCCAGTTTTATTAATTGCAAGTATTGCGTTTACTGTATTTATGAGTGATTTAATAATAAGTCGGTTTGAGGGGTGTATTATGCTATTAATGATGGTAATTTATATCCTACTAATCATCAAAATGAATTATAAAAAGAAAAAAGAAAAAGAAAAATCAGATAAAACACAAAAAAAACCTTGGCTCTCTGTATTACTAATCATAATTAGTTGTTTTGCATTAGTATTGGGCTCAAATATCCTTGTTGAAGGAGCAAGTAATATTGCAAAAACACTAGGAGTAAGTGAAAGAATAATCTCTATAACCGTAATTGCTTTTGGAACAAGCATTCCAGAATTAGCAACCTCGATAATAGCTGCATTAAAAAAACAAATAGAAATTGGCTTAGGTAATATTATAGGCTCAAACATTTTTAATATCTTAGTTATCTCTGGTATCAGTTCTGTGGTAACTCCTATGCAAGTTAATCCAAGTACAATGAGTTTTGATATTTATTTCCTTTTGGGTTTTGTTGTACTAACTGGGCTATTCTTTTTCCCACTTAAAAAACCACAAATAACACGATGGAAAGGCTTGGTCTATTTGCTTATGTATTTCACATATTATGTAGTGTTATTCTATAATTAGTCTTTTTGCCTCGTTTTAGTATTTTTTTAAAATCCTAACACCAATAAATAAACATTCCTGTAATCATCTAGTTTACAAGCAATTAAATGAATTTAAAATAATTATGGGTCAGTTGTTCTGAGATTACAGTCTCCTCGTTTATAATTGATTTAATTCGTTAATTAATTTATCTGGCTTAAGGTTGATCCCAGAGATTATTATATCCGACTGTTTATAATATTTTTCTCGTACAGATAGCAGTGTTTCAATTTTTTGTTGCAATTCTTGATGTGATAATCCTGTTATAAGTGGTCTTTGCGTTTTTGATTTTAATAATCTACTACACAAGGCTGTTGCGTTTAATTCGAGGTAAACACTAATTCCAATTTTTTTAATTAATTTCATATTACTATTGTAATACGGAGTACCTCCACCACAAGCTAGAACAAAATTATCTTTATTTATAAATTCTGTTAATTGTTTTGTTTCAAGATTTCGAAAAACAGTTTCGTCAAAATTTGTAAAAATTGAGGGAATACTCATTTGATATTTACTCTCTATTTGTTTGTCTAAGTCATAAAAATTAAGGTTTAAGCGATTTGCCAGTTTTTTTCCAAACACTGTTTTTCCGCTTCCCATAAAACCTATTAAAATTATTTTCATAGTTTAGATAGAACCTAAAACCCCAAACTCATTTGAGTATCGTCAGGGGGTGTTTTTTTGTCTTTTTCGTTTTTCTTTTTCGTTTTATCCTGTTCTTTCTCTACACTTTTTTCTTTTGTTTTTGGTATGTCCAAGTCATCTTTAGTTTTACTTACAGGCTTTTTTTCATCTTTTTTATCTTCGTCTTTTGTTTCAGATATTTCTAATTCTATTGGTTTATTTGCTAATTCGTGTAAGTCGTCAGGTTTTTGCTTTTTATCAACGTCCCCATTATTTGCAATTCGATTGTCTTCTTTATTATCAGAATTTTCTGTTTCTTTTGTTAGAGGTTCTATAAATAAGATTTCTTTTGTTTCGAAGGTAGTAATTCTTTTACCTCTTGCTTTAATTCCTTTAATAGCAATAAACTCCTCTGCATCAATTACCTCATCCTCTCTATCCTTGTGTTTTCCACCAAATACTAGTTTTACTTGAGGGTAATCATGATCTGAAATGTCCATAAGATATGAGCCTTCCGTTTCTCCAATAAACATTAGTTCTTTAGTTGCCTCATCAACATTAAATCGTTTGAGATAGAAAAACTCTTGTTCAGAGTCATAATGTATAGCAGTAAATATCTTATCAGGATTATATTTTTCTATTATATTAATATTTTCCTCATAATGATTTGACAGATCAAAATTAGTTAATCTACAAACCCCATCTTTTGTAATTATCAATATTTTATCTTCACCCGAGAACTCACCGATAAAACGACCTCTGCCATCAGCATTAAGCCTTAATACTTCTTCGTCGAACCAAATTTTGCGTCCACCAAGAGTTGAGATACCCTCTTCTTTTAAACTTAGTTTATGAATATCATTTTTTGTTAGAATATTTCCTTGAGCATTTCGTCCTTTAATAGCAATATCGGCAAAATCTTGTTCTATAATTAGTTTGCGAAGTTTTGGTTTTGGTTTTAAAAAGACCTTTACAACCTCAGCTTCTCCGTTCGGATTTGCAGTAAAATACAATACTCTGGATCCCTCCTCCCCTTTTGTAAGATCATATTCTTTGTCTCTGGTAATAGATGTAACATTAAAACGCTTAATATATGCAACACTAGTTCTACCATGCCTGTACACTACATTATAAATTGTACGTTTATCATTTCTTTTAAAAACTCCAACATGAAGTATGTCTTTTCCAAAAAAAGCTTTATCCGTAACTTTTGACACCATATATTTTCCATCTTTTCGAAAAACAATAATATCATCAATATCGGAGCATTCGCAGATATACTCTTCTTTTTTCATTCCGTATCCAACAAAGCCTTCTTTTAAATTAGCATACAGTTTTTCGTTTGCCACCGCAACTTTTGTGGTATCTATCGTATCAAAATTTCTAATTTCAGTTTTTCGTGTACGATCTTGCCCATATTTCTTTTTAATATTTAAGTAATAATTAATTGCATAATTAGTGAGGTTGTCAAGATTATGCTGCACTCTAGCAATTTCTTCAAGAATTTTATTTAAGTCTGCTTCGGCTTTATCACTATTAAATTTTAAAATTCGCTTCATTCTAATTTCGAGCAATTTTAACAGATCTTCTCGATTAACTTCTCTAATAGTTTTAAGCTTATGCTCTATAAGTTTAGTATGAATAAAGTCTATAGCCTCATCAGTTGTTTTAGAATTTTCATAATTTTTCTCTTTATAGATACGTTTTTCAATAAACCATTTCTCTAAAGATTGATTATGCCATGCCTCTTCTAGTTCAGCTTTTTCGATTAGTAGTTCTTGCCTTAGTAGTTCTACAGTATTATAAACTGATAATTGTAAAATTTCTTTAACTCCAATAAATCGTGGTTTATCCTCCTCAATAACACAAGCATAAGTTGACACCGACACTTCACATTTTGTAAAAGCATATAAGGCATCAATTGTTTTATCAATCGACACACCAGATGGCAAGTATATTAAAATTTCTACATGTTCAGCTGTATTATCATCAATCTTTTTAATTTTAATTTTTTCTTTATCATTAGCGGCAATAATAGAGTCTATAATAGATGATGTTGTTTCTCCAAAAACTATTTCACGAATAGCAAGAGTTCTTTTATCAACTTTTTCGATTTTGGCTCTTACACGCACTCTTCCCCCTCTCTTTCCGTCGTTATATCTACTAAAATCTGCCATGCCTCCAGTAAGGAAATCTGGATAAATCTCGAATGGTTCATCTTTAAGATTACTTACACAAGCATCTATTAGTTCGTTAAAATTGTGAGGGAGTATTTTAGATGCAAGTCCTACGGCAATACCTTCTACTCCCATGGCTAGCAAGAGTGGGAATTTTACTGGTAAAGTAATAGGTTCTTTATTACGTCCGTCATAAGATGATTTCCAGAATGTTGTTTTTGGATTAAACACCACATCTAAAGCAAATTTTGTAAGACGAGCTTCGATATATCGAAAAGCAGCGGCCGAGTCGCCAGTTAAAATATTTCCCCAGTTTCCTTGACAATCAACAAGTAGGTCTTTTTGTCCAATTTGAACCAAAGCATCACCAATTGATTGGTCTCCATGTGGGTGATACTGCATAGTATGTCCAATAATATTTGCAACTTTATTATATCGACCATCGTCAAGCTGTTTCATTGCATGCAAAATCCGACGATGCACAGGTTTAAGACCATCATAAACATGAGGAACTGCACGCTCAAGAATTACATAAGAAGCATAGTCAAGAAACCAATCTTGATACATCCCCTTAAGCCGAGTAATTTTAGGTTCAGAAGATTCTGTTGATTCAATTGTCTCTAAATCTTCATTTTCTTCATTTAGATTATTTGTGTTTTTATCTTCGCTCATAATCAGTCTTGTGATAATTCTTCTTCAATTCTTAAATTGTCTATAATAAACTCCTGTCTTTCTGGAGTGTTTTTCCCCATAAAAAACTTAAGTAATCCACTAATACTGTCGGCTTTAGAAAGTGTTACAGGGGCTAATCTAATATCGTTACCAATAAAGTTTTTAAATTCGGCTGGAGAAATTTCACCCAGCCCTTTAAACCTAGTAATTTCTGGATTATTTTTTAATTTTTTTATTGCATTTTCTCTTTCGACATCGTCATAACAATAAATAGTTTCTTTTTTATTACGAACTCTAAACAGAGGCGTTTCTAAAATAAACAGATGCCCTCGTTTCAAGAGGTCAGGAAAAAATTGCAAAAAGAATGTAATTAAAAGCAATCTAATGTGCATTCCATCAACATCGGCATCAGTTGCAATAACGACATTTTGATATCTAATATTTTCTATACCTTCTTCAATATTTAAAGCTGCCTGTAAAAGATTAAACTCTTCGTTTTCGTAAACAACTTTTTTAGACATACCATAACTATTAAGCGGTTTACCTCTCAAACTAAAAACAGCTTGAGTGTTTACGTTTCTTGATTTTGTGATTGATCCACTTGCCGAATCGCCCTCTGTAATAAAAATTGTTGATTCAAATCTTTTTTCGTTATTTGTATTGTAATGAATACGACAATCTCTAAGTTTTTTGTTGTGAAGACTAACTTTTTTAGCTCTTTCGCGTGCAAGTTTTTTGACTCCTGCAATTGCTTTACGTTCTTTTTCTGAAGAGAGTATCTTTTTTTGGAGTATGTCTGCATGTTTTGGATTTTTATGTAAAAAGTCATCCAGACGTTTCATAAATTCAAAGATATAGTTCCTTACACTAAGACCTCCCGGTGACATATCCCGCGAGCCAAGTTTTGTTTTTGTTTGCGATTCAAATATTGGCTCTTCAATTTTAATACTAATTGCAGCAATTATTGATTGTCTAATATCAGCCGCATCGTAATCTTTACGATAAAAATCACGAATAGTCTTAACGTAAGCCTCACGAAATATTGATAAGTGTGTACCTCCTTGTGTTGTATTTTGACCATTTACAAATGAATAGTATTCCTCACTATATTGTTTGCCATGTGTTATAGCAATTTCAAAATCATCATCTTTTAAATGTATGATAGGATAAATTTCTTCTTGATTAAGATTTTCTTCTAATAAATCAAGTAATCCATTATGCGAGAAGTATTTTGTCCCATTAAAATTAATCGTTAATCCAGCATTTAAGTAAACATAATTTCTTAATAGCGGCTCAATATAATCGTTGATATAACTAAATTTCCCAAACACCTCATCATCTGGAATAAAAATCACAAGAGTTCCATTTTTCTTATCTGGAGCTTTAAAGTTTTTATCAGATATAAGTTTACCTTGCGAGAACTCCGAAACCCTTGCTTCTCCTTCTCGATAAGCCGTTATAATAAACGATTTTGAAAGAGCATTTACAGCTTTAATTCCTACCCCATTAAGACCCACAGACTTTTTAAATACTTTTGAATCATATTTTGCACCTGTATTCATTTTTGAGGCAACATCTACCAGTTTTCCAAGTGGTATGCCACGTCCGTAATCTCTAATCGCAATTGAATTATCTTCGAGTTTAATATTAATGTTTTTACCAAAGCCCATTGCATATTCATCAATTGAGTTATCTAGAACTTCTTTTATAAGAACATAAATACCATCGTCTCGGGATTTTCCGTCTCCAAGTTTTCCAATATACATTCCAGGACGCTTACGAATATGCTCTTGCCAATCAAGCGTTTTTATGCTATCTTCGGAATAATTTCCAACCATTTCTACAGTTTTAGTCATTGTGATGCAAAAATATACTAATAAAAATTATAAATCGCAATATATAAGAGCAAAATATTAACATTTTTTGGTTGAAAGAAGAAAATAGCTTAAATATGATAGATATTTAGCTGACAATCTAACGAAAATGACCAGTTTTTATAAATTTAACAACTTTTGTCCGAGATTTTTTTCTATACACTAAAGCCAAATGGTCTAATTCAAAACTTATTGTGTCTGTTTCATTACCAAGTAAAGTGTGTTCTGGTTTGATAAGTCCATCATTGTCGCCTTCAATTAAAAGATTATAACCTTTCTTTTTACCACGTTTCCCAACAATTATTCCCATTTCTATGTTGCACGGTATAGGTAACTGATTTGCATACGACGTGGAATCAGTTTCCATTTTCCTAACATTAGGACCTAGTAGTTTGTGCCATAAACTCTTAGACTTAAAAATATTTGTGATATCAGCACCTTGATTGGGTGGAGAAATCATTACAATCCGATATATAAAAGGAAAGGTGGTATCTGCATCCGAATATTTCAACATTGCTCTCACAACAAGACCTCCCATCGAGTGAGTAACAAATGAAACAGAATCCAGATTACTTTTTAAAATATCCAAATAAAGGTTTTTACCGATTGTGTCTAACTCAGTATATATACTAGGATATGCATAATTTTTAGTGTTAAATCCTTCCTTTTTTAAGTCCTTGTCAAGTTTTCTCATAATTGACTTTGGATTTGCATAGCCATGTAATAAAAACACTTTATATTGAGCAAAACCATAGTAACAAATTATGGTCAATAGAATTATTATAAGTATTCGTTTCATGTTATTTGCAAATTTAATAAAATAAAACCCGATAGATAATTTAACTATCGGGCGAATGATATATATAAAGTTGAGGTTTTATTTTTTTATCATCTTTTTCGAATCAATATTTTTATCTCCATAAATAAGGCAAACAAAATAAACGCCATTTTGCAAGTCATAAGTTTCAATATTAACTTTCTGCATTCCTCCATTAACATGTACCGACTTAAGTTTAACACCTGCAAAATTATAGATTGCGATTTCAGCAGTGGCATCATTAGGTAAATTGCACCAAATTACAGCATAGTCATTAACTGGATTAGGAGCAGGTGCCGATATTTTATAAAGCTCAGGATATTCAGATTGCCCATAATACGAAAAATCATAGTTAACAGGATTTGGGACAATAGAAAAAGCAAACCCTGAAAATAAGATTAAAATTATCAATATGTTTATTGTTTTTCTCATATTACAAATTATCAATACAAATACTATTCCTAAAAATTTCTGTTTATCAATTTTACAGACACTACAAAGTTTATAGATTTATCTTAAAATTTATGCTTCAATACTATTATACGAAAAAACCAGAGCTGATGTTACAAAATAGTTGGAAAATGTTTTTTGAACAGCTGGTATCAAGACATTTTGAAAAGGAGACTGGGGGTTTTGTACGAACGTTTACAGACAAATTTCCACATTACATATAGGTGTTGTAGGCAACTGGTTCTTGATTATAACTTGTATCTTAGACAGATTAGAGACATGTCCGTTAAATTTAGTTTTACTGAAGTTGTATTTTACGTAGCATTAGGACTTCTTGTAAATATTATTATTGGATTGATTGAACTCCCAATTGAGAAATTTTCAGAAACTTTGTAAAATATACCAAATGACCCACCTACACCATAGCTAAAATCTGTAGTTGATGATAGCTGCATACGAACCGGAAAATTTGGGTTTTCAACTTTTGAAAAATTAACACCAGAAATAAATTCAAAGTTAGATTTTATTGATTTGTGGTGATCTAAACCAATTGAAAATGTTGTGCCGAAAAATAAATTTGATGTTGGGTAGGTGGTTTGGGTTATTGGTTCGTTTGATATAACCCGCATTATTACCTTCGGTGAGGGCTAAAGCCGTTTACCGCTTTTTGTAGAATATGTTAGTAAATGTCAGATTGTCAAACATTTATATTGTTTATCAAAAGTCATTAATGCACCCAAATTTTAGTGCTGCTTGCGATTGTCTTTGTGCATCTACTGCGTTGCT
>JAQUBO010000043.1 GCA_028686735.1 Bacteroidales bacterium
AATAGTTGTTTTCCCATGACTACCGCCAACTACAATTCGCTTTTTGTTTTTTGTTTGCTCGTAAAGATACTCGTGGTAAGAATATATTTTCAGTTTAAGTTCTTTCGCACGTATAAGTTCAGAATTATCTTTTCTAGCATGCATTCCCAAAATAATTACATCAATTTTATCACTTATGTTTTCAGGAAACCACCCAAAAGCTTTTGGCAATAAATTATATTTCTTTAATCTTGATTTTGATGGCTCAAATATCTCATCATCAGAACCAGTAATATTATATCCTTTTTTATGAAGAGCAATTGCCAGATTATGCATTGCCGCTCCACCGATAGCTATAAAATGTATTTTCATGTTTTTTATGTCTAAAGCTTAAATAGGTGCTGCCAGTTCTTAACTTACCCCTCTCCTTCTCATCTTTCACTAGTTATTTCCCCTTCAATATAATCTATCAAACTATGAATAATCTTTATATGAATTTCTTGAACTCTGTCAGAATATTTGGATTTTGGGGCTCTAATTTCCACATCTGCAAGCTCTTTAATTTTTCCGCCATCTTTACCAGTAAGAGCAATAACTTTCATCCCTTTATTTTTAGCCGTCTTAACAGCTTCAATTACATTACTAGAGTTTCCGCTAGTACTAATAGCAAGTAAAACATCATTTTTATTTCCTAGGGCTTCAATATATCGACTAAAAATATGGTCAAATCCAAAGTCGTTTGCTGTGCAAGTTATATGAGATGGGTCGCTAATTGCAATAGCTGGAATTGCTTGACGTTTTTCACGAAAACTACCTGTAAGCTCTTCTGCAAAGTGCATAGCATCACTCATTGAACCACCGTTACCACAACTAATAACTTTACCACCATTTTGTATTGAACTCACTATCAAAATACCCGCTTCTTCAATTTTTTTAAAACTATCTTCGTTCTGAATAAATTCATCAAGAATTGCTTTTGCTTCGATAAAATGTTGGCTGATCTTCATTTTGTTTTTTTTCAAAAGTACACTTTAGTTTTTTAGTATCAAAAAATAATTAAAACTCTGCAAATAAATAATCCTGAATTATTTCGCATCCAAAGAAAAAAAACACTTTATCAATTATCGGTTTTTACTAATTTAATTCTCTTTTCTTTAGCAAAGTCAACAGACGCTAATGCTATAAAATAAATTCCCGATTTTAAATTGCTAATGTCTAAACTTGTAGTTAAATTATTTAAACTCTGCTGCATCACAATTTTACCAGTTATATCATAAACTGTAAGATAATCGAAAAGGGTGTTTTTTTGCAGAATATTCACAAAATCTTTTGCAGGATTAGGGTAAACTTCAAATCCAGAACAATATTTATCCACACCAATATTTAACAATACATTGATATAAACTGTTGCATTTTCGTTAGTATAGTTTAACACATCTATTGGAGTAAATTCAACATTTAAAGCTTGATTGTCTCCAACTTCAAGTATAGTTCCAACAGCTGGATTATAATTAAAACTACCAGCTATATTTGCCGAGGCATTAAGTTGTGTCGCTGATAGTTCTGTTCCAACATAAATATCTGCCGGATTTTCCCAGGTAATTATTGGTGTTGCCTTAGTAATTTCAAAATCAGCAGCATTAAAGATAATATCATAATTGCTGCCTAAACTTAAATTGCCTAGCAAGATTTGATATAAACCAACATTTTCACCAGCTTCACGAGAAAGCTCTCCTGTAAAAGCATCTTCGCCAAGTATAGTTCCCGAAACCGTATAAGTAAATGTAGCAGGATCGTCTTCTCCAAATACTTTTGTTTGATCTGCATCAGCAGTTACTGTAATAGGTTTGGGGGAGATTTCAAAATTATCATACACATAAGTAATATCATAATTGCTGCTTAAACTTAAATCACCTTGCAAAATTTGATATAAACCAACATTCTCACCAGATTCACGGGAAAGCTCTCCTGTAAAACTATCCTCGCCAACTAAAGTTCCCGAAACCGTATAAGTAAATGCAGCAGGATCGTCTTCTCCAAATACTTTTGTTTGATTTGCATCAGCAGTTACTGTAATAGGTTTGGTGGTAATCGCAAAATTATTTGGATAATATGTTATATTATAGTTATTGCTTAAACTCAGACTACCTTGCTGGATTTCATAGCTTCCAACATCTTCTCCTACAAGTCTTGATAAATTTCCTGTAAAACTATCGCCAATAGCTAAAGTCCCTGTGTACTCATAAGTGTATTGAGTTGGATCAGCACTTCCATAAACTTTAGATTGTCCAGCATTAGCTGTAACACTAATTTCACCCTGTAGAATTTCAAACACATTACTGTTAAAAACAATTATATAATTTGAACTTATCCACAAACCACCTTGTAATATATTATACGTCCCAACACTCTCACCGGATTCTCTTGTTAAAGCTCCTTGAAAATCATCTCCACTTGCGAGAGTACCTGAATATGTATAGGTGTATGTAGGATTTACCTCTCCATAATATTTTGTTTGGTTAGCATCGGCAGTTACTGTAATTGTTTTCTGCGTAATTTCAAAATCGGCTCCCATAAAGAAGGTGCTATAATTTGAGTTAAGAGCCAAACTTCCTTGGTTTATTGCATATTCCCCAACGAATTCGCCATCTTCACGTGCAAGTGCCCCTGTAAAACTATCCCAAGGAGCAATAGGTGAGGTAGTGGTAAAAGTAAACTCTGGATCTATATCTCCGTATTCTTTAGTTTGGTCTGAATCAACAATTATCATTAAGCTTTTAACTATAATTTCAAAATCTGCAGAATTAAAACTTAAATTATAATTCGAGCCAAGGCTTAATGTCCCTTGAGTTATGGCATATAAGCCAAGATCTTCGCCAGACTCTCTGCTTAGCTCTCCCGTAAACTCATCTCCAGTTAGCGGTGCAGGAATAGACTGATAATTAAACACAGGATCATTATCGCCATAAGATTTACTTTGATTAGAAATTACGTTTACACTTATTGATTTAGCAACAATTTCAAAATCAACATCAACAACCGACATTATATAATTATCTCCAGCACTTAAGCTACCAACTGTAATCGTATAAAATCCAGCATCTTCGCCAGCATCTCGGCTTAGTGCTCCTGTATATGTATCACCCGATACAAGAGAAGGACTAGTACTATAAACAAATGCAACAGGGTCTGTTGTTCCATAAATTTTTGATTGTCCCGAATTAGGTGTAACTGTAATTGTTTTTGCTACAATTTCAAACATATTACTTGTATAATCGATAGTGTAATTGGAATTTAAGCTTAACGTGTTCTGTTGAATTTCGTAGTATCCTGCATCTTCACCAATTAATCTACTTATTGAACCTGTAAAAGCATCTCCACCAACTAAAGCAGGAGTATAAGAATATGTTAATACGGGATCTGTTTCCCCATAAATTTTAGATTGATCATCATTGGCGGTAACATAAATAGTACGTTTGGTAATTTCAAAATCATTAGAAACAAAAGCTATATTATAATTTGTCCCAGCGCTAAGACTTCCAATTAGTATTTCATAAACGCTTACAGTTTCTCCTGCAATACGCGTTAGTGCACCCGAAAAGCTATCTCCAGTTTCTAATCCTTCGGCACTCACAGTATAAGTTAATTCAGGGTCAGAATCTCCGTATTCTTTTGTTTGATTTGGATCAGCAGTTACGGTAATAGATTTTTTGTTAACTGTTAGTGTTTGACTAATTTGCGGAGCTGGTAAATAAATTTCATTCCCTGGCTGGTTGGCATAAATCTCACACGAACCTGCACCTACAATAGTAATATTTGAGCCATTTATTCCTCCACAAATAGCAATATTCTCATCAGAACTAGTAAAAACCACATCTAAACCCGAACTTGCTGTTGCAGATATTAAAAAATCTTCGTCTCCATAAGTTTTTGTTGATATAGATGTAAAATCTGAAATTGATTGCGGCAATTTTAAACCTGTTCCCGTAATTGTAAAGAGATATGGGTTTTCATCATAATCATTATTAGCAATACTAATATTTGCAGTATGTAAACCTATTGACGAAGCAGAGAAAATTATTGTAAATGTTGTTGAACTACCTGGAGTAACAATTGAATTTATAGCTGTTTGATTAATGGAAAAATCAGCAGCATTTGCACCAGAAATTTCAACTACTGGTGTTCCGTCAAGTGTCAGATTATCTACACCAGTATTTTCGATTGTAAATGTTAGTTCAGCACTACTATTGCCATAAAGAACAGAACCAAAATCGAAAGTCCCCTCATTATCAATTTGTGTAGCTTCTTGATATATATTTATCTCTCGACAATTATGAAAAACATACGCTGCACCGGCTTCTGGTCTATTATTAATCCCAGCTGCATCAGTATCTTGATTCATTGCTCCTGCAATAATATAATTATTACTTATTGCAACATCACAACCAAAAAAATCTGCTGGATTTCGATCGTTGTGTACAATTTTTTGTTCTTGTGCCCAAATGGAGCCATTATAGTTATATATATATGCAGATCCTGCAGAAGTTAACTCATTCAATCCATTTTCATCGTGATCTTCTAAATCCGCTCCTACGATTATGTAGTTCCCGTCAATATCTACAGAGTATCCAAATCGATCATTTTCTTGTCCATCGGAGGCTGTAATTTTAGAATGATACGGCAAATTTGCACCAGCACCAGGATTAGTATATATATGTGTTGCACCTACACTAGATAAAGTTTCATTCTCACCATAAGCTCCAACAACCGCAAAGTTTTCATTAATTGCCACATCAAATCCAAAAAATGCTTGTTCTTGAAGTGTAAATGCAAGCAATTTTGATATTTGCGACCATGTAGTCCCATTATGGTAAAACACATAAGCCGCACCAGCCGAATTTGTTCCGACATCATGTTTGTTATAAGCTCCGGCAATAATGTAATTTCCACAAATATCTACTGAGTTACCAAAAAAATCAGCAGCAGCTCTATCTGATGGGACTATCTTTTGAGTTTCTGTCCAATTAGTACCGTTATTTTTAAAAACATAAATAGAGCCTGCACTAGTCAGTGCATTGTTACCGTTTTCGTCATCATCTTCATTAAACGCACCAACAACAATAAAATCTCCATCTATTGCTACTGATTGACCAAAATAATCATCTTCGGCACGATCGGAAGCCACAATTTTTTGACTTTGTTCCCATGTACCAGCATTATTATAAAAAACATAAGCAGAACCAGCATCAGATATGGAATTTGTGCCTGCAGCATCATGATTTTCTTTCCAAGCACCAATAACAGCATAATCTCCATTAATATCTACCGAATACCCAAAATTATCTCCCGTACCTCGATCCAAAGCAACAATTTTCTGAATTTCGACCCAAGTATCATTTATATTCTGTAAAATATAAGCTGCTCCAGCTTCTGATAATGTACTACCACCACCCGAAGCATCTTTATCCTGCCCCCAAGCTCCAACTATTGCAAAATTACCGTCTATGGCAAGTGATCGACCGTAATAATCTTGTGCATTTCGGTCAGTAGCACATGATTTAACAATTTGATCCCAGTTTTGAGCATAAGAACCTAAAGAAAATAGAACTAAAGCGATGATAATAGGAAAAATACGAGTTGATTTCATAGTAATAAAGTTTTTTAAACACAAAATGTTTCATTATTGGCAATTATAACAATAAATGTAAATTAAATTACAACTACACAAATATACACTTTTCTAAGGAAATTTAGATATTATATCTAAATATTTTTAGTCAAACAAAACCTACATTATTACTTTAATGCAATGCGTTAATCAAGCAACCGACGAAGACAAAAAGGCTAATAATCTGTTTTAATAAATTTAACTCGCATTTCTTTAGACAAGTCAACAGATGTTAAGGCTATAACATAGACCCCCGATTTTAAGTTGCTAATGTCTAATCTTGTAGTTAAATTACTTAAACTCTGCTGCATCATAATTTTGCCAGAAATATCATAAACTGTAAGATAATCGAAAAAGGTGTTTTCTTGTACAATATTCACAAAATCTCTAGCAGGGTTAGGATAAATTTCGATACTTGAGTGATATTCTTCCACACCAATATTTGATAATACATTGATATAAACTATTACATTTTCATTAGTATAGTTTAACACATCTGTTGGAGTAAATTCAACATTTAAAGCTTGATTGTCTCCCACTTCTAGTATAGTACCAAAATCAGGAATGTAAGCAAAACTTCCAGATATATTCGCTGACGCATTAAGCTGAACTTCAGACAATTCTGTTCCTTCATAAATATCTTCAGGATTTTCCCAAGTAATTATTGGTGTTGCCTTAGTAATTTCGAAATCATCATAATTATAAATAATATCATAATTACTGCTTAAACTTAAATTACCTTGCAAAATTTGATATAAACCAGCATTCTCACCAGTTTCACGAGAAAGCTCTCCTGTAAAAACATCTTCGCCAAGTAAAGTTCCCGAAACCGTATAAGTAAAATCAGCAGGATCGTCTTCTCCAAATACTTTTGTTTGATTTGCATCAGCAGTTACTGTTATCGGCTTTGGAGTAATCTCAAAATTATTTGGATAATATGTTATATTATAACTATTGTTTAAACTCAAGCTACCTTGTTGAATTTCATAATTTCCTACGGTTTCTCCAACCTCACGCGTAAGTTCTCCATTAAAACTATCAAAAATAGATAAATCTCCTGTATATGAGTAAGAATACTCAGCAGGGTTAACATCACCAAAAACTTTGGTTTGTCCCGCATCTGCAAAAACACTAATTTCTTTATGTAAAATCTCAAACACATCTTGATTATATATAATTTGATAATTTGCATTTATCCATAAACTTGCTTGTAAAATATTATATGTACCAACATCTTCGCCCGACTGTCTTCCTAAGCTACCTGAAAAACTGTCTCCATTTTGAAGAGTACCAGTATATGTATAAGTGTACTCATCTGGATTTGGCTCACCATAATATTTTGTTTGGTTAGGATCGGCAGTTACTGTAATTACTTTACGGGTAATTTCAAACTCATCGTCTATAAATACGATACTATAATTAGAATTAAGAGCGAGGCTACCTTGGGTTATCATATAAGCTCCAACATCTTCGCCTTGTACACGTTCAAGTTGGCCTGTAAAACTATCTCCAGATGCGAGCGATGAGTTTATTGTATAAGTAAATACTGGATCAGAATCTCCATATTCTTTAGTTTGGTTTGGATCAACTTGAACCGATAAACCTTTAACTTTAATTTCAAAAGTAGCACCAGTAAAATCTAAATTATAGTTCGCCCCAAGACTTAATGTCCCTTGAGTTATAGCATAAAAACCTAAACTTTCGCCAGGCTCTCTACTTAATTCACCCATAAGCTCATCTTCTTGTTCTAATGTCCCCACTAACCAATAAATAAAAGTAGGGTCACTATCGCCATATAATTTACTTTGGTCAGGATAAACAATCACTGAAATTGGTTTAGAAATAATTTCAAAAACCTCATCTACAAACGTCAATGTATAATTATCTCCAGCATCTAATGTGCCAAGTGTAATTGCATAAAAACCGACATCCTCACCAGCGACTCTCTCTAGCGATCCACTAAAAGTGTCGCCTGATACAAGAGCTGGAAAAATGCTATAAACAAATACACTAGGATCTGTTGTTCCATAAATTTTAAATTGCTCCTCATTAGGTGTAACTGTGATTGTTTTAGCAATTACCTCAAAATCATTACTTGTATATTCTATTATATAATTAGAGTTTAAACTTAATGATCCTTGTTGAATTTCGTAATATCCTACATCTTCGCCCAAAATCCTCATTAATGAACCACTAAAAATATCTCCGTCAACTATTTCGGGATAATATGAATAACTTAGTGTAGGATCTAATTGACCATAAATTTTAAATTGATCAATATCAGCAGTTACATAAATAACACGTTCAATAATTGCAAAATTGTCTGGAATAAAGGTAATTTCATAATCTGGGTCAGCATTAAGACTTCCAATTAGTATTTCATAAACGCCAACAGTTTCTCCTGCAACACGCGTTAATGCTCCAGAAAAACTATCTCCAATTTCTAAACCTCCGGGGTTAACAGTATAAGTAAATACAGGGTCAGAATCTCCGTAGTCTTTTGTTTGATATGCATCAGCAGTTACAGTAATCGGCTTTTTATTCACTGTTAATGTTTGACTAATTTGAGGAGCTGGCAAATAAATCTCATTCCCAGGCTGGTTGGCATAAATCTCACACGAGCCTGCACCTACAATTGTAATATTTGAGCCATTTATTCCTCCACAAATTGCAATTTCATTATCAGAACTAGTAAAAACCACATCTAAACCCGAGCTTGCAGTTGCAGAAACAACAAAGTCGTCATCACCATAAGTTTTAGCATCAATTGGGTTAAATTCACTTATTGTTTGCGGTATTTTAACTCCCGTTCCGATAATTGTAAACACAAACGGATTGTCGTCATAATCATTATTTAAAATTTTAATTTCGGCGGTATGTAAGCCTATAAATGATGGTGTGAAAATTATTGTAAACGTTGTTGTTCCACCTGGTATAACAGACGAAGTAGTGGCTGACTGGTTAACTGTAAAATCAGTAGCATTGGTTCCATAGATTTCAACTATTGGTGTTCCGTCAAGTATCAAATTATCCACACCAGTGTTTTCTATTGTAAAAATTAATTCTGAACTACTGCTACCAATTTCAATATGCCCAAAATCGAAAGTTCCTTTTTTTTCAATTTCTGTTGTATCTTGATATACAAAGATCTCACGACAATTATGAAAAATATAGGCTGCACCGGCTTCATCTCTCTTATTTTGACCGTCTGCGTCAAAATCTTGATACATTGCTCCTGCAATAACATAATTATTACTTATGGATACATCGTATCCAAAATAATCTGTATTATTACGATCAAGACTTACAATTTTTTGTTCTTGCGTCCATTCATATTCCTCGTAATGATATATATATGCTGCACCAGTAAAATTAATTAAATTAAGCCCATTTTCATCAAGCGAATGATTATAAGCACCTACAACAATATAATTTCCGTCAATATCTACTGAGCATCCAAAGTTATCATTACTTAGCTGGTCGGATGCAATTATTTTAGATGAGAACGACAAAGTAGCTCCAGCACCAATATTAGAATAAATATATGCTGCACCTGTATTGGTAATAAATTCATTTTCATCCTCACCTCTAGCTCCTACAACGGCAAAGCTGTCATTTATTACCACATCAGATCCGAAATAGCCTTGTGTTTTAATTTCTGTTGAAAGAAGTTTTTGAATTTGAGTCCAGGTACTGCCGTTATAATAAAACACATAAGCCGCACCAGCCGAGATAGTTGAGTTTTCACTTTTATTATAAGCTCCAGCAATAATATAATCTCCACAAATATCTACTGAGCATCCAAAGATGTCGGCTGCTGCTCTGTCAGAGGGCACAATTTTTTGAGTTTGTGTCCAATTAGTCCCATTGTTTTCAAATACATAAATAGAACCTGCACTAGTCAAACTGTCAGTGTACAACGCATTAGTATGGTCGTTGTTTGATCCTACAACAATAAAATCGCCATCAATCGATACTGAATTTCCAAAATATTGGTTTAATTTTCCATCGAGAGGAGTGATTTTTTGAAATGCTTCCCATACACCTGCATTATTATAAAAAACATAAACTGCACCAGAGGTCCAAATAGGATTTGCACTATCGCTATAATCAGTAGTTCGCCATGCACCTACAACAGCATAATCTCCTTTAATATCTACTGAATATCCAAAATTATCTTCTGATTTTCGATTAAAGGCTGTTAGTTTTTGTATTTCGACCCAAGTATTATTTATGTTCTGTAAAATATAGGCTGCTCCTGCTTGTGGCAAATGATCTTCTCCTAAAATATCTTTATCCTGCCCCAAAGCTCCCACAATAGCGAAATCACCATCTATAGCCACTGAGTTACCATAATAATCATCTGGATTTCTATCTGAGGCACATGATTTGATAACTTGATCCCAATTTTGAGAATAAGAACTTACAGAAAATAAAATCATAATTATATAAATACCTGTAAATTTCATAATCGAAAAGCTTTGTAAAACTATATGCTTATAATACTAATTGAACTATATAAACAAATATAAGCAATTAATATTATAAATAGCAGTATTATTTGATGAAATTAATAAGAAGATTTTACAAAAACCCACTTATCCTAAGTTTAGATTAGGTATTTTACTATAAAAAACAAATACACAAAACAACTAAATCAATGCATTGTCTGGCGTAGCCGAAATAAAGTTAATTATTATATATGTGGCACTTTATGATTATATGATATAAAATTATAAGCTGCCCTTTCAGAACGCAAATTCCAGTTAGTTCATGAAAACGAGGTGTTGCATCGCTTTTGCCAAAAGCAAGATTTGTATCCCTAAAGCTGAAAGCCTTATTTATTATAACCAGATGAGAAGCTTCTGGTTATAAATCGAATACAAATGGCGTCCTGAAAGGGCAGCTTAACATATATATACATAAGTTTAGAAATGATGATAATCTTTTTGCCTCGTTTTAGTATCTTTTTAAAATCATAACACCAATGAATAAATATTTCTGTAATTATCTAATTTACAAGCAATTAAATGAATTTAAAAACAATTATAGGTCAGTTGTACTGCATCTATTATTAAAACGAAAAACAGTCCAAAAACTAAAAAATTATTTTCTTATGTGCAATTTTCTCCAGTTATAAAATATCAAAACAATTCAACAACAAATAAAAAAAACTTCGATTATTTTCTCCCGCTACGTTTAATATTTTTACGCTTTGATTTTTGTCGTAATCCACCAGAGTTTATTTTCCTTCTTTTTTCACTTTTTTCGTGAAATGCACCTTGCGATTTTTTGATGTCTGGAGTTTTTATATAATTTTTTTGTTTTATTCCTGGCTTTTCATCCTCGCTTAATATATTTGAGATTTTAATTTCATCAGGCAAGTCAATATTCTTTAGTGCAGCCCCGACTTTTTCTTTTACAAATAAGCATAAATCTTCTTCGAAAGGCGAACATAATAAAACTGAATTCCCCATTTTATCTGCTCTACCTGTGCGTCCAATACGATGTATATAATCTGCTGGATTTTCAGGAGGACTCATACTTATTACGTGAGTTACATCAACAAAATCAAGACCTCTTGCAACAATATCGGTTGCCACTAAAACTCGGATAGTGTTTTTTGCATAATTCTTAATTGAGTTAAATCTAAAATTTTGCGATTTATTAGAGTGAATTACACCAATCTCGTTAGGATAAGCAATTTGAAGATTTTCAAATATTAAATCCGCATCTTTTTTATTATTTGCAAAAACTAGAACTTTCGAGAACTCTTCTTTATCACCTAACAAATAATTTAACACTTCGATTTTAGTAAAGAAATTTGGGACATTTATTAAGGCTTGCTTTATGTTTTCAACAGGTGTATTTGTATTATCGATAATTATTTCTTCTGGCTGATAAAAATATTTACTAATAAATGTTCTAACATCCTCGCTAAGAGTTGCAGAAAACATAAGGTTTTGACGTTTTTCGGGCAACATTGCAAAAATTTGCTCTAACTGAGGTCTAAACCCAAGGCTTAACATTTCGTCAACTTCGTCAATAACGAGCTTTTTGATATTTTTAAACCTTAACATTCCTGTAACTGCAATATCGTATAAACGTCCAGGAGTTCCAATTATAATTTCACAACCGCCGTCATATATATCTATTTTTTGTGTATTAATATTTTTCCCACCAATAACAGACTTAACCCTAACATTTTTATATTTACACAATTTGTCGATTTCGTGGTGAACCTGAGTAACAAGCTCTCGAGTGGGTACAATAATCATTATAGAAGGATGCTTTTCTGTTGAGAATTTCAACTGACTTAAAATAGGCAAAAGATATGCAAATGTTTTTCCTGTTCCTGTTTGTGCTATACCAACAAGGTCAACTCCTGCGGTTATACGTCTAAAGCATTTTTCTTGGATTTTTGTTGGATATACAAATTCCAAATCTTCTAAAGCTTTAAGTAATGGTGGTGCTGTACGAAGTTCTTTAAAATTCACAATGGCTGTTTATTATAATTAATGGCAAAAATACTGATATTAAATTTAGCTGGCAAATAAAAAAAGCTCCGCAAATTGCGAAGCTTTTAAGATTTGATGTCATGCAACTCTTATATTAAGCTTTTTTAACATTTACTGCATTTAAACCCTTACGACCTTCTGCAAGTTCGAAAGTTACTTCATCATCCTCTTTTACTTGATCGATTAAACCTGTTGCGTGTACAAAATACTCTTTTTCGGTTTCACCGTCTTTAATAAAACCAAAACCTTTTGATTCATTAAAGAATTTTACTGTTCCTTTATTCATAATCTAATTTAAAATAATAATTAATGCTACAAAGATAAGGTATTTTTTAAGAATGAAACAAAAAGCATCAGTTTTTTTAACATTTTTTCGCAAATATAACTGTCTTCGCAAACTTTTGTTAATTGTTTTGTAAATAAATGCCTGACTATTAGATTAATATATTGAATACTTGTTTTATCACTTAAAAACTAATAAATCAGGAAATAATCATAAAATTCGTATAATTTAAAGATTATAATGTTTTTTTAGTTTCTTTCAAAGCCAATCCCAATTCGTTTAATTGATTTTGAGAGATTTCCGATGGACTTTCGATCATAACATCTCTGCCTGCATTATTTTTTGGAAATGCTATATAATCTCGAATAGAATCAGACCCCCCAAATAAAGAAACTAAACGGTCGAAACCAAATGCTATTCCACCGTGTGGAGGTGCACCAAATTTAAAAGCGTTCATTAAAAATCCAAATTGTGCTTCGGCTTCTTCTTTTGAAAAACCAAGATTTTTAAACATTAGTTCCTGCAATTCTTTATCAAAAATTCTGATTGAGCCTCCCCCAATTTCTATTCCGTTGATAACAAGATCGTAAGCTTTTGCCCGAATTTTCCCAGGGTCGGTATTAAACAACTCTATGTCCTCATCAAATGGTGCGGTAAACGGATGGTGCTTTGCATGATATCTTTGAGACTCTGCGTCATACTCTAACAACGGAAATTCAACAACCCAAAGTGGTGCAAATTTATCTTTTGGACGCAATCCTAACTGATTGGCAAGTTTTAAACGCAATTCGCTTAAGCCATGTAATGTTAATTCTTTTTCGCCAGCAAGGATTAATATAAGATCTCCTTTTTGAGCTTGCATTTTATCAGCTATTACTGCCCAATCTGCTTGGCTATAAAACTTATCTACTGATGACTTAAAAGTACCGTCTGTATTATATTTGCAATAAACAAGACCTTTTGCTCCAATTTGTGGTGTTCTTACAAAATTTGTAAGTTCGTCAATTTGTTTACGTGAATACTCACTACCACTTGGTAATACAATGCCTCCAATATATTCAGCAGAGTCGAATACTACAAAGTTTTTACCTTTTAGGTTTTCGCCAAGATCAGAAATTGTCATACCAAAACGAATGTCGGGCTTATCGTTTCCATATTTCTCCATTGCTTCGTCATACGGCATTTGTGGAAAATTATAATCAATTTCAATATTTAAGATTGTCTTGAATAATTTTTTTATTAATTTCTCAAATAAATCCAAAATATCTTTTTGCTCGACAAACGACATTTCACAATCTATTTGAGTAAACTCTGGCTGCCTGTCTGCACGTAAGTCTTCGTCGCGAAAACATTTTACAATTTGAAAATACCTATCCATTCCTGCAATCATTAGCAATTGCTTAAATGTTTGTGGAGATTGTGGCAATGCGTAAAACTCGCCTGAATTCATACGTGAAGGCACAACAAAGTCTCTAGCTCCTTCGGGAGTTGATTTTATTAAACAAGGCGTTTCTACTTCGATAAAATCTTGCTCATCAAGAAATTTCCGAACTTCTTGAGCCACTTTGTGTCGTAGCATCAAAGCATTTTTTACAGGATTACGTCGTATATCCAAATACCTGTATTTCATGCGCAATTCGTCTCCTCCATCTGTATTGTCGATAATTGTAAAAGGAGGTGTCTCCGATTTGCTTAAAATCGTAATATCCTCAATTTTTATTTCGATATCGCCTGTAGGTATTTTATCATTTTTACTATATCGTTCAATAACTTCACCCAAAACTTTTATAACATATTCGCGTCCAATTTTATCAATAATTTCGATAAGTTGAGCCGGAGTGTTTTTTTGTTCTACAGCCAATTGAGTAATTCCGTATCTATCACGAAGATCAATCCAGATCATTCCGCCTTTATCACGTTTAAGCTGTGTCCAACCACAAAGTGTAACCTTTTCACCAATATTTTCTTTGCGTAATTCCCCGCAGTTATGAGTTCTGTGCATAGTTTTATTTTTTATTGCTTGCAAATGTAAGGAAAATTCACGAGTTTTACTTACTTGCAACAAGCCTTTTACGATTTACCAATCTGTATTTTAATTGAGAGATAATTACTCCTACTATTACAATACAAATCCCTAAAATCTTACGTACGCCTATCTCTTCGTCAAAAAACAAGTATGAAACAATAATAGTAAAAATCGGGATTACATTTGTAAAAACGTTTACTTTTGTGATTGACATAAACTTAAGTCCATACATAAAGAACAAAAAAGCAAGTGTAGATGCAAAAAAACCAAGACTTAGTATTGCCCAAAAAGCCTCTTCAACAAATCCAGTAACAAAAAGGTCTTCTTGCGAAAAGATTAGTAAAAGTGGAATAAAATAAATCATTCCTAAAATATTTTGCCAAAAAATAATATTAAGTATTGAGTATTGATCAGGAATTTTTTTTATCATTACGCTATACCCATTTGCAGCAACAACAGCGAGCAGTAGTAATCCAAGACCAATCATAGAAACTTGTAAACTCATATCTTTTCCTAAAACTAATATTACAATCCCAGAAATTGAAATAACTATTCCTAATACATTAAGAATTGTTATTTTTTCATTTAAGAAATAAAAAGCGACAAAAGGTGTGAATAAAGGAATAATTGAAACTATTACTGCTGCCATCGACGGCTCCACAAAAGACAATCCAGTGGTTTCGCCAATAAAATACAAAAAAGGTTCAAATAATGCCAATAACACGAATAAGGGAAAATGCTTTTTTGTTGGAAACTTAAATTTTTTAGAAACTAACAATACCGGTATCATAACGATTGTAGATACTAAAAGTCTAAAAAATATAACAGTAATTGAGTTATAATAAGTTAGTCCAATCTTACTCCAGACAAAAGATGTTCCCCATAAAATCATCGATATTGTAAGAAGAAAATAAACTAAAATGAGTTTTTTGTTGTTTTTCATATTTAGAACAGACTGATAATGCTTAAATAAGTTTCATCAATAAATTTTTCATATCAACTTTTTCTCTCACAATTTGAGCAATATCTCGCATTGCAACTCTTTCTTGTTCCATTGTATCGCGATGACGCAAAGTAACAGTTTTATCTTCAATAGTTTGATGATCAACAGTTATGCAAAAAGGAGTTCCAATCGCATCTTGACGACGATATCTTTTGCCAATAGAGTCTTTTTCTTCATATTGACAATTCATATCAAATTTTAATTCGTCTAATATTTCACGTGCTAACTCAGGTAAGCCATCTTTTTTTACAAGAGGCAACACCGCTACTTTCACTGGAGCAAGAGGTGCTGGAAGATTTAATACAATACGAGTTTCATTTCCCACTTTTTCTTCATTATAGCAAGCCGATAAAACAGATAAGAATGTCCTGTCCAATCCTATAGATGTTTCAACAACATAAGGGACAAAACTTTCATTTAACTCATTATCAAAATACCGTAGTTTTTTTCCTGAGAACTCTTCGTGTTGAGACAGGTCAAAATTTGTTCGAGAATGCACGCCTTCAAGCTCTTTAAAGCCAAAAGGGAAATCAAACTCAATATCATAAGCAGCATTTGCATAATGAGCGAGTTTGTCGTGTTCGTGCCAGCGATACTTTTGTGAATCAATCCCCATTGCAAGATGCCATTTCATTCGACGTTCTTTCCAAATCTCGAACCATTTTATTTCTTGTCCAGGTTTAACAAAATACTGCATTTCCATTTGCTCGAACTCGCGCATGCGAAAAATAAATTGGCGAGCAACAATTTCATTTCTAAAAGCTTTACCTATTTGTGCAATACCAAAAGGGAGTTGTTTTCTGCTGGTTTTTTGAACATTTAGATAATTAACAAAAATCCCCTGTGCTGTTTCGGGGCGAAGATATATTGTGTTAGCTCCTTCGGATAGGGAACCTAATTTTGTATCAAACATCAAATTAAATTGACGCACTTCTGTCCAATTGCGACTACCAGATACTGGACAAGCTATCTCTAAATCAATTATCAATTGTCGCACTCGTTCGAGATTTTCTTCGTCCATTGCAGAAACAAATTCTGCCATTATATCTTTTTGTTTTTGGCGATAAGCTAATACTCGCGGATTTGTATCAAGATATTGTTGCTCATCAAACTGATCACCAAAACGTTTCTTAGCTTTTTAGCTCTTTATTAATCTTGTCTGTAATTTTCTCAACATACTCTTCGATTAAAACATCAGCTCTATAACGTTTTTTTGAATCTTTATTATCAATTAATGGATCACTAAATGCATCAACGTGTCCAGATGCTTTCCAAACAGAAGGATGCATAAATATAGCGGAGTCGATGCCTACAACCTCTTCGTTCATTTGAGTCATTGCCTTCCACCAATATTCTTTGATATTATTTTTTAATTCTGCTCCATTTTGTCCGTAATCATAAACCGCACTTAATCCATCGTACAATTCTGATGATTGAAAAATAAATCCATATTCTTTACTGTGAGCAATAATTTTCTTGAAAAGATCTTCTTGTACCATTTTTTTATTTTTATTTTTTATTCAATAGTTCCTTAAAGAATTATCTATTAAATAGTATTCCTAATTGAAAAACTGGACAAAAATACAAATCATTTTCATTATAAACAGCAGTTAAGTTAATAAGCTGCGATGTAAATGATATTTTTTTTGTCAACATATAGTCAAAACTAAGCATTGGATATGTAACCCAAGCACCGTAACTATAAAAAGCTGCATCTTTAATTTCCACTCCTGTTTGCTCTGAGATATGAAAATTCCTTAGTTTGCCACGAGCCATACCAATAGAAGCACAAAATCTAAATTTATCCTTAGCTATTGTATAACCAAAAATAAATCCCCCATATCCCAAAGTAATAAAGGAATTTTCAGAGCCAATAGTATTGTATTTCGTTTTTTGTGAACCTCCGCTTACTCCCACACAAATATGTTTAGTGGGATAAAATCTTAATATTCCTCCTAAGCCAAATCCAACACTCTCAACTTTTTGATATGGATTATGCATTATGGTATAGCCAGGCTGAAAAAACAACATCCCACCACTATATAAAGGTTTACTGTTTTGGGAAAAAATCTCTAAAAATAATACTGTTAACAGAAAAATTAACACTAATGTTTTTTTCATTTATCTATTTCCTCCAGGCAATTTTACAGACTTATCAATCAACACATCCGTTTTTCTATTTCCATGAAATACTGCTTGGTATATTAGCTCTCCTTTTTGATTCCAATAAGTTGATTTACCCTCTTTCATTCCATTTTTATAGTTTACTTCCGAATCTTTTCCTCCAAAATCGTAAAAGGTTTGCCATTTACCATCAGGTTTATCAAGTTTATAGTTTTCTACTTTAATGATATTTCCATTATTGTTGCGATAAACCCATTTTCCATCTCGCAGACCTTCTTTATAGTTTCCTGTTATAATCTGCACACCTCTAATATTATAAGTATTATAAGGACCGTCTAATACAGAAGTTGTTTTGTTTTTAATGCTAAAATCATCTTCTGATTTAACTTCGATAAGTTTGTAGGACTCTTCTAATTGTTTTTTTCCATTAGGAAACCAAAAATAATTTTTACCAGCAATTAAGCCATCAACATATTCTATTAATGATTTTTTTTCGCCATTTTCGTGCCATGTTTCCCATTTGCCAAACATAGTTCCAAACTCATAGTTTCCTTTCATTGCAAGCGTACCATTCTGATACCATTCTTTCCATTCTCCAACTTCGACATCATTTTCAAATTGTCCTAATCTAAATTGCCTGCCATTTTCGAAAAACACACTCCACAGTCCATCTTTTTTCCCTGCATTATAATCAACATCTTTCCAAACTTTACCGTTAGAATACCAAAATGTCCAACGTCCGTCCATTTTTCCTTTAATATAATAGCCCTCGTTACCTTTACTCCCATCTGTTCTCCAATATGTCCAAAGACCGTCTTGCTCATCATTTTTAAAGTTTCCTTCAATATCTTTTTTACCATCATCAAACCAAAAAAATGCTTTCCCCTCCCTTAATCCATTGACAAAGTTTAGTTCTGATTGCTTTTTTCCATTTTTGTAATATTTTGTTTGTAAACCATGCCTTAAATCATCGGTATAATTATTAATACTGCGAATTTGCCCTGACGGATACCAATATTTCCATTTTCCTTGTCTTTTTTCATTAATAATTTTGCCTTCCATTTCTTTATTTCCAGCAATTGACCAATATAAATTCATCCCAGTCTCGTAAGTTATTTCGCTTTTTATATTCCCATTGTCATACCAGTCTTGCCAAGTTCCCTTTCTCTCTCCGGCAATAAATTCGCCTTCTGATTTTTTCTTTCCATTTTCATGATAATATGTCCATTTACCACTTTCAAGCCCGTTAACCAATTCACCTTCAGACATTTTATTAAGATTATCATAATAACTTATCATTTTGCCATTACCATCGGTAACAGTGCGTTCGCCTTTAAGGTTATAAAAAGACTTAATCATCGCAATCTTACCTTTATCATAAATTACCTCAGATTGCAATTTGCCATTTTCATAAAAGACATTCCACACCGAATCTTTAAAATTACTATGATAAAATCCCTTTAGCTTAACTTTTCCATTTTCAAAGTACTCAAAAAACTCCCCGTGTCGCTCATTTGCCCAATAGTAGTACTTTTCTTTTACCACTCCATTAGGGTAATAAACAATATTATCGCCATGCAACATATCTTTATAATGGTCGATTTGTGCCATTTTTTTACCATTGGGACTAAAATAACGCCATGTGCCAAATTTTTGACCTAAATGTAATGTGCCTATTTCACTAATTTGCCCATTTTTGTAAAATAAAGTATCCTGAATATACTCTTGCGAAAAAAGTATTCCAGAAATAAAAAGCATCGAAATGAAAAATATAAATTTTTGTTTCATAATAAACAAGTGTTTAATTAATTATGAGTAATACACAAAAATAACTCTTAGTAACTAAATTTTATTGTCTTTTTTACAATATTACAAACAAAACATTATTGATAAATCTATTTACTTGATAACAAGCACATTAGACTTAAACATATTCCAAATAAAAAAAATAAAACGAAAAAAGATTGAAAAAAATTTGGAAAAAGAGATAAAACAGATTAAATTTGTTAATAAAATTGTTAATAAAATCTGTAATTCGATGAAAAACAACACTTTAACATTTGGGATAATTTTATTATTATTTGTTAGCACAGGAATTAAGGCAGGCGAAATGATATTAAAAGGTGTTTATCAAGGTAAAGACCTTTATATAATTAATCCAATGCTAGATATGGGTGAGGAATACTGTGCGTATGAAGTGCTAATAAACAAAACTGAATTTGATGATATTATAAATTCTAGTGCTTTTAGGATAAGCCTCGACTATGCGGGTTTAGAATTTGGAGAAGAATATGTAGTAATAATTAAGCACCACGAAAGCTGCACCCCTAAATTAGTTAACCCAGAGGTACTTAAACCTTTAAGCACCTACAGTATAGTCGATTACGAGCTTGGATATAATAATCTTTTAAATTTTACAACACAAAACGAATCAGGTAAATTACGCTTTTATATTGAGGAGTATCGCTGGAATAAATGGATCCTAAGAGGAAGTATTCCTGGCAAAGGAGGCCCTGAAAATAGAACATATTCACAAAAAGTATATCCATATAATGGAGAAAATATGTTTCGAATATATCAAACAGATCACCTAAATAGAAAATTCTATTCAGACACAATAATATTTAATATAGACAAAGAGCCAGTAAAAGTTACATGTCCTTTAAATAAAGTAAAAAAAGAAATAAGTCTATCTGCACCTACATATTATGCTGTGATAAATGAATATGGAGAAGAACTAATTACAGGCTCTGGCAATCTAATAGATGTTACAAACTTAAAAAAAGGAAAGTACTTTTTAAACTTCGAAAATGAATACGTGGTATTTAAAAAAAGAAAAGGCCTTTTTTAAACTACGCAAAACCAAACACACAACATTAACAAATATACAACCCACATTATTACAATAAATGTGCTCGCCCTCGCTCGGTCGCAATCCAAGTGTCCCAGTTAAAATGCAAAACATCTTATTACAAATAACAACAGAAACACTTTTCGATTACTCAAAGCATAACTGCAATGGAATAAAAATAATGAATTCTACAAAGGTCTAATTTTTATACCTCCTTTTACTTATATTTGTAAAATGAAAAAACTTGATATTAACAAATATACAGATAGCATTTTTAAAATCAAAAACGAAAATGATTTTTGCAAAATGTCTGTTATTGCGTTTAAATATCAGTATCAAAACAATAAAACATACAAAAATTATTGTGATTTATTAAAAATAAACACTGCCAATATTGATCATCCTACCAAAATACCATTTTTACCAATAGATTTTTTTAAAACGCACAAACTTATCAGCGGAACAAATAATGCTAAAATAATATTTGAGTCAAGTGGTACAACAAAAAGCCAAATATCAAAACACTTTGTTACAGATATAGATCTATATGAGCAATCATTTATTAGTAATTTTAAATACTTTTACAATCAGCCCAGCAAATACGTAATTCTAGGACTACTTCCCTCATATCTCGAAAGGACTGGTTCAAGCCTTGTATATATGGTATCTAAACTATGTGAACTTACACAAAACAAGCTAAGTGGATTTTATCTAAATAATTATGATGAGTTAAACACACATATAAGCCAGCTTGAAAAATCGCATACTAAATATATTTTAATAGGTGTTAGTTATGCACTGCTAGATCTTGCAGAGAAATACTCTCCCTCCATAAAACATGGTATTGTTATGGAAACTGGAGGAATGAAAGGTCAACGAAAAGAATTAACTAAAGAAGAATTACATAAAACTTTATCGCAATCATTTTCTACTCAAAAAATACATTCAGAATATGGAATGACAGAATTACTTTCGCAAGCCTACTCAACAGGTAATGGTTTATTTCGCTCGCCTCCTCAAATGCAAACATACATAAGAGAATACAACGATCCATTATCTGTTAAAACAATTGGAACAGGAGCTATAAATATAATCGATCTTGCTAATATAAATTCATGCTGTTTTATTGCTACATCCGATTTAGGCACAGTTTATAACAACAATGCTTTTAGTGTCAACGGACGTATGGACAATGCTGATATAAGAGGATGTAACTTAATGGTTTATTAACCGACAAACAGATAAACTGGTAATCGGTAATTTTTGTAATCGGTAATAGGTGAGATTTTCGCAAGATTTATGTTTATTGAATGACATAACGTTTTTGAACGGGAGAACGACGAACGACGAATAACGAACGACGAATAACGAACGCTTCGACAAAAGCGCAGTTCATCGCAAAAAACAACAAACAAAGAACAAAAAACAATGTTTCGTTATATTAGCGAAGGCACTCCCCTTCAGGGGTTAGGGGTAGCGAAGGCAGCTTATTGAGCTAATGTTTGTAAAAAGCATGACGTTTTTGAACAGTCGAATGCTTCGGCGAAAAGCTCAGCACATCGCAATGGAACAGAAGAACAATAAAACAGAAGAACAAAAGAAGTAAGAAAAAAAACAATGTTTCGTTATATTAGCGAAGGTACTCCCCTTCAGGGGTTGGGGGTAGCGAAGGCAATTTACTGAGTTTATGTTTATTGAGAGCAAAAACGTTTTTGAACAAGAGAACGACGAACGACGAATAACGAATAACGAACGCTTCGACAAAAGCGCAGTGCATCGCAAAGAACAACAAACAAAGAACAAAAAACAATGTTTAGTTATATTAGCAAAGGCACTCCCCTTCAGGGGTTAGGGGTAGCGAAGGCAGCTTATTGAGCTAATGTTTGTAAAAAGCATGACGTTTTTGAACAATTGAATCCGCCAGTTGGCGGAAACAATAGAACAATCGAACATTAGAACAATGGAACAATAGAACAATCGAACATTCGAAGTAAGAACCGCTCAACTGATTTTACCCTGAGCGGAGCGCTGTACTGCGATGTGCTGCGATGTACTGAGCTTGTCGAAGCGAGCTTGTCGAAGTGAGCTTGTCGAAGTGCCGAAGCCAACCGCCCGATTATCTATAAAAATACTCATAAGCTGGAATTACCTGTATCTGTTTTCCATTATGAAGAATAACATCACTTTGATTTAATGTTACGATAATTCCATTTTCTAATTTAAAGAATTCCATAGCATCCAATAAAGCATCAATTTCACGACTGCTATTGTCTATATTTAAGTCATAGCAGACCTGCACAAGTTGCTCAACTTTATTGTTTTCACAAACTACAAAATCACATTCTTTTCCATTTTCATTATAATAATACAAATCTTTCTGACGACGACGTAATTCCCAAAAAACAGCGTTTTCAAGCTTATGTCCATCATCTTTGCTAAATGAACTCGAGATTATATCCAACAAACCATTATCAATAAAATAAATTTTGCGTGGATTAACTAGTTGTACTTTATATGAATATGCAAACTTTGGCATTAATTGAACCATATACGACTGCTCAAAAAACCCAAAATATTCCATTACTGTTGCTGGACTTTTAATGCTCAATATCTTAGTTAGTTTTGTTGCAGTAACTAAGTTTCCAACATTTGTTGCCAGATTTGTTATCAAACGTTTTAAGGATTGCACATCTCTAATATTATGTCTAACTGCGATATCTCTATATATAATATCATCAATTAGTGAAGCTAGTATATCGCGATTCTCCGTTTTAATATATTCTGGAAATCCTCCAGTTTTTAGATACTCTGTTAAGCTATTTGTATCTGCTATTTTGTCTTTAAACTCACAAAATTCTCTAAAAGAAAATGGAAACAATTCCTTTGTAATATGACGACCTGTTAATTTTGTTCCTAATTCTTGACTTAAGAGAGAAGCGTTTGATCCAGTTACAACTACTTGATATCCTTCATCTAGTTTTTGTCTAACATATAGTTCCCAGCCAGTAATAATTTGTATTTCATCAAAAAATAATATTTTACTTTTTCTTTCCGAAATAATAGAATCTAGCAATGCAAAATGATTTAATTCGAAATTGTAAAACTTAGGGATATCGAAATTTAAAAACAAATAATCCTTATTTGTGGAATTTATTAGCTGATGTAAAAGAGTGCTCTTACCACAGCGCCTAATACCTGATATGATCAATGCATGGCTTGTAATTTCAAGATCTAAATCAGACAATATGTGACGCAAATATCCCGATGTTCTCTTATTTAAAGTCATCTGTTGCTGTACAACTATTTCTTGTATTACTGATCGTTTTATCATAGCAGTAAAGTATTTGTTTTACAAATATAAGTGTTTATTCTCAATAAACAATAGTGTTAATTGTAAATGAATGAAATATTTTAGTTCATCAGTTTGCCAGAAGCTGGCTGAGCGGAGCGCTGTACTGCAATGTGCTGCGATGTGCTGCGATGTGCTAAGCTTGTCGAAGTAAGCTTGTCGAAGTGCGATGTGCTGAGCCTGTCGAAGTGAGCCTGTCGAAGTAAGCTTGTCGAAGTGTCGAAGGGAAACAGATAAACTGGTATTCGGTGATTTTTGTATTCGGTAATCGGTGAGATTTTTGTTGATGCCTGAATATGGTTGACCGCTTTTTATTCTTTTTCAACCACTTTTGCAGAGAATACATTTAGATTCTGAGCAGCTTTCTTGCCCTGTATTTTTGAGGGCTCGATGCCCTCAAAAATCAGA
>JAQUBO010000044.1 GCA_028686735.1 Bacteroidales bacterium
CAGGGTTCTACAAAAAATGATTTTACCACGACATTTTGCCAACAAATTAATAATATTTGTTATTCTATTTTTTTAAATTTGCACTGTGTTATTAAGCTGTGTCCTATTAGAAAAAAGTTTTGTCAATAATATATTTATTATTAGTTTTGAAAGGAAAGATTTATTAAATGAGATACCCATTAGAAAACATAACAGATATTGAATTTGAGAAACTTGTAGCATTGATATGCAGTGAGGTTTTAGGCACAGGAACTGTGGTTTTTTCAGTTGGAAAAGATGGCGGAAAAGATGCAAGATTTAATGGAAAAGCAAATAATTTTCCAAGTAGAACTAAACCTTGGCATGGTAAAATCATTATTCAAGCAAAACATACCCAGCGACCTGATGCAAGTTGTTCTGATAGTGATTTTCAATCGATTTTGAAAAAAAACGTAATGCCTGCAATAAACAAACTAAAAGATAATAATAAAATAGATTATTATTTGCTTTTTACGAATAGAAAGCTGAGTGGAATTCAAGATGCGAACATAGAAGATGTTTTTGGTAAAGAAACTAAAATTGAGAATAGATTAATCGGATTAGAAACAATTGAACTTTGGTTAAAACAATACCCTTTTATAGCAAAGACTCTTAACCTTAATAAACTATTACTTCCCCTTAATTTTGATGAAAATGATTTAAGGCAAATTGTCAACTCATTTAATAAATTAGATAATAAAAAAGGAGATTTATCTAAAATTCCTGAGAACAGAGATATTGAAATTAAAAACGAACTAAATGCCTTAAGCAAAGAATATTTTGATAATGTAGTCAAAAAGAATCTTATCTATTTTGAGCAAATTAGAAAGTTTTTAATGGATCCAATAAATAGTGAATATTTAGATAAATATGAAAATACAATTGATGATATAAATGCTAAAATTATTGTACATAGAAAAGATTTTGAAAAATTTGAAATGATATTGGAATACCTTTATGACTTTACTATTGACAACAATTTAGAGCTGAAAAGTAAACGCAGGCTTGTTCGGTTGTTTTTTCACTATATGTATTATAACTGTGATATTGGAATTAAGGAATAATTTATGCTAAAACCGACAAAACATACAAACATTAAATATTCTGTCATTTATATTGCAGGTAAGATTTTGGCGTTTCTAAAAAATGAAACTCTGATTAAATATGACGATTTAAAAGAAATGTTGGTTTGCGAAATAGGAATTAATGCAAAAAATAATGTCGATTCTGCTTTAACTTTTTTATTTGCAATTGGCAAAGTTGAATATTTAAAAAGTATTGATGCTGTAAAACTAATAAGCAACAAAAATGAAAATTAGTAGAATATATTCTAATAAAAACTTTAAGAACATTGAATTTAATGAAAAATTCAATGCAATTGTTGCATTCATAGAAAGTGATAAAAAAGAAGATACTCATAATTTAGGCAAAACCTCTTTAATAAGAGTTCTTGATTTCCTACTCTTGTCAGGTTTTGATAAGAACACAGATAAATTACTTGGGAATAAGATTTTTATTGGTCAAGAGTTTTATGGCGAATTAAAATTAAATACCGGTAAATATCTTGTAATCAAACGTTCTATAAATACACCAACTAAAATATCTTTTAAACTAAATGAAACAAAACTAGATGATTTTAAATTTGATATTATCTGGGACGAAACTCTGACATTAAAAAAAGCAAAAGCAAGACTAAATGAATACTTTGACTTTAATATTTTAAAAAATTGGGATTATAGAAAATCAATAACCTACTTTTTAAGAAGTCAACAAGACTACTTAGACGTTTTTAAGCTTAATAAATTTAAAGGCAAACACAAAGATTGGAAACCATTTGTTTTTGATTTACTAGGATTTAATGGAAAACTGATTTTAGAAAAATTAGAAATAGAGGAGGATATAGATGACTTGAAGAAAAAAACACAAACTTTAAAATTAGAAGCACAAATAGACACTTCTGAAAAAGATAGGTTAGAAGGTCTTTTGGAAATTAAAGAAAATGAATTGTCTGAAATTAAAAACCAAATAGATAAATTCAATTTTTTTAAAAAAGACATTCAAACAAATAAGCAACTTGTTGAAGAAATAGATGTAAAACTTCAAGCATTTAATACCGATAGATATCGTATTTATTATGAAATAAACAAAATAGAATCCTCGCTATCTGATATTAATGATAGTATTGATAATAAAGCAATTAATGATTTATTTGAAGAAGTAAATTTATATTATCCTCAACAATTAAAAAAGGAATATGACGATTTAATTAACTTCCAAAAATCATTAACAACTGAGCGTAAAAAATATCTTTCTGAAACACTTAGTCAATTAAAAATTGAATATTCAGATTTAAATAAAAATATTAAAGAAATTGAATTTCATAAAAGTGATTTGTTGTCTTTATTAACTCAAAAAGATAGTTACTATAAGTTTAAAGAATATCAGAAAAAGATAATAGTAATAGAAGTTGAGATTGAACGAATTAAGGATAAATTAAAAGCAATTGATAGTTCTTTAATAATTGAAAGAGAAATAAAAATAAATCAATTACTTGTCAATACAAAGATAGACGAATTAAAGCAAGCACTAACAGAAAGGAAGCATTCAAATATTAATAGAATTTTCAACTCAATAATAAAAGAAATTTTAGATACAAATGCTTTAATTTCATTGAAGTTAAATAATCAAGGAAACATTGAATTTAACGCTGACTACCAAAATAAAACAGATTTATTAAAAACTTCTGAATCACAAGGTACAACATATAAAAAATTACTTTGTGTTGCTTTTGATTTATCATTGCTAGATAATTATTCGAATAAATCATTTTATAAATTTGTATATCACGATGGGGTATTAGAAGGTTTAGATGATAGAATTAAAATTAGATATATCAAACTCGTAAAAGATTTCTGTGAGAAAAACGATTTACAATATATTGTTACCTTAATTGATTCTGATTTACCAAAAGATATGCTTGATTTAATTGAAGATAAAGATATTTGTTTAAGACTAAATGATAAAAATGATAATGGAAAATTATTTTTAAATAGTTTTTAATAGAGTAGTAATGCACAAGAATACCCATTTTATAATTATAGTTGCTCTAATAATCATTTCAAATTTTGGTTTTAATACAAATTTGTATTCTCAAAAGAAAAGTGCAAAAGCTGTTCGTACTTCCGCTGAAATCAAGATAGACGGGGTGTTGAACGAAACAGATTGGAATAAGGCTGCGAGTTTTAAAGATTTTACTGGTTTTTATCCAATATTTGCTAAAGACCCGTCTCAAAAAACCGAAGTTCGTGTTTTATATGACGACCATGCTATGTATTTTGCAGCAATTTTGTATGACGCAAGACCCGACAGCATTTATACAGAATTAACTATGCGAGATAAAGACAACGGAAATGCTGATTATTTTGCACTTAGTTTAAACCCTAATAATGATGGTCAAAATATTTATGAGTTTGTTGTCAGTGCGGCCAACGTTCAAACAGATATTAGGATATCCGAAATAGACGATGATTATGCTTGGGATGCAGTTTGGTATAGTGCTGTAAATATTGTTGAAGAAGGCTGGATTGTAGAAATTGAAATTCCATATTCAGCTATTAGATTCCCAAAACTAGAGAAACAAAACTGGTCAATTAATTTTTGGCGTACTGTCAGGCGAAACAGAGAAAAGTCAAGTTGGAATCCTGTGGATCTTAATAAAGGATCAGAAGGTTCGCAAATGGGAATAATTGAGAATATTAATAACATACAGGCTCCATTACGCCTGGCACTAATGCCTTATGTCTCGGGATACGTTAATTCGTACGAGAAAGAGTGGAGCAATTCAATTAGCGGAGGTTTAGACCTAAAATTGGGACTTAGTGAAACCTATACTCTTGATATGACGCTTATACCAGATTTTGGACAAACTGAAGCTGATGAGGTAGTTTTGAACCTAACTCCACATGAGACATATTATTCTGAAAATCGTCCGTTTTTTACTGAAGGAACAGAACTCTTTAATAAATGTGATTTGTTTTATAGCCGTAGGATAGGTAAAACTCCAAAAGGTTTTTCAACAATTAATAGTCAAGCTAATAATAATGAATTTAAAATTATTAAAAATCCATCTGTGTCGCGTCTATTAAATTCTTTTAAAATAAGTGGTCGCAGTAAAAACAATCTTGCAATTGGTGTTTTTAATGCCCTTACCGCAAATACATGGGCAAAGGTAAGATATAGTGATGATACAGAAAAAAACATCCTAACAGAACCAGCAACGAACTATAATATTTTAGTTTTAGATCAAAGTATTGGACAAAATTCATTTATAAATTTTACAAATGCTAGTGCAATATCCCCCGGTAATGACTACTTGAGCAATGTTGCAGCAACATATCTCAAAATAATGGACAAATCTAATTTGTTTGGAGTATCTGCACGTGGTGCTTATAGCACTCGAAATTCAGAAAAAACAAATATTGATAATGGCTGGTATCTTGATGCTTCTGCAGGAAAAAAAACTGGGAAATGGGTGTATGAATTGGGAACTGAGATTATTTCAAAAGAGTATAACCCTAACGATTTAGGGTATCTTACCGAATTTAACCAAATTAAAAATTATGTGGAGGTCGCATATAGGAAGTTTTCGCAGTTTTGGGTTTTTAATGAAATGCATAATTCTGTTGATATTACACATAAATCTTTGTTTGAGAATATGGCTTTTGTAGGTGCAAATATACATTTTTACAATTATGCTACTACTAAAAAACACGTCTCGGTTTGGAACAATTTAACTATCCCTTTGAGCGATGAAAACGATTATTATGAACCTAGAAATATCGGAAGATTTTATAAACGACCAGCACTTTTTAATGAGAATATTTTTATTTCAACCGACTATCGCAAAAAATTAGCTTTCGATATTAAAGCAGGTGTATATTTTGATAAAGTCTCGCGTAACGGAGTTTGGGGGAGTATTAGTCCACTAACGAGAATTGGGAAAAATACATTGTTTAGATACACGTTTCATGCTGATTATGATTTGGGTGCTGCTGGTTTTGTTGAGAATAATAACGGACAAATTGTCTTTGGAACAAGAGATGTGTTAACTTTTATAAACTCACTTAATTCTACATTTGTATTTACAAATAAGTTATCTCTATCCCTAACCGCCAGGCATTATGTATCTGGAGTAGAGTATTTAGATTACTATAATTTATTAGAAGATGGGAATCTAGAAAGTACTGACAGCTACTCAGGAACAAATAATTATAACTTTAATACATTTAATCTTGACCTTTTATTATCTTGGAATTTTTTGCCGGGATCGTATCTTTCTATTATGTGGAAAAATCAAATATTTGCCATTGGAGATGTGCCTAAGGATCACCCAATGCCAAATTATTACGATAGTTTTAGGCACGTTTGGTATTCCTCACAAGCAAATAATTTGTCGCTAAAACTTATATACTATTTAGATTACAACTCATTATTATCCAATAAAAATTAAGGAAGATATATTTAGATTATTTAAAAATAATTTGTCAACATTAAGGATAAAAACCTCGTTAGGTAATAAATGTTGGTAAATTAAAGCTAGGTCAATAGGTTTAATACCAATTAAATTACAAAACACCCTATTGGATGTTGTAATTATTTTTTGCATATGCAAGGCAAAAAATTGCGACATAGCAATAGTTACGTCAATATTTTTTAACGAAGCAAATGCGTAAAATAATCAATTTATATCGGGTGTTTTGTGATTAAATTGGTATAAAACACCTTTTCTCTAAAGGTGTTTTAAGTCTCACTTAATTTTAATAATAGTTTAACTGGATATTGTCAAAAACAGTGGTTTAATTGTCATCTGGGTCTTCAAGCACTTCTTTAGAGTGTGTATCATACAGTCGTCTTATTTCACGATAAATTTTCAAGGCTTCTTTATAATCCTTATCCATTACCATAACTCGGACTCCATCAATTTGTCCTAAAACACTCTCGTTAGAAATGGAGCTTTCTATTTTGGCTTCTTTTAACTTGTCTTGCAAAATTTCTGCTCGGTATTGATACCTGTAGGTAACTAGTGTAACTAATTTGTCTTTCATTATTGTGTTTTATCTATTACTACGTATGATTTGATTATTTGTTTTAATAAATTACAAATATATTAATAGTTTTTGTAAAATCAATCTCGTCCCTATATAAAATCAGGGCAGACGCATACTTTTTTTTTACAATAATTTCAAATGTTTTTTATTACTTTTGAGTTCGCCAGCTGGCGAACTCATTTATTTTAACTTTTGACTGAACGTAGTGAAAGTCAAGGGTTAAAATATGCCGACGAATTTCTTTTGGCATGATTTTTTGGTGCATAGCAATCCAAAAATCATGACAAAAGAAAAGTATGCGTTTGCCCTGTATATAAAATCTAATTTTTGTATTAACCTGAACTCGGAACTTAAAAATTATATAGAACTCAACTTATGAGGTGTAAAATATCTATGTATATTTGTAAAAAACTTTTTTAATGAAAATAGAATTTGATTATTTGGTTATTGGTAGTGGGATTGCAGGTTTGTTTTATGCAATTCAGGTTAGTAAGTTTGGTAAAGTTGCTATTGTATCAAAGAGTAGTTTGGATCAGACAACAACATCAAAAGCTCAAGGTGGAGTAGCTTCAGTTCTTTATAATCCTGATTCTTATGAAAAACATATTAATGATACCGTTATTGCTGGTTGTGGTATAAATGATGAGAAAATTGTCGAAATTGTTGTTACCGAAGGACCAGACAGGGTTCTTGACCTTATCAATATTGGGACTAAGTTTGACAAAGATCAGTTTGGGCAATATGACCTTAATAAAGAAGGTGGGCATTCCGAAAAAAGAGTTTTGCATTATAAAGATAAAACTGGAGAAGAAATACAAAGAGCTTTAATTGATGAGGTTAAAAGTAATCCAAATATAAGTATCTTTGAAAATCATTTTGCTATTGAACTTATTACACAACACCATCTTAACGAGAAAGTTACTAGATCGCGTAAAGACATAGAGTGTTATGGTGCATATATTTTTGATATTGAAAAGGAAAAGATATTTACAGTATTATCTTCTAAAATTATGATTGCAACAGGTGGTTGTGGTAATGTATATTTACATACAACCAATCCTCCCAACATTACAGGAGACGGTATTGCTATGGTTTATAGAGCTAAGGGTGTTGTTGAAAATATGGAGTTTGTACAATTTCATCCTACCTCTTTATATAATCCCGAAGTAAAACCATCTTTTTTGATTACCGAAGCTCTTCGAGGAGCTGGAGCAATTTTAAAAAATCAGAAAAACGAAGATTTTTGCTTAAAGCATCATAAACAAGGATCTTTAGCACCACGTGATATTGTTGCGAGAGCAATAGATAGTGAAATGAAACTTTCGGGTGAGAATTATGTGTTTCTTGATGCAAGAAATATTGAAAAAGATATTTTAATGGAACATTTTCCGACAATTTATGCTAAATGTCTCGAAATAGGATATGATTTAAAAAAAGATTTAATTCCAGTTACGCCAGCTGCACATTATCTGTGTGGTGGGATTAAAACTAATGAAAATGGAGAAACTTCTATTAAAAATCTTTATGCTGCTGGAGAGTCGGCTTCTACAGGCTTACATGGTGCTAACAGGCTGGCATCAAACTCATTACTTGAAGCTCTTGTTTTTGCTCATCGTGCTGCAAAGGTATCGTCAACTATAAGTAGCATTGATAGTCAAATAAAAGCTAATATCCCAAATTGGAATGACGAGGGAACAATAAAAAATGAAGAACTTGTGCTAATATCTCATTCCCTAAGAGAGGTGCAGCAAATAATGAGTAATTATGTTGGTATTGTTAGATCAGATTTGCGTTTGCAAAGGGCTTTAGATAGGTTACACATCATTTATAAAGAAACAGAAGAGCTTTTTAAAGTTTCTAATGTAACTGTGAGTATATGTGAGTTGAGAAACATTATCAATGTTGGCTATTTAATTATTAGAATGGCTATGGAAAGACGCCAATCAGTTGGATTACATTATAATACGGATTTGTTAGAGACCATGCAGCCATAAGTATAAAATAGGAGTCTTATCTAAAACAATTTAAAATTATTTGTGTTTATTTGTATAAATTATATTGATTAAATTATGAGAAAATTATTTTTGTTTATCCTTGTTTCATTTTTGTCTATCCTTGTTTTTGCTGATTTTGTTCCTAGAAAAGATGCAGAAAAAGTCGCAAAAAGTTATTATTATCAAAGTTTTAGTAACGAAAAAGCTTACTCTTGGGGTGATGTTACATTAAATTGTATTTACGACCCTATTGAAAATACCGATTTTAAATATTATGTATTTAATGTTAATGGAGACGAAGGGTATGTGATCGTTTCTTCTGATAATAAAATACAGCCGATTTTAGCATACTCTTCAGAAGGGGGGTTCAATAACAATAATATGGCACCTGCTCAACAAGAAATGTTAAAATATTATAGTGATTGTATCCAATTTGCGTCAGAAAATGAAATGACACCTAAATCAAAGGCAGAAAATCAGTGGGATGAACTTTTGAATTATGATTATAAAAACGGAATTAAACAAAAATCAACTTCTCCGATTTTATTAAAAAACATTAATTGGAATCAAACATGGCCATATAATGCTCAATGTCCAGCAGATCCCAATGGAATTAACGGGCATGTTCCTGTTGGATGTGTTGCTACAGCAATGTTACATGTTATGAAATATTATAACTGGCCACCATCAGGAGAAGGGTCAAAGTACCATTCAAGCTGGTATAATGGTGGATATGGAAATATTACTATAAATTTTGCAAATCACACTTATGATTGGTATTCTATGCCTAACGAAGCGTCTTCGTATGAAAATGAAGAACTTGGAAAAATCAATTTTCACGCAGGAGTTGGGGTGTCAATGCACTATGCTGCAGAAGGATCGGGTAGTCAAACAGCGTATGTAGAAACAGCTTTAGAAGATTATTTTAAATATTCTTCATCAGCTCAGTACGTGAGAAAAAGTAATTACTCCGAAACAAACTGGAAAAATCTTATTAAACAGCAGGTTGATGACGGAATGCCTATGGTATATTCTGGTGCGTCTTCAACTACTGGGCACGCATGGAATTGTGACGGATATAGAGATGATGAATTTCACATGAATTGGGGCTGGGGAGGTGCTGGTAATGGTTATTATACACTTGATGACTTGACCTCAACTGCAACTGTTGGAGGACCAGAGAACAACTTTAATCAAGGTCAAGAAATGATAATAAATATATATCCTCGAGATACTTATCCGATATATTGTGATGATACTCGCATTATTACTGGTAGAGAAGGGGCTTTTGATGATGGTAGTGCTAATGAAAATTATAAAAATAATCAGTCATGTGTTTATGTTATTGATCCTTTATGTGGAGAAGTAGTTACAGTGTCTTTTAATGATTGTGATTTGGGAACTGGTGACCAAATACATCTTTTCGACGGAGATGAAACCTCATCAACTCTTATTGCTACTTTTGATGCTGATAATCTTCCAGGAAATAATTCTTATTCGGCAGTAGGAGGTGCACTTACTATTAAGTTTGATACTGACGCATCATCTACTGGTGAAGGCTGGAATGTTGAGTTTGGTACTAAGGATTGTAAAACAGGGAATGTTCTTACAGAGAGTTCTGGTACTTTTACTGATGGTAGTGGCATTTGTGAATATAGTAATTCGCGTGTATGTACATGGACAATTGAACCTCAAAATGTTAATTGGATAACGTTAACGTTTGATGAATTTGACTTAGCTGGGAATTTGGATTTTGTGAAAATATTTAAATCCAACTTAAACTCTTCAAACGAAGTAATAGCATTTGATGCTGATAGTCCTCCTACTGAGCCTATTGCTGTTAATGACGCTGTTGTGGTTGTGCAATTTTTTACTGATTCGCAACATACTGCGGACGGTTGGGAAATTAGTTATACTTCAAGCCTTAGTGATGTTGAAGAAAATAAGTTTTTATCAAACTTTTCTGTAATGCCAAACCCAGGAGATTTAAACTCTAGAGTAGAATTTTCTATAACAGATAATTCTGAAACTATTATTACGATTACTAACTTGCTTGGCGAAATTATTGGAGTTAAAAAGATGGACCTTTCAGTTGGATTACATAAGTTTTTATTAAACGAAATTATTGACTCAAAACTTAATGCTGGGGTTTATTCAATTACCGTAAATGCAAACAATCAAACTAAAACTCAAAAATTGGTTGTTGTAGAATAATACAAATATTTAATAATAAATTAAACGAGGGTTGAATTTTTAATTCGACCCTCGTTTGTTATATGCTGTTTGGTTAATTTTTTATCTTTTTAACCTTATAAAAAATCCATGATCAATAGTATTCCCTGTATTTGATTCTCCATATATCTTATCACAAAAATCAATTTTAAAATCCCTAAAATGAGTAAGGATAAGTCGATGTACGAACTTTTTCGTAATAGTGTGTGAATAAAAATTCATAATTACAAAGCATTTTTTATCTAAAATTTCTTTAAGAGAGGACAATAAATCGTCAATATTATCTTCAAATCTCCATTTTTCATTTTTTGCACCTCTACCAATTGTTGGAGGGTCTAATATTATACCCTGATATTTATTCTTCCGTGTTATTTCTCTTAAAACAAACTTTGGAGCATCTTCGGTAATACAACGAATGTTTTTATAGCCACTAAGTTCTGCATTTTTTTTAGTCCAATCTACTACTTTTTTGATGGAGTCTATATGGGTAATCTTATCGTAAAATCCTGCGGCAGCTACGCTTGATAAACCAGTATATCCAAAAATGTTTAAAAAATTAATATTGGTATTTTCCCTACCCATTTTCGCTATATACTCCCAGTTTAATACTTGCTCAGGAAAAATTCCAATATGTTTTGTTTTTGTAAGGGAGAGTTCAGCGATTAAGTTTATTCCATAATTATTGTATGTGATATTCCAAGTTGTAGGAATTTTTTTTAAAGTTTTCCAATAGCCAGTACTTTTGGTCTCTTCTACAAATTCTGCATGGGCTAATTTGTACCATTCTGTTAATTTTAACACAGGTTTTTTGTTTGCAGTAATTTCGGGTCTTATTAATATAATGTCTCCAAATCTCTCTAGTTTTGCAGAGTTACCACAATCTAATAGTTCATAATCAGGGATTAGAGATTTTAAATTAATGATCATCTTAATTATTTCTTTAAATCAGGTTTTCTCAAAACTTAATTTGTTATTTATTGAGTTATTTCTTTTGTGCTCTTTGTTGTTTTTTCAGTTCTTCGGTGTCCACAAGTTTATAAAGTTTATCTCCTCTTCTCACAAGACTGTCGGTTAGCATTGAGAACAACTCTCCTTGTTTGATAGTTTTAACAGGCTTTTGTTCTTTACGCATTTCTTTAACAAATTGTTGAACAGCACCTGTTGTAGGTCCAAGAAAAACTATCTCATCGTTTATTGAGAGCATTTCGCCAGTATCGATGCGGAGTTCCGCTACGCTTTGTTTATCATAATAGTTTAGAACTTTCCCAAGAAATACTTTTGTTTGTTTTGCTCTTGAGCCATACACTTTAGACCATTCTCCGAGTCGTTGTCCCAAATAATATCCATTCCAAAAACCCCTATTAAAAACCGTACTAAGCTTAGCTGTCCAATCGTCTATTTTTTTCTGCGAATATGTTCCGTTTAAAACAGAGTTTATGGCCTCGTTATAACATTCAACAACCGTTTTTACATATTCTCCCGAGCGTGCTCTACCTTCAATTTTAAGTACACTTACTCCAGCATCAATTATTTTATCTATAAAGCCAATTGTACATAAGTCTTTGGGCGACATAAGATATTCGTTATCAACTTCTATTTCGGCTCCGGTTTCTTTATCAGTAAGCATATATGGACGACGACAGGTTTGGAGACAGGAACCTCTATTTGCCGAATGATAATATTCATGCAAACTCAGATAACATTTACCAGATACTGCCATACATAAAGCACCATGACAAAATATTTCGATCTGAACTAAATTACCTGCTGGCCCTGTTATATTTCGTTTTTTTATCAAATGTGTAATATCGGCAACTTGATCAAGGCTTAGTTCTCGTGCAGTTACAATAACATCGCAAAAATTTGAGTAAAATTCAACAGCTTCGATGTTCGAAATATTGAGTTGTGTCGAGGCGTGAACTTCAACGCCTTTTTTACGTGCATACTGCATTACAGAGATATCCGAAACAATTACTGCTGTAACTTTCGCCTCAGCGGCCGCATCAATCACTTGACGCATTTTCTCTAATTCGCTATCGTAAATAATTGTATTAACTGTTAAATAAGTTTTTACGTTTGCTTGCTTACAAATATCAATAATTTTGTGCAAATCCTCAAAAGTGAAATTATTTGCCGATCGTGCTCGCATATTTAACTTTTCAATTCCAAAATAAACCGAATTTGCTCCCGACTGTATAGCGGCCATTAAAGATTCATAAGAACCAACCGGAGCCATTAAATCTATGTTTCTTCTTTGCATTATGTCTTTTGTTTTCAAACCGCAAAATTAGTTATTTTTTTTAATTGAGCATGATGCATCTGATTTTCATTAAGAACGGTTTGGCGTTAGGTGGAGTGCGAAAATGAACTATAACTCAACTAGCATAGTTTAGAGTTTTGATATTTTAAGTAGTAAATATAAATTTCTTGCAATAAAATATTTTTATTTATTATCTTTACAAAACAATCCTGAAAGAATTAAGATATGCTAGTAAAAACCTACGGAAGTGCAGTTGATGGTATAAATGCCAGTACAATAACAATTGAAGTTAATATTTCAAAAGGTATAAATTTTTATTTAGTTGGATTGCCCGATTCTGCGGTAAAGGAGAGTCAGCAAAGAATAATTAGTGCTCTTAATAATAATGAGTTTAAGTGGCCAGGGAAGCGGATTGTAATAAATATGGCCCCGGCCGATTTACGCAAAGAAGGTTCCTCTTATGATTTACCAATTGCTGTTGGGGTTTTAGCTGCTTCGGAGCAATTAAACTCCGAAAATATTGAAAATTATATTATTATGGGTGAACTGTCTTTAGACGGAAATGTAAATTCGATTAAAGGAGCTTTACCAATTGCAATAAATGCTAAAGAAGCTGGTTTTAAAGGAGTAATATTGCCCGAAGTAAACACTTTAGAAGCTGCTGTTGTTGAAGGAATTGAGGTTTATGGGGTAAAAAACATTAAAGAGGTTTATGGTTTTTTAAATGGAGATACCGAACTCAAGCGTGTTGAAGTTGATGTTGAAAAAGAATTTGCGAAAGGAGTTCGCGAAACAGAAATTGATTTTGCGGATGTTAAAGGTCAGGAAAATGTTAAACGGGCATTAGAAATTGCGGCTGCAGGCGGACATAATATTGTGCTTATCGGTCCGCCAGGATCAGGGAAAACAATGCTTGCAAAACGAATGCCCGGTATTTTACCGCCTTTGAGTCTTGATGAGGCTATTGAAACAACAAAAATTCATTCGGTTGCAGGAAAAACTACAGATGGAAGCTCACTGATACTCCAAAGACCTTTTAGATCGCCGCATCATACAATTTCTGATGTTGCACTTGTTGGAGGTGGAACTTATCCACAACCTGGTGAAATTTCTCTTGCTCATAACGGAGTACTTTTTCTTGACGAGCTTCCCGAATTTAAACGAACAGTGCTTGAAGTTATGCGTCAGCCATTAGAAGATAGAGTTGTTACGATTTCTCGTGCCAAGTTTTCAGTTGAATATCCTGCCAGTTTAATGCTTGTTGCTTCGATGAACCCTTGTCCTTGCGGATATTACAATCATCCTGAAAAAGAATGTGTTTGTTCTCCAACTATGGTGCAACGATATATGAGCAAAATTTCGGGGCCGCTATTAGATAGAATTGACATTCATCTCGAAGTAACACCTGTAAGTTTTGATAAACTTTCTGATGTTAAGCCTGCCGAAAAAAGTTGCGAAATTCAAAAAAGAGTTATCGCAGCACGTAAAATACAAACAGCCAGATTTAAAAATCGCAAAAATGTTTATTCAAATGCTCAAATGAGTTCTAAAATGATTAAAGAGTTTTGCCCTCTTGACGAAGCTTGTTTAGGGTTGATTAAAGTAGCGATGGAAAAACTCGATCTTTCTGCCAGAGCTTATGATAGAATAATTAAACTTTCACGTACAATCGCCGATCTTGAAGGTGTCAATGATATTAAATCCTCACATATAGCCGAAGCAATTCATTATAGAAGTTTGGATAGAGAAAGCTGGGGAAATTAATAAACTCGGTTTTTGCAAAGACTACTTAAAAATCTCTCTTAATTCTTTATTGCTTAGTTTTCCAATCCAATTTTCGCCGCTTGCGACTGTCATATCTGATAAATGTTTTTTCTTTTGAATCATTTCGTCAATACGTTCCTCAAATGTGTTTTTTGTAATTAATCGATGAACCATTACGTTTTTATTTTGTCCGATGCGATAAGCTCTATCTGTGGCTTGGTTTTCGACTGCAGGATTCCACCATAAGTCGTAATGTATTACGTGTGATGCCGCAGTAAGGTTTAAACCAGTACCAGCAGCTTTAAGTGAAAGTAAAAATATTTTGTCTGCTTTATTGTTTTGAAAATTGTTTATCATTTCTTCCCGCTTTTTTACACTGCTACCACCATGATAAAACATTGGTTTTTCTCCAAATTTTTCTTGAATAAATTGTTCTAATAACAGCCCCATTTCTTTAAATTGTGTGAAAACAAGGACTTTTTCGCCACTATCAATAATACTGTCTAATAGCTCTAACAATAATTCTGTTTTCCCCGAAAGTGTAGCATCTATTTTTTTATTTTTCAAAAATTGTGTTGGATGATTGCAAATTTGCTTTAATGCCATTATCATCTGTAACACCAATCCCTGCCGTTTGAAAAGCGATTTGTTGTTATCAGTCGAACAGCCTTCTATTTCATTCATTGCTATTTGCATAGTTTTTTCATATAATGAGGCTTGCTGTTTTGTTAATATAGCGAATTGGTTTTGTTCAATTTTATCAGGCAAATCAGAAATAATCGTTTTGTCAGTTTTCATTCGTCTCATCATAAAAGGCTGTGTTATTTTCCTAAACTTAGCTGCAACTTGCTTATCATTATACATTTGTATCGGATTGGCATATTCAGATTTAAACGATTTGATATTACCTAGATAGCCTTTGTTAGCATAATCCATAATTGACCAAAACTCAGTAAGACGATTTTCAACTGGAGTTCCACTCATAGCAACTCTTATATTTGCAGGTATGCTTTTGATTGCTTTCGATTGAGCAGTAACTTGATTTTTTATGTTTTGTGCTTCGTCAATAATCATAATTTGCCATTTTTGCTTTTTCAACAAATCAACATCACTACGCAGTATTCCATAACTTGTCAACATTATATCGGCATTAAATTTTTTATAATTTCGACTTGTGCCGTGATAAATATATGTGCTTAACGAAGGAGCAAATTTTTCTATTTCTAACTGCCAATTAATTAATAATCCTGTGGGGACAACTACCAAGGCTTTGTGTTTATCATTAATCGCATTTTCCTCTTTATATTTTAGTAAAACAGAGATAACTTGTATAGTCTTTCCTAGTCCCATATCATCAGCAATAATGCTTCCAAATCCAATACGGCTGTTTTTGTACATCCACGAATAACCGCGTAATTGATAGGGTCGAAGGTCTGCGTTTAAGCCTTTTGGAAGTGAAATATTGTCGATTGTTGTTAATTCGTTTACCAAAGTACGAACCTCGTCAGATAGCGAAATAGGAGTACCTTGGTATTCTTCTGACAATGCAGTTTGTAATAATTGGTACGAATTTAGTGGTTTATTGTTTGTTAAAGATTTATGGAGTTTTTCGATATCAGCATCGCTTACATAAATATAGTTTCCTTTAAATTTAAATAGCCTTGAGGCTTTTTCTAATAGTTGGTTAAATTCTTCTTGCGAGACAAGTGTATCTCCAATAGCGACCTGCCAATTGAAAGAAAGCAGCTCATCTAAACGAATAAAGCCTTGAGTTTCTTGAGTTCTTTCCAGCTTTACTGATACTCTTGGACGCAACAGTTTTTCTAATGATTTCGGAAGTACGGTATTTATGTCTAATAATCGTATGGCGGGCAATACCTCTACAAGAAAAGGAGCAAACTCATTGTTGTTAAAGCGTACAGGCGTAATACCACCACAATTAATGTAATCATCAATACCACGAATAAATGGAGACAATAAAGACAAAGACTGTAATATTTTAAAACGCTGTTTTTCGTATTGGTTTTCTTTAAGGATATCATTTAAAGGTATTGGAAACTCATCAGGTTTAGTAGTATCATCAATGCTTATTTGCACATCAAACTCTTCGTCGGGTAATTCTGAAACAATAATTACTGGTTTATAATTTTCGGATGTTAAATGGTATCTATCTATCCAAACTTTTATACCTCCGCTTATAGCATTTTCGCCTACATCTGTAAAGCCGTAAGTTCTATTTTTAAAAAACAAATCTTCGTATAAATCATTATTTGAGGTTTTTGATAACTGAACTAATAATGCATTAATAAAAACAGTTAGAAGTTCAACTGTTTGATTTTTGACTTGTAAAAATTCCTCTTTCTTATTCGTTATTTTACTGGTAAGCAATAATCCTTGTGGAATAATCTCGTTAAGTTTGGCAATTACTGTTTTTACTTTATTGTCAATGGTTGCAGGTAGCCAACGGATAGCAAATTCTGTGTTTTCTAGCTTAATAATTTGCGGTATAATTAAGCCTTTTGCTAATAATTGTATTGTAGCTAATAATAGTTTATGAAAAGCCACAACCGAGGGTTCATAATCACGCAGCATATCAGGATTTAACTGAAATAATGCAGGTATTAGTTGCTCGATTTTAGAAATATTGTGATCTTGTCCAGTAATAAATATTTGATTGTTTTTATTTATTTGCAAGCTTAATTTTGTTCTATTTGACAAATCGGGTTCTTTGGGCGGAATGAAATCAGGGAACAGAAACTCAAGATTAAGGGTTTTGTTTAAAATTCGGTTCGCATCTTTTGAGATACGATTAATTTGTGCTGAATATTTATCTTTAAAATTTCCTGAAGGGTAAAAAGGCGGCTCGTCTGGCAATAATTGAACCAAGGGTTCTGTCATATTTTCTAATTGCGAAAAATCGACAAGTTCATAAACCGCATCTTCGTAGGTTTCAGATTTTGTTGATTTCTTTGGCTTTTTTGTTTTTAAAATTTTATCCAAGCTAAGAATTTCTGTTTTCTTTTGGTCAGCTATAAATATTCCACGTTTTTTAAGCTCCTCTAAAAGTTTTACTTTATGAATTTCAAATACAAGAAACGGATTATTGTCAATTTCGCGGCTAAGTATATAAATTACAGAAGCAAGATGTTTACATGGTACTGCCCAGTCTGGACACGAACAGTGCATTTTAAAATCTGTCCATTGTTTTGGGAATACTTTTAAGCCTATTTCGTTTGCAATGTCAAGTATAGAAGGGTCGAGTTCGCGATTTAATAACTTTGAAATAAGTGCTGGACGCTCTATGATTTTTGACATAAGCACATTAATATCCTCTTCAAAAAAAGGTGGAATAATTATGTCAACATTGTATGGAGTTTTACGGCTTCCCGAAACCTTGGCAGATATTCTGTTTTCTTTTATCTTTATGCTAAGTACATTGCCACGACGAGCATAGGTTGCACCACGAGGTAATCTGTTATCATAATCTACATTTTGTAACGACCGAAGCCAATGCTCTCCCCACCATGTTTTACCGAATTTCATTGCCATTTTTCATTGCTTTTAATAGGGGATAAAGATAAGAAACAAACAGAAATTATTAAATTATTTTCAAAGATTAATAATGCGAGTGTAAAAACTTAAGTTTATTATTCTTATAAAGACTTTGGTTTATTTAAAGCAAAACTGAGCTTGATGAGATATCAGAATTTTAATAAAAAATTATCTATTATCAAATAATAATTAAACTTTAATATCTTTGTGAATATAATAACAAACACTAATTAAAATGAAAAACACAGATGATTTACAATTAGCAGTTCTTATTGATGCTGATAATATTCCATATTCAAATATTTCGGGTATGCTTGCAGAAATTGCGAAACTTGGTGTTCCAACAATAAAAAGAATTTACGGAGATTGGACCAAGCCAACAGTATCGGGTTGGAAGCCAGCATTACTTGAACATGCTATTACTCCCATACAGCAATATAGTTATACACAAGGAAAAAATGCTACCGACTCTGCAATGATAATTGATGCAATGGATATTTTGCATAATCAAAAAGTTGACGGTTTTTGTCTGGTATCAAGTGATAGCGATTTTACTCGGCTTGCAACACGATTACGCGAATCGGGGATGCTTGTTATTGGAATTGGAGAAAAGAAAACTCCGAGCCCATTTATTGTTGCTTGCGATAAATTTATATATATTGAGATAATCTCAGAGTTAAATATTAGAAAATCCGAAAATTCAAAAACTGAAAAATCTCAAGATAAGGATAAATCTGCTGATGTAGAGAAAATTAGTAAAAATCTTATTGGACTTCTAAAAAATAGTGTTGATGCAATTGCGGATGATAGTGGATGGGCGTTTTTGGCCGAAGTAGGAGCCTTGATAATAAAAAAGAAACCCGATTTTGACCCAAGAAATTATGGGTTTTCAAAATTAACTCCGCTATTTAAGTCGCTTAATAAATATTTTATTATTGATGAACGCGAAGTCGAAAAAACTCACATTAAACATATATTTATAAAATTAAAGTAAGCTTAGGAACTTTGTGAAAAGTTTTAACCACAAAGCGTTGCATTTACCGGAGTCGAAATGTACGCAAGGGTAAACCGCCAAGGTCGCTAGTAAAGATTTAAGTACTCCGTGTAATTATAGAGCAAACATTGTGCTTGCTTTTTTACTAATTTGTTCTTCTAGTTACTCGAAGAATAACATTAGTATAAAAATGTAAGCTTCGTGAATTTTGTGAATCCGTAATTTTTGGGGTTAAAATTAACAGTTACCGTCTCTATTAAAAGAGTTTCTTATGGAATTTTGTCAATTTCAAGTTGCAACAAAACAATTCCTTACACAATTTCGTTATTATCCCATAATTGTTATAAATTTGATTGTAATCAATATTGATTATTTTTGCAATAAAACAAGTATTGAAGAAATACATATTAATATTATCTTTTATAGTTACCCAGTTTAGTTTGTTGGCACAGATTGATTCTACTTTAATTAATGTGCATAGTCTTACAATCAAACCAAGTGCCGACAGCATTTTTCTCGACTCCTTGAGTGTTGTACAAAGTAGTCTTATGTTTTACGATAAAAATAATAATCCAATCGAAGGCTTAGATTATAGTTTTGATTTTGAAAAATCTGTTCTTGTTTTTAATTCGCCGCCCGACATTGACACACTTATAATTTATTACAAAACTTTTCCAATTAACTTTTTTAAGCCTGTTTCGCTTTTTGACAGATCTAAATTTTTAGTTGGTGTCGAAGATGAGCAAGCGAGTTATAAATATGTTTTTAGCCAGGAAGATTATAAATCGAGTTTTTCGCAAAGCAGTCTGTCACGAAAAGGGAGCATAAGTAGAGGCATTAGTTTTGGAAACGCACAAGATGTAATTGTCAATAGCAGTTTAAATCTTCAATTAGATGGAAAACTAAATAACGATCTTTTTATTACTGCTGCGATAAGTGATAATAATATTCCGATTCAACCTGATGGCACATCGCAACAATTGCAGGAGTTCGACAAAGTATTTATTAAACTGTATAATGATAATTTTTCTCTTATTGCTGGAGATTTTGAGTTGAAGAAACCACGAGGATATTTTCTTAATTATTACAAAAAAGCACAAGGAGCAGAAATAAAATATAATACTGGTTTTAAAACTAAGTATGAAAAAGATGTTTTGATAAGTACTTCGGTTAGTGGTGCCGTTGCTAAAGGAAAGCTACAAAGACAAGAATTAAAGGCTGTAGAGGGAAATCAAGGGCCATATAGACTTTCTGGTGCTAATAATGAAACATTTATTATTGTGCTAGCAGGTACAGAGAGGGTTTATATCGACGGTATGTTGTTAAAGAGAGGTGCCGAAAATGATTATGTTATTGATTATAATCTAGGTGAAATTGTTTTTACTGCAAATCAGCCAATTAATAAGGACAAAAGAATAATTGTAGAATTTGAATATTCTGATCGAAATTACACAAGATTTTTGGTAACAACATCTAATGAAATAAAAATTGGCAATAATGAATTTTGGTTAAATATTTATGATGAAAGTGATAATAAAAATCAAGCTTTTGATCAAACAATAACTACCGATGATAGAGCTTTGCTTGCTGGAATTGGCGATAATTTGAATATGGCAATTGTACCAGGTTATGATAGTCTTGAATTCGAATCCGCAGAAATTAGATATGCACTTATCGATTCAATTGTAGAGGGGGTTTTATATGATTCTATTTTTGTTTATAACACAAATCCCGATTCTGCATTTTATCGTATAAGTTTTTCTTTGGTGGGAGCAAATAAAGGAAATTACAGAAAAGGGGTCTCGGCTGCAAACGGAAGAGTTTACGAATGGGTTGCTCCGATAAATGGAGTGCCACAAGGAGATTATATCCCGTTTAAAAAAATAATTACACCAAAGAAAAAACAGGTAATAAGTCTGGGGGGAGTAAGTAAAATTACTGATAAAACAATAATGAATTTTGAGTTAGCATATAGCAATAACGATGTAAATACTTTTTCTAAGCTTGATTCTAAAAATGATAAAGGGTATGCTGCCAAAATTGGTGTTGAGCAACAAATTATCAAAACAAAAAACACTCAGTTTGGTGCAAATATATCTTATGGATTTATTGAGAGAAATTTTCAGGCAGTTGAGAATTTTCGGGAAACCGAATTTACTCGTAATTGGAATCTTGAGTCAATTTATCCTCAGAACAACGAAAATCTTGTGAATGCTGAACTCTTTCTATTAAATAAAAAAATTGGAAACTCAAGTATTGGAACTTCTTATATTAATCGAGGAGCAGAATATTCGGGATTACAAAATAATGCTTCAACTAAACTACGTTTTGGCACATGGAATATTAGCGGAGTAGCAAGTCTTTTAACATCAGAGAGTAATTTGTATAATACTGAGTTTCTAAGACATAGCGTACTCATTTCTAAGGATTTATGGAAGCTTAATGTTGGGATTAAAGAGATATCCGAACGAAATATATGGAATACAATACAATCTGACAGTATTACACTTAATAGTTTTAATTTTAATCAACTTGAAGCGTTTGTTTCTAATTCTGATAGTACAAAAAATAAATATTTCATCAACTACAAATATCGTAGCGATGAGTTGCCAAAAAACAATATGCTTCAAAAATCAACAGTTTCTCAAGACATTAATGTTGGAACTACTTTAATATTAAAGTCAAAATCAAGATTGACAACAGTTTTTAATTATCGCCAATTGCAAGTGATGGATACTAGTTTATATGATGGAAATTCGGAAAACAATATGACTGGTAAAGCCGAATATAGTTTTAGACTTTTTAAAGGAGTGGTTAGTTCATCAACTTTGTATGAGATTGGTTCGGGACTTGAGCGTAAAACCGAGTTTTCATATATCGAAGTTGCTCCTGGACAAGGTGTTTTTGCCTGGACTGATTATAATGGAAATGGAATTCAAGAATTAGATGAGTTTGAGCTTGCGAATTTTATTGATGAGGCAAGTTTTATTAGAGTATTAATACCTACAACCGATTATATCAAAACCTATAGCAATCAATTTAATCAAAGTCTTAAAATTAGCCCCGAAGTGGCTTGGCGTTCTAAAACGGGAATAAGAAAATTTCTTAGTCGTTTCTCCGACCAATTTGCATATAGAATTTCACAAAAAAACACTTCTTCAGAGCTTCTAGAATATGCAAATCCGTTTAATACAAATGTTGATGAAGCTCAACTTGTAAATCTTAACTCTTCGATACGTAATAGTTTTTCTTTAAATCGTGGAAAGCCCGGTTTTGGCATTGACTATATAATACAGTCAAATAATAGTAAAATTTTATTAGTTTCAGGCTTTGACACTAGAACTAATTTTAATCATAATTTGTTATTACGTTATAATCGTGGAAAAATTGTCAGTGTCCAAAATAGTTCACAACTTGGAGATAAAGCGTATTCTTCTGAGTTTTTTACCAATAAAGATTATAATATCGAATTAATGTCAAACGAATCGCAATTAAATATCCAACCAAATTTAAATAATAGAATTACGCTTAAATACGAGTATAAAACTAAGAACAATACCGCTGGAGGAGAAGTTTTAGATATCCATGACGCTGGACTTGAGTACCGCTTAAGCTCAGTTTCAAAAGGAGCCTTAAGTGCTACATTTAATTATATTTATTACGATTTTAATGCTGCAACCAATACAGCAATTGCTTATGAAATGCTTCAAGGATTAATGCCCGGTTCTAATCTTACATGGTCTGTAAACTTTCAACGGCAACTCGCTAATGGCTTACAAATTAACTTAAACTACAATGCCCGAAAATCGCAGGATGCTGAGATTATTCACACTGGAGGAGTACAATTGAGAGCATTCTTTTAAAATGTGTACTCTATTATGTATTGCATGAGAAATAAAAATGCGGATAATCGTTTTAATCCCCAAAAACATCATTTTGTCTTTGAATAGATTCCTTGTGAATCATCTGGAGTATTTTAAGCAAAAAGTCTCTCGAAATGTTGTCTGTGTTTGCATAATTAAGGCGAGTTTCCACAATGCTTTTCCAACGGTCTAATTGCAAGCTTGTTATATTGTGCGGTTTTTTCAATTCTCCAATTTCATCGACTAACTTAAACCTATGTTCTAACATGTCAATCAACTGATAGTCAATTATATCTATTTTTTCGCGCAGATATTCAAGTTTTGTTTTGTAAGTATCATCGCTAGTTTTCGCAGTTCGAAAATTTAGCGAACTAAGTATTGATTTTAATTCCTCAGGTTTAAGTTGTTGTTTTTTATCGCTTAGAGCATTTTCCGGTTTATGGTGCGATTCTATCATTAAACCACACATATTAAGGTCTATTGCCCGCTGAGAAATTTCGGCAATATATTTTGTGTCTCCAGCAATATGGCTTGGGTCGCAAATAATCTTAATATCTGGAAATCTTCTTGCAAGCTCTATCGGTATTTCCCATCTCGGAACATTTCGCAGATGCGTTTTTTCGTAAGGATAAAACCCTCTGTGAATTGCATAAACATTTTTAATACCTGCATACAAAAAGCGTTCTATTGCACCAATCCATAGTTCAATATCGGGGTGGATAGGATTTTTTACAAATACATTTACGTCAGTATTTTTTAGTGCTTTTGCAATTTCTTGAACCGAAAATGGATTTGCAACTGTACGAGCACCAATCCAAAAGGAGTTTATATCGTACTTGCTTAGTTTTTCGACATGAGTTGCACATCCTACTTCGGTAATAACATTAACTCCTATTTCTTGTTGTACAGACTGTAGCCATTTTAGACCTTTTTCTCCTACACCTTCAAAACTTCCAGGACGTGTACGAGGTTTCCATATTCCCGCTCTAAAAAAATCAGGAGAGATTGTGTTCTTTAGTTCCTTCGCAGTTGCTATGACTTGAGTTTTAGACTCAACACTACACGGACCAGCTATTATGATAAAATCTTTGCACATAATCGCTGCGAAGTTAATAAATTTTAAGTAATATTTTGATTTCATTCTTTGGTGAGTAAGGAAAATACATCCCAGTTATTTAAAAGGTCTTTAGTTGTTTATTATTGATGGTGTTGATGAATTCTTTAACCCGCATTATTACTTTCAGTGAGGGCTAAAGCCGTTCATCGCATTATTCTTGGTTGGTTTATAATGAGTTGTTAGTCAGGGGCTTGACAAGGTATTTGTGGTTTTATTATTAGTCAAATTTTGAGAA
>JAQUBO010000045.1 GCA_028686735.1 Bacteroidales bacterium
TTTGGGATTTCATACAAAGGATATGAGGGGTTATTATAACATATAATAAACTGATTTATCTCTTCTCTGGTCATTCGCCAAATTCTATTCCATGATTGAGAAACCGAGTCTGAAACAGTACCTATATAAGATCCACTTGCAACTAGAGGGCCAGGAAAAAAATCTCTACCTCTTTGTCTATATTGTTCACCAGCAAATCTCAATTGATTATTTTCATCTATACCACCAATCCACAAAGATGAGTTAAAAATAGAACATGTTGAACTATCAGAGGGAATATGAAAACAAGAACTTCCTGTAAAATCGTTAAATTGATTCCCAATTGGATTAATTAAAGCTTTAACATTATTCACGTTTAAATACTCGTACGATAAAGTTTCTTGACTAAATGATACAAGTGTAAGTAGAGCAAAAGCTAAAGTTAAATAGTTTTTCATAATACAATATTTAAGTAATCACAAATACAAATGCTAATAAGTTTTGTATGCAAAAACCGTTCTAATCTATATTTTTTGGTCAGATAGTTTTATAGATATTGCAAAATAAATTTAAAATGACTTTAATGTTTTTATCATCTCCTCTGGATTATCCGCACCAAAAACGGCAGAACCAGCTACCAATGCATTTGCACCCATTTTCACAACTTCGTGATAATTGTTTTTATCAATACCACCATCAACTTGAATAATTAGTTGGGGGTTTATAATATCTGCCATTAATCGAAGTTTTTCTATTTTTTTAAAAGAATTTTTGATAAAAGATTGCCCACCAAATCCTGGATTTACCGACATAATTAATACCATATCAAGTTCAGGAAGGATATCTTGAAGCAAATCGACTGATGTATGAGGATTTAAAGAAACACCAGCTTTCATTCCAAAGGACTTAATTTGCTGTACTGTACGATGTAAGTGTGTACAAGCCTCGTAGTGTACAGTTAAAATATCAGCTCCTACATTTTTCCAATCTTCGATATATCTTTCAGGTTGGATAATCATCAAATGAACATCTAATGGCTTAGTTGCAAGCTTTTTTATATGCTTTACTATAGGAAACCCAAATGAAATATTTGGCACAAAAACGCCATCCATAATATCAAGATGAAACCAATCTGCTTGAGAGCGGTTTATCATATCAATATCTTTTTGTAAATTATTAAAATCTGCTGACAATAAAGATGGTGCAAGAATTATTTCTTTCATACTTGATATTCATAATTATTTTTCAAAAATACTAATTTGTTTATCAAAACCCAAATTTTTGTTGGTATTATGTGGTTTTTTCTTAGGCTCGCAGTATGTAAAAAAAGGAGGACTAACTTGTACCTCCTTTCCTCAAAACTGACCTAATTATGCATTAAAATAAATAGGATTTAAGCCTCTTATGTTTAGTTGATTGTTTTAATCTTCTTATTGCAGATTCTTTTAATTGTCTTACCCTTTCTCGTGTAAGTTCAAATTCTTCTCCAATTTCTTCTAATGTTTTTGGGGTACATTTTCCAAGTCCATAATACAATCTAATAATCTGAGCTTCTCTTTCTCCAAGGACTTCGAGAGTTCTTTCTATTTCTATTTCAAGAGATTCTTGCAGTAATTCTTTATCTGGCGGAACGCTGTCTTGCATCCCTAAGAGGTCATATAAGTTAAAATCATCATCTTTATCCTGACTTAGTGGAGAGTCCATTGATATAAATCTAGTATTTGATTTTATAGTTTCTTTAATATCGGAACACTTAACATCAATTTCAATTGAAATCTCTTCGGTAGTAGGTTCGCGTTCGTACTTTTGTTCTAATTTATTAGCGGCAATATTAATTTTATTTATCATGCCAATTTTATTCAAAGGCAATCTAACCATACGTCCTTGAACAGCAAGAGCATGAAGAATCGATTGACGAATCCACCAAACTGCATAGGAAATAAATTTAAATCCACGTGTTTCGTCAAAACGTTTGGCGGCTTTAATCAGACCTAAATTCCCCTCGTTAATAAGGTCTTGTAGATTTAAGCCTTGATGTTGATATTGTTTTGCTACTGATACAACGAAACGTAGGTTTGCCGATACAAGTTTGTTGAGTGCCAACTCATCTCCACTACGAATGCGGCGTGCCAGTTCAATCTCCTCTTCAGCAGAAATCAAATCTTCTTGACCTATCTCATGCAAATATTTCTCAAATGCAGGACTGTCTCGATTGGTTACTTGTTTTGTTATTTTTAATTGTCTCACACGATTTAGTTTTTTGTCTCTTATTGTTTTAACGTATAAAATGTAATGAGGTTGCTTTTTTTTTACTTTTTTTAATTGAAACTGTTAATAACTTATTGCGTTTTTTTATGTTTTATTTTTTTATTTAATTTTTTTTCTTTATTTTTGCAATGTTTTTGATAGTCCTTAATTATTTTCTCAAAAGGATTTAAAATCAAATTTTTATGTTCAATAAAATTCACTCTTAAAAATATGTATGATATATTAGAATTAACTTCCAAGTTATTGCCGGAGTTAAAAGAAATTGCTAAAACCCTTGGTGTGCACAAGGTTGACTCATTTAGAAAAAAAGAATTAATATATAAAATTCTCGATTTGCAAGCTATTAAGGCCTCAAATGAGCAGACAAAGCCAGATAATTTTCAACAAAAACGTCCTCGTACTAAAACTAAGGTGCTTAAAGCCTATAGTACGGCAGGTAACAAGGCAACTGACAAAAAACCAAAACAGAATACCGATAATGAACCAACAGATCTTTTTAGCGACCAAAAGCTAAAAGACAAAGACAATAAAGACACAAGTGTTAAAACTGATAAAAAAACTAAAACTCAGCAAAAGAAAAAAGAGCCTAGAGCATCAACTCCCCCTGTTTTGAAAGAAAATAAAAAGGTAGAGAATACTACCCCGACAAAAAATGTTACTACCAAAGAGGTTAAACCAAAACCTGAAGTTAAAGAGAAAAAAGCATCCATTGAAAATACTAATGCTGAAAATAAAATTGCTGATAAAAAATTAGTTTTGCGTAAACCAAAATCTAATGATATCTCTAAAAATATTGGCTCAAATAAGGAAGATATTGGTAATACTAAAAATGGAAATGAGATAGATCGTAAGCAAGAGAAAGAAAATCATTACGATTTTTCTGGCATTATTGTCGTTATTGGTGTACTAGAAATAATACAAGATGGTTATGGTTTTTTGAGATCTTCTGATTATCATTATTTAAATTCACCTGATGATGTTTATGTTTCTCAATCACAAATAAAACTTTTTGGACTAAGAACTGGAGACACTGTTGAAGGAAGCATTAGACCACCAAAAGAAGGCGAGAAGTATTTTCCGTTAATTAAGGTTCTTAAAATAAATGGTATCGATCCTGCAATTATGCGTGATAGAATACCGTTTGATCACTTAACGCCACTATTTCCTGACGAAAAATTTGATATTACAGGTAATGGGAAAACAACTTTCTCAACTAGAATTGTTGATTTATTTACACCTATTGGAAAAGGACAGAGAGGATTAATTGTAGCTCAACCAAAAACAGGTAAAACTGTGCTTTTACAAGAAATTGCAAATGCAATAGCTGCAAATCACCCTGAAGTTTATCTTATGATATTGCTCATTGACGAGAGACCTGAGGAGGTTACTGATATGGCCAGAAATGTTAATGCTGAAGTTATTGCATCTACTTTTGATGAACCAGCAGAGCGGCATGTGAAAATTTCTAATATCGTTTTAGAACGTGCAAAACGTATGGTTGAGTGTGGACATGATGTTGTTATTTTACTTGACTCAATAACACGCCTAGCACGAGCTTATAATACAGTAGCTCCTGCTTCAGGTAGAGTTCTGTCGGGTGGTGTAGATTCAAATGCATTGCACAAACCTAAAAGATTTTTTGGAGCAGCAAGAAATATTGAAAATGGTGGTTCACTTACAATTTTAGCTACCGCTTTAACAGAAACTGGAAGCAAAATGGACGAAGTTATCTTTGAGGAATTTAAAGGTACTGGAAATATGGAACTTCAATTAGATAGAAAATTATCTAACCGTAGAATTTATCCAGCAGTTGACATAGTTGCCTCAAGTACTCGTCGCGAAGACTTGCTTATGGCTGGAGACCTTATCAACAGAATGTGGATACTTAGAGAATTCTTAGCCGACATGAACTCAATTGAAGCAATGGAATTTATGAGAACTAGACTAATGCAAGTACCAACAAACGAGGAGTTTTTATGGACAATGGATAAAGGACTGTAAGTCAATATCCTACTTCTATAAAATATAATATTTTTAAAGTCTGAGTTTTGTCTATTATGGAATAAAATTCAGACTTTACGTTAAAAACAAATGAACAATTATTGCTTTCGTAATTTAGAACAATTCTAAGTTGCGAAAGCATTTATAAAACACATAAAAATCAGAGGCTTAATTAATATAAATTACTATTTTAGCAATTCTTTAAAAGTAACTAAAATAATGTAATAATTTTATTTAAAAAATATCGAATATGGCAAAGACAAAAAAATTTATTACATGCGACGGAAACTATGCTGCGTCTCACGTGGCATATATGTTTAGTGATATGGCATGTATTTATCCGATTACACCTTCTTCGGACATGGCTGAGAATGTTGATCAATGGGCTGCTCAAGGTAAGAAAAATATCTTTGGACAAACCGTTAGAGTGGAAGAAATGCAATCTGAAGCTGGAGCTGCAGGAGCAGTTCATGGTTCACTTCAAGCTGGAGCATTAACTTCTACATACACAGCATCTCAAGGACTCTTGTTAATGATTCCAAATATGTATAAAATATCAGGGGAATTATTACCAGCAGTTTTTCATGTTAGTGCAAGAAGCCTTGCAGCACAAGCATTATCAATTTTTGGGGATCACTCTGACGTGATGAGTACTAGACAAACTGGTTTTGCAATGTTAGCAACTGGATCTGTTCAACAGGTAATGGATTTAGCTCCAATTGCTCACTTAACTGCTATTAAAACACGTGTCCCATTCTTACATTTCTTTGATGGGTTTAGAACATCTCAAGAAATACAAAAAATAGAATGTCCCGAAATGGAAGACTTAGCAAAACTTCTTGATTGGGAAGCAGTAGAGAGATTCCGCAGCAATGCACTTAATCCGATTAATCCTGTTACTAGAGGAACAGCCCAAAACCCAGATATTTATTTCCAGTCTCGCGAAGCGGCTAATAAGTTTTATGAAAATATCCCAGATGTAGTTGATGATTACATGCAGGAGATTACAAAACTTACTGGTAGAGCTTATCACCCATTTACTTATCATGGTGCAAAAGATGCTGAAAATATCGTTATTGCTATGGGCTCAATAACTGATACTCTAGTAGAAACTGTAGATTATCTTAACGACCAAGGTAAAAATGTTGGTTTAATTACTGTTCATTTGTATCGTCCGTTTTCAGAAAAATACTTTAGAAAAGTACTTCCAAAATCAGTGAAAAGAATTGCTGTTCTTGATAGAACTAAAGAAATTGGTGCAAATGGAGAACCATTATATCTTGATGTGAAGGACATATTTTATGATGATGAGAACAAGCCCTTAGTTGTTGGTGGTCGTTTTGGTCTATCTTCTAAAGACACTACACCTGCTATGATGATTTCAGTGTTTGAAAATCTTGAGGCAGAAAAACCTAAAAATCGTTTTACAGTTGGTATTAATGATGACGTAACAAATTTATCATTGCCACTTAAAGAGAATATTTCTATTCTTTGTAAAGGAACTGTAGAATGTAAATTTTATGGTCTTGGTTCTGACGGTACTGTTGGTGCTAACAAAAATTCAATAAAAATTATTGGTGAAACTACCGATAAATATTGTCAAGCATATTTTGCTTATGACTCTAAAAAATCTGGTGGATTTACCGCATCTAACTTGCGTTTTGGAGACAAACAAATCAGAGCTCCATACTTAGTAACTACTCCCGATTTTGTAGCATGTCATGTTCCTGCTTATTTAGAACTTTATGACGTTTTAGAAGGGATCAAACCTAATGGAAGTTTCTTGCTTAACTCTATTTGGGATGTGGAAGAAACAAAAAAACGCCTTCCAGATCACATGAAGAAAACACTTGCACAGAAAAACATAAACTTCTATATCATTAATGCAACAAATATTGCCGAAGAAATAGGACTTGGTAATAGAATTAATACTATTATGCAATCTGCTTTCTTTAAAATTTCTGAAGTAATACCTTACGACCTCGCTGTGAAAGAAATGAAAGAAATGATTATTAAATCATTTGGAAAGAAAGGGGAGAAGGTAATTAATATGAATAATAAGGCTGTTGAAGCTGGTGGTAATGTAACTAAAATTGAAATCCCCGCAGAATGGGCTGATATTAAAGCTGACAAATTTAAAGTTATTAGAACACGCGAAGTTCCAGAGTTTGTATCATCAGTTGCTGATGTGATGTATTCGCAAAATGGAGACAAACTTCCAGTTTCTACTTTTGATGGTCGCGAAGATGGTACTTTCCCAAATGCAGGAACCAGATACGAAAAACGCGGTGTAGCTGCTAATGTTCCCGAGTGGATTTCTGAAAACTGCATCCAATGTAACCAATGTTCTTATGTATGTCCGCACGCGGCAATTCGTCCGTTCTTATTAACAGACGAGGAAGTAAAAAATGCTCCTGAAGGAACAAAAACAATTCAAGGAATTGGCGGAACTAAAGAATATAAATTTAAAATACAAGTAAGTGTACTCGACTGTACTGGTTGTGGAAACTGTGTAGATGTTTGTCCTGCAAAAACTAAGGCTCTCGAGATGAAACCTCTCGGTTCTCAGATGGACGAAGTTGATCGTTGGTATTATATGGACGAAGTTGTTGGGTATAAAGATACTGTATTAGATAAAACCAAAACTCTTAAAAACTCACAATTTGCTCAACCTTTATTTGAATTCTCAGGCGCATGTGCTGGTTGTGGTGAAACTCCCTATATAAAAGCAATTACTCAATTGTTTGGTGAAAGAATGATAGTTGCCAATGCAACTGGATGTTCTTCGATATATGGCGGATCTGCTCCATCTACACCATACTGTAAATCATATAATAGTAATAAAGGTCCAGCTTGGGCTAATTCATTATTTGAAGATAATGCAGAATATGGTTTTGGTATGATGGCTGCAACAGAAAAAATGAGAGAAAAAATTGCGATGTTACTAGAAGAAGCAAAATGGACAGGTGAAGCGGCTGATGCTGCTAAAGAATGGCTAGCAAATAAAGATGATGCTGATGCTGCTGATAAAGCAACTGACAGATTAGTCGCTGCTATCGAAAAACTTGACGATCCAATCGCTAAAGAGGTAATGGCTAAGAAACATTATTTACCAAAACGTTCGGTTTGGGTATTTGGTGGTGACGGATGGGCTTATGACATCGGATTTGGTGGATTAGACCACGTTATTGCATCTGGTAAAGACATAAATATTCTTGTTATGGATACAGAGGTTTATTCAAATACTGGTGGTCAAGCCTCAAAAGCGACTCCTACTGCTGCAGTTGCAAAATTTGCTGCCTCTGGAATGAAAACCCGTAAAAAAGACCTTGGGGCAATGGCTATGACTTATGGATATGTTTATGTTGCACAAGTTGCAATGGGTGCTAGCCAAAGTCAATACTTTAAAACTATAAAAGAAGCGGAAGCGTATCCAGGTCCATCATTAATTATTGCTTACTCACCTTGTATTAACCATGGCCTTAAAGCTGGTATGGGTAAAACTCAAGATGAAGAAAAACGTGCAGTTGAATGTGGATATTGGTCTAATTATCGTTTTAACCCACTTCTTGAAGCAGAAGGTAAAAATCCTTTTACTCTTGATAGCAAAGAACCAGATTGGAGTAAATTCCAAGAATTCTTAGATGGTGAGGTAAGATATGCAGCACTTAAAAAAGATTTCCCAGAGAATGCAGAAGTATTATATGCTGCTGCACAAGAAAATGCAAAATGGAGATATAACTACTACAAACGACTTGCTGATATGAAATAGCATTTCTTTAATATATTTTTAAAAAGCTGTTAACTATAAGTTGACAGCTTTTTTTTATCACAAATAATTTTCACTGTTTTTCATTACTTTTAAGTCAGCCAACTGGCTGGCTCATTTATTTTAAGCTTTGGCTGAACGGAGTGAAAGTCAAGGCTTAAAATATGCTGATGAATTTCTTTTGGCATGATTTTTTGGTGCATAGCAATCCAAAAAGTATGACAAAAAAAAGTGTGAGTTTGCCCTGTATATTGCATTCTTAAAACATTATTTTATTCTTATATTTGCAACTGTTTTAACAATACACATCGTAAATATTATGAGAACGACACCAATAATAATTATATCCTTAATTTGTTACTTAGTAATTCTTCTGTCTTCGTGCAAGGAAGTTGTTCAAAGCGAATTTCCTGATATTGAAAAGACTCCAGTTGTAAATAGTATTCTACAGGCTGATAGCACATTAGTCATAAACTTATCGTATAGCGCAAGTCTAAATTTTGGTAAGATTGAATACATTGAGAATGCAACAATCAGATTTTTTGTAGATGACAATCTTGAAGAAATTATTAGCAATGGTGAAGACGGAATGTATATTTCAAATATTACAGTTACATCTGGGAAAAAATATAATTGTGAGATTGATATCCCTGGGTATAAAATGATAAGCTGCGAAGCAATAATACCGATAAGAGCAAAAATAATAAACATTACTCATAAAAACTTTGCATATACAGACCCAGAAGGAACTATTTACCCCGCCGTGGAGCTTACATTCGAGAACAATATTTATACAACCAAATATTTTGAAGTAGTTATAAAGGCTCTGCGAACTAATTGGGAAGGCGAAGAGGACAATATTTATGCATATCTTGTTGGAATTGATGATCCATTAATAATTAACGAAGGTTTACCCATAGCAGTTTTTAGTAACGAACTAATAACTGACAGTATTTACACAATGTCTTTAAACTATTTCACAGGAGGCTCAAGCTGGAATATAGCAGATACCTACCCCTATATTGTTGAGTTACATTCTATAAATTACGATTACTACAAGTACTTAAAACAGCTATACCTATTTAAGCAAGCTGTTAATAGCGATAATCTGACAGGCTCTACACCTCCTGTTCAAATATACTCAAATGTTGAAAATGGGTACGGAATTTTTGCTGGATACTCAAATTTTATTTCCGATACCATTTTTCCTGAAAACAGTCAAACATATTAATCCTTATGAAAAAAATCACAATACTTTTAATCTGTATAATAGTAGTTTCAGTTTCTACATTTTCGCAAGGAAAACTTAGAATATCTGGATTTGTAAAAGAGAAAGAAACAGGAGAAGTCCTAATTGGAGCAAATATTATTCAAACCGAAACATCTAATGGAGTTGCTAGTGATGAAAATGGATTTTTTAGTATTATTGTTGAAACTCCCTCAGAAATACAAATTTCTTTTATTGGATATGCAACAAAAACTATTAAAATAGATTATAATAAAGATACTCTAGTTCAAATATATCTTGAAAAAGGAAATCAACTTAACGAAGTTATTGTTAGCTCGGAAGGGAGTCCAAAATTTAATGTAACTAAGTTAGGGATAAATGAACTCAGCCTCATACCATCTCTAAGTGGAAAAGCTGATATTGCAAAGGGCTTACAACTTATGCCAGGAATTGCTTCTCCAAACGAAGGATCAAGTCAATTATTAGTTAGAGGTGGCGATATTGGTCAAAACTTATATTTATTTGACAATGTCCCAATAATTCATGTTAATCATCTAGGTGGATTTATATCAGTATTTAATCCTGACATAATTAATGGTATAGAAGTTTATAAAGGTGGATTTCCATCAAAATATGGTGGCAGATTATCATCAATTATGAACATCACTCAAAGAGAAGGGGACAAATCTTTATTCAAAGGAAGTTTCAATATCGGAATAACAGATGCGGCCTTAACTCTTGAAGGACCTTTTGCATTAAAAAACTCGAGTTTTATTGTAACAGCAAGAAAAACAATGGTTGATGCACTAATGGCGACATTCACTAAATTATCTGATGCAAATGATTTTACAGTAATGTATGGTTTCCATGATTTTAATGGGAAACTAAGCTGGAAACCGAATACAAAAAATAGCTTCAATCTTAATTTTTATCAAGGAGATGATTATCTCCACCATTGGGTAAAATTAGATGAAAGCTATATAGACCTAACAACAAAAGCTCATAGCGGCATAAACTGGGGAAATTGGCTAGGTTCTTTTAAATGGAATAGAGTAATTTCATCAAAACTTTTTATGACAACAAGTATCTCATACACTAGATACAGATTGCGCAACAAATCAAATTTTGAGATTTCTGACACTTCTCAAACAATTACGTACTCAGAAAAACTTCAAGCAATTGTCCAAGATTATTCTTTTAGATCGGCATTTCAATACAAGCTCTTAAAAAACTGGGCAATTGATTTTGGACTTCAATCTTCTTATTTTATTCATTCTCCAAGTATTGTGTATAAATCTGACCTTGATGTTCAACCACTGGCGAATACAATTCACTCGTCAGAGTCAGCAATATATCTTGAAAACAATTTTTGCTTATTTAATAAAATTTATGCAAATATTGGAGCAAGATATGTTCATTATTACACAAATGGTTTTCAAGACTTAAAACTAGAACCAAGAGTAAATTTGAATTATAATTTTTATAAAAACCAAACTATTAACTTTAGTTATATGAATGTGAATCAATTCTCTCATTTGATTTTCACAACTGGCGACATTATGAATAATGAACTCTGGGTTCCATCAAATAGCAGCATAAAACCAGCAGGATCAAATCAATATTCAATTGGTTGGCATGGCGAGTTTCTGGAAAACAGATATTTATTTGAAGTTAATGCATACTACAAAGAACTCTATAATCTGGCAACAATAAAAGAAGGATACTCTGGAATACTTGGAGACGAAAACTGGCAAAATAAAATAGAAAGTGGAGGAAGCGGAACAGCAAGAGGTCTTGAATTCTTATTCAGAAAAAATGCAGGAAGAATTAAAGGTTTTGCATCATATACTTTATCAAACTCTACTAGACAATATGATAATATAAATAATGGCGAAGAATTTCTATTCGACTTTGATAGACTTCATTCATTATCTTTGAGCGTAAATTATGATATAAACGATAAACTAAACTTAAATGTTAGTTGGGTTTATCAAACAGGATTACCTTTTACTCCTCTAATCGGCAGACAAATCACACCATATACTAACGAAAACACATACGGGTCTAATGGATATTATGAGGTATTTACATACGGTGATAGAAATTCCGATAAAATGAAGGATTATCATAGGCTAGATATTGGTCTTACATATTCTACAAAAACCAAACGCCGAGGCTTACCTGTTGAATGGACATTTTCGATTTACAACGCATACAATAGGCAAAATCCATATAATTATTTCTATGGACATGATCAAAGCAGTGGAATATATTTCAATACAGATATTAATCTTGACGAACGGAAAATAAGTTTATATCAAGTAAGTTACTTACCAATTATTCCGTCCTTCTCTTATAAAGTTTACTTTAATGAAAATACATTAAAAAATGACAATAAATTAAAACTCGCAAGAAAACAAAAGAAAGAAACTGAACGAAAAGACTTTGATGGGTCATCATATATTAAAAACAGGTGGGGTATAAAACTTGGCTATACAATCCTTGCCCCTATTAACTTTTTAAGAATGAGGCTTATAAGACACACACCTTTTGTATATTCGTTAGAAACGAATTATGGTTTTTCTAATTATTTTACTGGTGGAATATATCTTGGTTATTCTCAAATTCATTATCAATATAATCAATTTAATGAAAATACTCAAGAGTGGGAGGATATTAACTTCAATGAAAAAGCATTTAGCTATAATGCTAAACTTAATTTTCACATTTTACCATTAATTATAAAAAAAGCACATTCTAAATGTGATTTATATTCTACATTAAGTGTCGGTGGATACTACTATATAAAAAATAATTATTTTCAATATAATACAGGTGTAGGCTTTGCATTCTATCCAAAAAATCATTTAGGTTTATATATTGAATGGAACTATGGTAATTATTTAGGTAATTCTTTCAATGTATGTGGAGGACTTGCATTTAAATTTTACAATAAAAAATATCATACCAAACTATGATTCGGAACGCTAACAATTTTATTTTTTATTCCAATTCTTCGGATTATCAATAATATAATTTTTAATCCTCAGATAATCATCATTGTCTCGAATAATATGGTCATAATAATCATGCTGCCAATTGGTTTTCCCTGGTGTATTTCGTAAAATATTAATTTGTTTTGACGTTAACATCTGAAATTTACCCAATATTTTGGGAATAATCATGCGGCGGCGTGCGGCACGGTATTGTTTTAATTGTTCGGTGGTATGATTGGGGTTACGTAGTTGGGAAAATTCATGTAGGGAAAATTCATGAATTTTCCCTACATGAATTTTCCCAACGGCATCCCCAACGACGGATACACCATTATCAAAATCCATTGAACCCAATTCAATTAATAAATGCACATGATCGGGCATGATAATCCATTCGTCCAAAATTACGCGTTTATTATATTCCGGCATTTTCAATATTTCTGCCTTAACGATTTTGCCATAATCAGACAAAATCATTTCACCTGATTCAATTTTACCAAACAAATATTCTCTATCTTGCGTACAAATTGTAATATAATATTTTCCAGAAGCCGAATAATCCCAATATTGAAAACGATTTGGATCATTTTTATATTTACCAGCGTGTTTTGACATCAAGATCAATTTCTAAAAAAAGCTTATTTTATTTTTCTAACAAACTTCTCAGCTTTGTGCATCATTTTATACATTACAATATCATCTTTTACAAAAGGAACTTCTTTTCTAAATTCAGAAACGAATTTTTGTAATTCATCAGAAGTTTTTAATGGTTCTCTTAAGTAAAGTGCCTGACTAGCAGCAAATAATTCGATAGATAGTACTCGTTCAATATTAGAAACAACTCTCAATAATTTAGTTGCAGCATTTGCCCCCATACTAACATGGTCTTCTTGCTCATTTGACGAAGAAATTGAATCAATGCTTGATGGAGTACATAATTGTTTATTCTGACTTACAATTGATGCAGCAGCATATTGAGGAATCATAAAACCATTATTTAAACCAGGCTTTACAACCAAGAATGCAGGTAAATTTCTCTCACCACTAATTAATCGGTAAACTCTACGCTCCGAAATACTTCCAAGTTCTGCAAGAGCAATAGCTAAGAAATCCATCACCAATGCTAAAGGTTGACCATGAAAATTTCCACCGCTTAAAATTAAATCCTCATCAGGGAAAACTGTAGGATTATCAGTAACAGAATTCATCTCCGTTTCAACCACCGACTCAACATAATTTATAGTATCTTTTGTAGCACCATGAACTTGAGGCACACAACGGAAAGAATATGGATCCTGAACAGCAACTTTATCTTGATTCATTATTTCAGAATCTTTAAGCAAATTAGTTATATTCTTTGATGTCTCAATTTGTCCGTTATGAGGTCTAACTATATGCAGATTAATATTAAATGGATCTAAAAGACCTAAATATGCATCAATAGACAAAGCCGTAATTTTATCAGATTTTTCAATAATATTTCTTGATCTTAGCAATGCAGTAACAGCATGTGCACACATAAACTGAGTTCCGTTAATCAGAGCTAAGCCTTCTTTTGATTTAAGTTTTAAAGCTTTAAGATTCAATTTAATTAAAACATCTTTTGTATCTTGTCTTTTACCTTTATAATTAACCTCTCCCATTCCAATTAATGCAAGAGCCATGTGAGATAAAGGAGCTAAATCACCAGATGCTCCCAAGGATCCAAGTTCATAAACCACAGGATATACTCCTGCATTATAAAGTGTTACTAATCTTTCTACAGTTTCGAGACAAATAGCCGATTTACCAATAGAAAGAGCATGAATTTTTAACAACATCATTAACCTTACTATCTCAGGATCAACTTCATCTCCCATCCCACAAGCATGAGATTTTACAAGATTTTCTTGCAATTGTTCTAATTCATCATCAGAAATAGAAGTGCTACACAATGATCCAAATCCAGTATTAATACCATAAACTGGTTTGTTATGAGTTTTCAATTTATTGTCCAGATAATTTCTACATGTAATGATATTTGATTTTGCATCATCAGACAATTCTAATTTACAATTGCTTTTTAATATTTCTTGTACTTTTGATAAGCTAAGCTTATCATTATTAATATAATGGATATTCATATTTATATTGTTTATAAATTAATAACTAAAATTAAGCCCAGAATGGGAAAAGAATGCAATTTGATACTAAAAGAATAGAGCTGTTCTATTTATTGAGATTATATATTTTAATATTAAAAACATAAAAAAGTTTTTACAAAAATACTATTAAAATTGAAATTACGCAAATACAAAACAAAAAGAAACCGAACAGAGTTTTCAAAAATTAATGAAAAATCACTGTTCAGTTTCTAAAACCAAAAACCACTAAAACAAAATCTTTATTTTTTTATTCCAAACACGTCTTCAAAGGCACGAATAAAACCATCTTTTGGTATTGCACCTGCAGCCATTTGAGGCTGAGCATCCATAGGTATAAACAGCAACGAAGGGATGCTTCTTATTCCAAATATAGCTGATAATTCTTGTTGGTCTTCAGTATTAATTTTATAAACATCTACTAAGCCTTTGTATTCTTCATTTAGTTCCTCAATAACAGGAGCTACCATTTTACAAGGCTGACACCAATCAGCATAAAAGTCAATAATTGCAGGTCTTTCACCTTTGTATTTCCACTCTTTTTCTTTCTCAAAATCAAAAATCTTTTCGATAAATGTTTCTTTTGTTAGATGTTCTGTCATTTTAAAATTCTTTTAATATTTTTGTAAGATTATTTGAAATAACAAACCTTTATAAAAATTGTTCAATTGGATAATATAAACTTAAATAAAAAGGGATTTTTAAATCATCCTGTTTTCATTGAAATCGCCAAGCTTGCTCAACAAGAAAATGTTGAGGTCTATGTCGTTGGTGGTTTTGTTCGAGATAAATTGTTAAAACGTTCTGACAAAAAAGATATCGACATTGTTGTACAAGGTGATGGAATAGATTTTGCACGAAAACTTTCGCAACATTTTGAAATAAGTAATCTTAGTATTTTTAAAACTTATGGAACAGCAATGTTCAATTATATGGATACGGAATTGGAATTTGTTGGTGCGAGACGAGAGTCATATAGTAAAGATTCACGTAATCCAGTTGTAGCATCTGGCAGTATTGAAGATGACCAAAAAAGACGCGACTTTACAATCAACGCCTTGGCGATAAGTCTAAATATGCAAAACTATGGCGAGTTGATAGATCCTTTTAATGGTTTAAAAGATCTTGAAAATAAAACCATAAGAACACCTTTAGATCCTGATATTACTTTTTCGGACGATCCTTTGAGAATGATGCGTGCTATTAGGTTTGCAACTCAACTTAATTTTGATATTGAAAAAAATAGTTTTGACGCAATAACAACAAACAAAGAGAGAATAAATATTATTACGGTAGAACGTATTCATACTGAATTGAACAAAATAATTATGGCGGATAAGCCCTCAACAGGATTCAAATTATTGTTCAAAAGTGGTTTATTAGAAATAATATTTCCAGAGTTATATCAATTGGCTGGCATCGAGAAACATGGCACTGTTAGTCATAAAGATAACTTTTTGCACACAATTCAAGTTTTAGACAATCTTGCTAAATATAGCGATGACCTCTGGTTGAGATGGGCAGCTTTATTACATGATATTGCTAAGCCCAGAACAAAAAAGTTTATTGAAGGTATTGGCTGGACATTTCATGCACATAATTTTATTGGTGCTAAAATGGTACCCAATATTTTTTCGAGATTTAAACTTCCACTAAACGAAAAAATGAAATTTGTTCAAAAAATGGTTGATTTGCACATGCGCCCTATTGCTCTTGTCGAAGATATTGTAACCGATTCGGCAATTCGTCGGCTTATTGTAGATGCAGGTAAAGATATTGATGCCCTTATGACTTTGTGCGAAGCTGATATTACTTCAAAAAACGAAAAGAAAGTTGAACAATATATTGAGAATTTTAAAAATGTCCGAAAAAAAATTATTGAGGTCGAACAACGTGATTCTTTACGAAACTTTCAACCACCCGTAAGTGGTGAGGAGATTATGGCATTTTTTGATATCCCAGCATCAAAAACTGTTGGAGATATAAAAGCTGCAATTAAAGAAGCAATTCTTGAAGGAATTATTCCTAATGAATACGAAGCTGCAAAAAAATATATGGTGAAAATTGGTGAAGAAATGGGGTTACAAAAATCTAATAAGTGAGTTTTTTAATCTTTTTCATAGTTGCTAAATCGTTTAATAATTAGGTAATAAGGTTTGTATTTGGTCTAGTTTTATTGGGTATTAAGGTTTTAAAAATATAAGCTTTATGTGTTTTGCTAATCTTGTTTTTCTGTTTTATTATAAACCTTATTTTGTTTTTTTTACCTCAACAGAAAAACAGTACAATAAAAAACCTGACCTTATTTTTTCTCGGCTAAACTTTTTCGTATAGCTATGCCACCCAGAGGAATAGGTGCATGAAATTTATTTTCCCATAAGTTTCCTAAATCGGTTATTAATTGCAAGCCTCTATTTTTATAAGTAAATCGTGTTTCATGTATTACAAGACCTGCATCACACTCATTATCAAGTACAACATTTTCTATATCAGAAAAAAGATAAACATTCTTATTTGTTGCATTAGGATAAAAAATTTTCATAAGTAAATTAGCAGTAGTGTTTATACCTGGAATTGCAATTTTTCAATCAGCAAGTTCATCAGAAAAAAAATTTCGTTTACTTATTATTATTGGTCCGCAGTTTTTTCCTATAGCCAAACCTGCGTCCAATAATTGATAAATATCGTTAAACTCCATTTCAAATGCAGGGATAAAGCCTTTTTCGGAATTAATACCGACGTCTCCAAAACTATCAGATATTACATTAACTATACTTCCTAATTTTGTGCTTTTGTTAAAACTCCCAGCAATACCTATATCAATTATGAGATCGTATTTGCGGAATTAACATCAGTAAGCATCGAAAACAATGTAGCCAGGATCCCAATGCCAGTGAGTAAAAGCTCAGTTCTATGCTCGTTTGATGAGTACAAAGAAGAATTGATTTCTTCCATTTCTAATTCTTTAATAAAAATATTTACTTCCTGCTTTGTAGCACTAACTAAAAGTAAATTCATATTAGATGTTTTAGCAAAAATAAGCTTAATTTGAGGAATTTTTGTTTAATTTGCATAAAATTTATGTAAATGGAATTTTCATTAAATAATAAAGACGTAGGAGGATATGTCAAGACAGAGAAGTTTGATAAGGCAAAAACAGATAAAATAGCATCACATTATTCAGAAATCATTCGTTTACTTGGTGAAGATGTGGAGCGAGAAGGTTTGCTTAAATCACCTATGCGAGTTGCAAAAGCAATGCAGTTTTTAACTCAGGGATATAATATGGAACCCGAAGCAATACTAAAATCAGCAATGTTTAAAGAAGATTATCGGCAAATGGTAATTGTTAAAGATATTGAGCTTTACAGCTTATGTGAGCATCACATGTTACCTTTTTACGGTAAAGCACATGTTGCTTATATTCCTAATCATTATATAACTGGCTTGAGTAAAATTGCTAGAGTTGTTGATGTGTTTGCTCGACGCTTGCAGGTTCAAGAACGATTGACTACTCAAATTAAAGATTGTATTCAGGATACTTTAAACCCTTTGGGGGTGGCAGTAGTAATTGAAGCTCACCACATGTGCATGCAAATGCGAGGAGTACAAAAACAAAACTCAATTACTACAACCTCCGATTTTACTGGAGCATTTCTTAAAGATGCAACTAGAAAAGAATTTTTATCCCTTATTAGTAGAGATAGACCGTAATATTTGAATAATAATAAACTAATAAACTAATTATATTATGAAAGCTTATGTTTTTCCTGGACAAGGTTCCCAATTTGTTGGAATGGGCAAAAATCTTTATCACTCAAATCCAAAAGCAAAAGAGCTATTTGATAAAGCCAACGAAATTCTTGGTTTCACTATTACAGATATCATGTTTGATGGTACCGACGAAGAGTTAAAGCAAACAAATGTTACACAACCTGCAATTTTTTTACATTCTGTAATAACTTATATGTGTCTTGACGAAGATACACAACCTGGGATGGTTGCAGGGCACTCGCTTGGTGAATTCTCGGCTCTTGTAGCTGCTGGGGCATTAAGTTTTGAGGATGGCTTGAGGCTGGTTCATAAAAGAGCCTTGGCTATGCAAAAAGCTTGCGAGGTAAATCCTTCGAGCATGGCAGCAATATTAAATCTTGAAGCCGATAAAATTGATGAAATTTGTGCGGGTATAGACGAAATTGTTGTTGCGGCAAATTATAATTCTCCAAATCAGGTTGTTATTTCGGGGTCGGATCAGGGTGTCGAAATTGCAATGAAAAACATGTTGGCAGCAGGAGCAAAAAGAGCTATAAAATTGCCTGTCGGAGGGGCGTTCCATTCTCCATTTATGGAGCCAGCTAGAGAAGAATTAAGTGTTGCAATTAATGAAACGCATTTTAAAACTCCTATTTGTCCTATCTTTCAAAATGTTAATGGGAAACTTAATAAAAATCCCGAAATAATTCGAGAGAATTTGATAAAACAACTGACACACCCAGTAAAATGGACATTGTCTATTCAAAATATGATTGCCTATGGGGCAAAAGAATTTGTAGAAGTTGGTCCAGGTAGTGTCCTGCAAGGTTTGATTAAAAAAATTAATCGAAATGTAACAACAGAAGGTGTAAATTAATAGGGAGTTACAAATTTGTTAGGCGTATTTAGTCTTTACAAGAACCGAGTTGTCAAAACAAAAAATTGTACTACAAAATTTATCTAAAAGAATTTCAACATCAACTCTACTGTTTCAGCTTCGAGTAGCACAAAGCTGAGCCAAAAGGACTGGAAGAACCATCAACAATGTTGTGAAACTATACACCTATATTAAAATCTCAAATTCGTCTGCATCATGAAGAGCGGTAAATGAATTGCGGAATTTATTAAGTGTCTCGGTATCAATTTCGGCATAAATAACTTCTTGTTTGTTATTATTAGCTACGGCTAAAGGATAGCCTTTAGGATCAATTATACAAGACCCTCCGTCATATACAAGCTCATTGCCATCAACTCCTATTCTATTTGCTCCAATAACATAAGAAAGGTTTTCTATTGCTCGAGCTTTTAATAGAGTATCGTGTGCATGTCGCCGTACAATTGGCCAACTTGAAACATAAATAATTGCGTCATAGTCATTTCTGTTTCTGCTCCAAGCAGGAAAACGAAGATCGTAACAAACTAATAATAAAAACCGAACACCTTTGTAATTATATACAACGCGGTCTTTACCTGCTGTAAACATATCTGCCTCTCCGCCCATTTTAAATAAATGTCGTTTGTCGTATCTAATAATGTCGCTATCAGGTTTTACAAATAAAAATGAATTATAAAATTTATTATGTTCAGATAAAATTATACTCGTGCAAATTGCTGCACCTTTCTCTTTGGCAAGATTTTTTAAAGTCTTTATCGTGTTGCCGTTTATATCCTCTGATGTGCTATTAACATTGTTACTAAAACCTGTGTTAAACATCTCTGGTAAAACAAATACATCTGCATGATCTGCATTTTTGATAATCTTACTTACTTGCTGCAAGTTTTTTTCAGGATCTTCCCAAAAGATATCATGCTGAATGACTGCTACTTTTAATTTACTCATAACCTGTTTCAAATTTATCTTTATGTATTCCTTGTAAGCCTTTATATTGTTTTTTTAATTTCTCCATTACTTGATTCTCATTACCTTTTGGGTCTAGCAAGCCTTTTACACCCATTTTTCTATTTTCACAATCTAAAAATCCGAGAACAATTGGTACGTTTGCTGCTTTAGCTATTCTAACACAACCTTTTTTCCAGTTTTTTGTTCTTTTCCGAGTCCCCTCAGGTGTAATAACAAGATAAAAACGCTCTCTGTCTTCATTAAAAAACTCTATTGCTTGTTCTATAAGACCAGTATGTCGTCCTCTGTTAACAGGAATTCCTCCTAGTTTTTTTAAAAAATATCCAAATGGCCAAAAGAAAGCTTCTTTTTTTATTAAAACTGTCGGAGTTCGACCTTGTGAAGCAAAATATATTTTACCTAGGATAAAATCACGCATACTAGTATGAGGTGCCATTGTAACAACCGCTTTGTCAACATCAGGAAAATCATTATAATTCCACCTAAAAAGTTTTAAGTATAGTTTTGCTAAAGCTTTACCCATCTTTTAATATTATTTCAATTTTATGATTTTTACGTAAATTATCAATTAAATTATCAAATTTAGATAATCTTATTGAAAAATTTATTTTACAGTTCTCTAAAAATGTTTGCTTATTGATATCTGCATTTGCGTCGTCAAGGGTTTTCATCACAAAAGCAATTTCATCATAATTAAAATTTAGTTCTGCTTCTTTAGTGATGTATTTTGTAATAATCTTTGCTTTGTCCAGTGCATCTTTTGCAGCATTTTTGTATGCATTTATTAATCCTGGGATACCTAGTTTTGTACCACCAAAATATCTAACTACTACAATAAGAATATTAGTTAAGTTAAACGATCTAATTTGACCTAGTACTGGCATTCCTGAACTGTTTGCAGGTTCTCCGTCATCACTAGCCCTATAAAACTCTTTATCTGATCCAAGGATAAAAGCATATACTTGATGACGCGAACCATGATATTTTTTTCGTAAAACTTGTTGGATTGCTTTTATTTCATCTTCTGATAATACAGGATATGCAAAAGAAAAGAATTTGCTCCCTTTGTTGGAGTAAAACCCCTCTGTTTGGTTTTCTATTGTTAAAAAAACATCTGTATCCATAATCATTCCGCTAAAGTCATCAAAATAATTGTTATAATTGATAGAGATACTCCAAAGACATTTAATTTAGTCAATTTTTCTTTAAATAGCATTGTTCCAATTAAAACAGTTGTTATTACAATTCCTACATCAACAATCCCATAGGTTATTGAGTTTGGGAATATATTTGTATTTAGGGCAAGGAAAATAAAAAAGACAGAACCAAAGTTTGCTGTACCAAGTAATAATCCAAATATCCAGGTTTTTAATTTCGCAAAGCCCTTTATTGATGAAGGGTGCAACAATACAACAATTATACCTGCAAGTAAAGCAATAGCAAAAGTAGTAGATGTAAAAATTGAGGACATTTCTGCAGTTACATAATTTTCTTTTGAATATATTAGTAGTGAGTTATTTACTCCCATTCCAATAAAAAGAATTATTGGTAAAACAACTGCAAGGAAACTTGTTTTTGTGTTTTTTAGAGGTTTAACGTAAACACTTAATGCAACAGCAACAACAGCTATCATTATTGCAGCAATTTTTAAAATTCCAGCACTTTCGTTATAAGCAATAATAGCAAATACCATAGGTATTACCACCGACATTTTACTAGCTACTGTTGTAATAGATATTCCAGCTTTTTGCGAAGATTTTCCTACTACAAAAAACAATACAATAAATATTACTCCAATTAGTATTGCAGGCATAATCCAATTTGACTGGACAATTTCTTTAACTGGGAAATTCCCATTAATAATAAAGCCCAAAGATGCAGCAATAATGTAATTGATTATAATTACATTAATTAATGGTAACTTGTATTTATCAATGAATTTAAAAATTACAAAGATACCAACCGAGGAGAGTATGCTTAGAATTAGCAGTAACATAAAAAAATTGGTGCGACAAAAAGTCTCAGAGATTACATTTTAAGTTTCTTTTCTATTTCTTCGAGGTCAGTCTTAAAGCGTTTATCTGTTTCTATTAGATTACTTACAGTTTTGCATGCATGTAAAACAGTTGCATGATCTTTACCTCCAATTGCAGACCCAATTGCAGCAAGTGATGATTTTGTCATGCTTTTTGCAAAAAACATTGCTATTTGTCGTGCTTGTACAATTTCACGTTTACGAGTTTTACTACTAAGTAACTCAACAGACATTGAGAAGTAATTACAAACGACTTTTTGTATGTAGTCGATAGATATTTCTCTACGAGTACTTTTAACAAGTTTGTCAATCATATTTTTTGCTAACTCCATTGTCATCTCTTTTTTATTAAGAGTTGATTGAGCGAGCAATGAAATTAAAGCACCTTCGAGCTCTCGAATATTATTGGTAATGTGTGAAGCAATGTACTCAAGAATTTCTTCTTTAATAACTATACCGTCTTTGTATGTTTTGTTTTTAAGTATTTTAATTCTTGTTTCAAAATCTGGTTCTTGTAAATCGGCCGATAATCCCCACTTAAATCGCGACAATAATCGTTGCTCCATACCATTTAACTCTACAGGTGGTTTGTCGGATGTTAACACAAGTTGCTTACTGTGTTGATGGAGGTGGTTAAATATATGGAAAAATACTTCTTGCGTACCTTCTTTTTTAGAAAAATATTGTACATCATCAACGATAAGTACATCTATCATTTGATAAAAATGAATAAAATCGTTACGATTATTATTTCGAGTTGCCTCCATGTATTGTGTCAAAAACTTATTTGCATCTACATAAAGTACAACTTTTTCGGGCATGCTCTTTTTTACTTCTATACCAATGGCTTGTGCTAGATGCGTTTTTCCAAGACCCGAACCCCCATATACAAATAGTGGATTAAACGCTGTTCCACCAGGGTTTTGAGCAACAGCATAACCAGCAGAACGTGCTAATCTATTACACTCGCCCTCAATAAAATTATCAAAAGTGTACTCAGGGTTTAAGTGTGGATCAACATGAACTTTCTTTATGCCTGGAATAATAAAAGGATTAACAATTGAGTTTGCTTCGAGATTAAGAGGCATTTGTACAGGTCGGTTTGCCAATTGAGTCTTATCGCGTGCTGGAATTTTTACTGTATATGGTTTTTCCGAATTAGAGTTGTTTTCCATAACAACATGGTATTCAAGTTTAGCATCGGGGCCAATAACTTTATGAAGAGTCTTCTTTAACAAGTCTAAAAACTGCTCCTCAATAAATTCATAAAAGAATGTGCTGGGCACCTGTATCGTCAGCACACTATCTTGAATATCTAATGGTATTATAGGCTCAAACCAAGTCCGGAAACTGTTCTTTGGAACATTATCCTTTATGATTTGTAAGCATTTAGCCCAAATTTCCTCACTCCTTTTTATCATTTATATAATATTTTTTTAATTTTTTTTATCAATAAAATTTAGTGCAATTTGTTAATTTCTTTTTTAATAAAAAAACTATTTACTCTTGTTTATTAATTATTTTTGTTTAAGTAGCAAACTACTGCTTAAAAGCAAGGTCTGACGCAAAAGCTATAATACTCTTATTGTCAAACAATTATTAGTTACTTGTTTTTTTTACATCCTTATTTAACACCAAACTTTATCAATGCATAAAAATAGTAATATTTATTGGTACTCAAAATGTTTTTTTACATTTTTTT
>JAQUBO010000212.1 GCA_028686735.1 Bacteroidales bacterium
AACCTGTTAACAACTGCAATAAATAATCAATTTCGAAAAACGAGTTGTATTTGAAAAATATTATTTATATTTGACACTGATTAGTACCATATTAATTATTATGAAAACAATAACGAATAAAATAATAATTGTGGTGATAACATTTTTAATAGTCTCCACATCATCGAAAGCTCAAACTATAGAAGTAAATGACAAGTTTTGGGTTATGTCGTCCAGTCCATCAACCGAACAAGGTGTAGATGGATTTACAAATAATAGTCAAGTAAATGGTCTTTTGGCGAGTTACAATGTAAGTAAATACGAAAAAGCTTTACCATTTGCTAAAACTCCTGCACTTCAAAAGGTGTATGAAGTAGAATGTGATTGTAACATTGATAGTTTGATGAATAATTTACAATCAAGATTTTCAAATTTGTATTCAGCATTTAAAAGACTGGATTATGAAAAGATTGCTCTTTATGATCCAATTGATTGGATGTGGTATGCTCATGCAGATGATTGGTTATGGCATCTTAAAAAAATACAAGCAGATTTAGCATGGGATATTACATTAGGTGATACTAATGTGAAAACGGCGATTATTGATACTGACTTTGATATTGGCCATCCTGAACTCGCAGGGGAAATTCATCCACTTTTTGATCCTTATGACAGTATTCCCTTTGGATGCAACCCATCACACGGACATGGAACTGCTGTTGCAAGCTATGTTTCTGGAGAAACAGCTGAAGTAGGGGGTACTTCTAATGGGCAACTTGCATCAGTTGGTTTTAATACTAAAATGATTGGTTATAGAGCATGGAATGGTAATTATCTCCAAAAAGCTTTGCATGCCTCTTCGGTTATGGGAGCTAATATTTTAACTTCTTCAGCTGGTGGTTGGTATTCTTGCCCAGCTAATGATGGTGGTATTGACTCATTGATTGTCAAAGAAATTTTAAATAATGGAACTACGATAATAATGCCAGCAGGTAACGGTTCAGGAACACACAATTTTTGTAGCTCTTTGGATTCAATTAACCATTCGGCATTTTTTCCACTTTCACCATATTACGACGAACGAATAATCCTTGTTTCTAGCACAGGAATCGACGATAAACATCAGTTTATAAAAAATGATTCAACAAATGGAACTCATTCTCATTATCCTGATGTAGATTTATGTGCGCCAGGTTACAATACTATGTCAGCACAACCTTCAAACTGTGGTACTGTCAATTGGCCTTATTACGGTTCCTCGTCAGGTACTTCATTTGCTACTCCTATTGTTGCGGGTGTGGCATCTTTAATGTATTCTGTAAATCCATGTATGACTCCTTCGTGGTGTCAAGACATTCTAAAGAATACTACTGACCCTATACTTGATGCTGCTAACTTTCCAAATGGTGTAGGAACAGGTAGAGTAAATGCATATGAGGCTGTAAAAGCTGCCCAGAATGCACAATCATCAACACTCGATTTATACATGAAAGACAGACCCGAAGATTTTGGTGATGAACAATATCCATACCACTGGCAAGCAGATCGGGATGAAAGTGTAGATATTTGGATACGTAATCAACCAGATGGTCATGAGAATCAAACTCATCAAGAGCCAGAGTATAATTCTTCATCACCCGTGTATGTTTATGTGCGTGTGCGTAATAAAAGTTGCGTTGATGCATCGGGAGATGAAGATTTAAGTTTGTATTGGAGTAAAGCTTCGAGCTGGAGTTCATGGCCTCAAAACTGGGATGGAACTCAGCCAAATATTGGTAACAAAATCGGCTCAATAAATTTAGGAAACTTAAAAGCCGGTAGGGATACAATTATTGAGTTTGAATGGAATATACTCAATCCATACATCCACCAAAATTGGACAAGCTGTCTACTCGCTAGAATTGAAAATTCACCTACTGACGTGATAACAATTCATCCTGATCGAATAGATGATGATGTTTTCTTTAATAACAATATAGCATTAAAAAATGTTACCGTAATAGATATTGCACCCGGAATTGCAGCACCTGGAAGAATAGATGGTGTGTATTACCCCCATGGAAAATATATGTTTGTGGGTAATGCTCAATCTCATGCCAATCAATTCAACCTTAAATTTTCGGTATCAAAAGACTCTTTGCAAAAATCCATTGTGAAAGAAGCAGAGGTTAAAATTATCTTTGATGAATCTGGTTGGGATATTATAGAACCTCATGTTAGCAATAGAGATGATGTTAAAATTTTAAGGGAAAAAGAAATATTGCTTCTAAGTGATACAGTTTTACTTTCTAATATAGAGTTCCCTGCAAATACACGTATTCCAATATATGTTGGATTTAGCTTCTTAATAGAAAAAATCACAGAACAGCAAGATTTTATGTATAATGTTAGGCAGTATCACTCGGATGGAGACTCATTACTTGGTGGTGTACATTTCAATGTAAAAAGATATGAACGAAACCCTTTTAAAGCTGATGCAGGAGAAGACAAAGAAATTAAAGAGGGTGAAGCTGTTGCGATAAATGCGATTACAATTAATGAGGCTGCAACTTATAACTGGTATAACCAAGATGGTGTCCTTATTTATGAGGGCAAAGCATTCTCTATCACTCCAGACATAACAAACAAGTATAAACTTGAGGTTATTACAGACGCAGATGGCTTTAAGGATTATGATGAAATGGAAGTCAAAGTAAATCCTTTTTGGATAGAAAACATCTCTCCTAATCCAGCATCTAACCAAGTGAGCGTAGTCTATGTAGCTGATAAAGCATCATCAGCTTACATTATGGTGGTTAATCAAACAGCTACTGTATCAAATAATTATATTATTGATACAAATCTTTCGGTAACAAATATTGATTTGTCATCCTATCAAACAGGGGTATATACTGTTGTATTGGTTTGTGATGGTGTTGCAAAAGATGCTAAAAATTTGGTAGTTCAATAATTTTAATAATCAAGCAAAGCGGAATATTCCGCTTTGCTTATTTAAAAATAGTTATTATGAAAATATTATATTTAATACTCACTACATCATTTTTGTTGACTTATAGTGCTTATTCTTTTTCACAATGTATTGCAGATGCAGGATCAGATATCCATAGATGCTCTAGAGATTCCACTGTTCAACTAGGAGGTAGCCCAACAGCTTTTGGGGGATCTACTCCTTACACTTATGAATGGAGTATTGATCCAATTCCTACCACATCGCAAGCTGTTCCCTATGTATATGCTTCAAATATGTTAAATGACACTTCTATAGCTAATCCAATGTTTATATATAATGGTAGTTTTTTGAAAGATTCCATAACGTTATATTTAAAAATTACAGACAATCAAGGGTGTCAAAGTTTTGACACCTTAAAGTTAACAACATCACTCTTTGGTGAACACCTTATTTATCACGATATCTGGATCAATGATGGCGATTCAGTTTACCTTAATGAGGTACCAAATATTAGTGGTGGTTTTGGAACATCAACTTATGATTGGAATCCTTCCTATGGATTAAGCGATACGAGTCTAGCACTTGGCTTCTGGGCAAGTCCAGATACATCAGTTACATACACGCCCACAGTAACGGATTCTAAAGGATGCTCAAAAACTGCTGGTGGACCTTTGTATTTTATTTGGATAAATACCGTTGGCTTAAATGATAATAAACTTAAAGAAGTTGAACTTTTCCCTAACCCTACATCTGATATCATTAATATTAAAAAGGAAAAGTCTGAAATAATTAGTAAAATAGAACTTTACACTCTTTCGGGTAAAAAAATAAATACATTTAACAATCTTGAAAATCATATTGATATATCTAATTATTCAAAAGGTGTTTATACGCTAAAAATTTATTTTGATGATTATGTTTCATCCCAAAAGATTGTAAAGAAATAAGCATTACGTTGGGTAACAACAAATAAGCCCAAGCGGCAAACGTTCTTACGTGTTAGCCGCCTGTGCCTATTTGCAAACCGTTGTGTTTAATTTAAAAACACAAAATATCATGTATATGAAAGTAATAAGAATAAGAAAAATAGTACTAATTGTAAGTCTAATTATGACTTGTAATGCAATATTCGGACAAATTAGTCAGGGAGGATTGCCATACAGTTTTAGTACTAATCTTAAAAAACCAACAGGAGCAAGTGTTATATTGTCTAAAAATATTCCTACTATTAAAATGTCAAAAATAGACAACGGTATAATAGAAGAAATAAAACAAAGTAATGAAATACAAGAAGGTAATTATCAATTTGCTTATAGCTTTAATGTTGATATAAATATAAAAACTTCTTCAATAATTGACTCTCTTGATTTTGGTTTATTGTATCGTATTTCAATAAACTCGGTACATGCTTACTCAATAAATCTAATATTCAAAAAATACATATTACCAAAGGGGGCTAAATTGTTTATTTACAGTTTAGATAAAGAATATATAATAGGAGCATTTACGAGTAACAATAATAAGATATGTGGGCGACTACCAACTCTTCCAGTAAGAGGAGATGAAATAATAGTTGAGTATTTTGAACCCTACTATACTGAATTTACAGGAGAACTTGTTGTAGGTGTAGTAAACCATGATTTTATTGGAGCTGTTTCTGAAGGTAGTATAGAAGATGATTTTGGTAGTTCAGGTTCATGTATGGTAGATATAAATTGTTCTGAAGGTAATAATTGGCAAACAGAAAAAAGAGCAGTATGCAGAATTGTTAAAGATGGTAATTCTCATTGTACAGGGACATTGTTAAATAATACAAATAATGACGGAAGACCTTATTTCTTAACTGCAAATCATTGTATTAGCACTCAAAGTGAAGCAGATGATTGTATTTTCATATTTAATTACGAAAGTTTATCTTGTGGAGGTGGTGATGGTTCAACTTCTCAATCTATTGCAGGAGCTACGTTAAGAGCTACAAGACAACAATCAGATTTTGTTTTATTAGAATTTTCTCACGAACCTCTTTCCTCATGGAACCCATATTACGCTGGTTGGGATAGAAATGATAATCAAGGAGCAGGAGGCGTTGGAATTCATCATCCAGCAGGTGATGTTAAAAAGATTTCTACGTATAATATGACACCAATAAATTCTAACTGTATTTCCGGATTTCCACAAAACAATTTTTATTTAATAAATAATTGGACATCAACAGCAAATGGACATGGAGTAACAGAAGGAGGTAGTTCAGGCTCTGCCTTATTTAATAACAATCATCAAGTTATTGGTCAATTATATGGAGGGTGCTCAGGACATAACTCTAATTGTAGCGATCCGACCAATGATTTTTCTAATTATGGAAAAATATTTGCTTCATGGGATTTAGGAGGTTCTGCAAATAACCAATTACAAAATTGGCTTGACCCTTCAAATGGGCTTATTACAGTACTAAATGGTGCAAATGTGTGTCCTCAAGGTACAGTAGAACATTTAAACATTACCCATACTATTAATTCAGGTGTTGTAGAAATTCACCAAGCGACCAAAACAATTACAGCATCTAATACAATTAAATCAGGAGCAACCGTTACGTATGAAGCGGGAGAAAGCATTACCCTAGAGCCTGGTTTTGTTGCAGAAGCAGGTAGTAATTTTACTGCCCAGATAAAATCTTTTGACTGTGTGCCTGGTTGCCATCCAGTATCAATAGATTTACTTCCAAA
>JAQUBO010000213.1 GCA_028686735.1 Bacteroidales bacterium
CTATAACATTTTTCCACTTTTTCCCACTTTTTTATCTCCATGTTAAATATTATCCTTATATTTGTAGAAATAACCAAAGCATTGCACAATGAAAAAGCTAAATTTATCTGATTTCGACAAGGGTTCTCTCCTCTCTCTCTCTCTCTGTAAACACTGGGTTTTAAAGCTAAGTGTTTTTATGTTTTTAATTTTATGCTCGCATATAGGTTTTGCTCAATTTTGGGATCCAAACGGAAATAATGTGGCAGAAGGAAAAAACAAATTAGGCTCTCTTAATGACGAAAGCGTAGTCTTTATCTCAAACGATAGTGCACGAATGCGTTTGACTAATACTGGTTATTTTGGGATTGGAACCAGTACTCCACAACAATTATTTCACGTAAATGGAGCAATTCGTTTTCAGGGGTTATCTAACAGTACACAAACCACAGCATTAATGATAGATGCAAACGGAGATTTAAGCAAAAGGACATTGCACTCTGTTGCATTTAGCGGAAATTATAATAATTTGACGAATTTACCGAGTTTAAATATCGCAAATTGGAATAATGCATTTTCGTGGGGAGATCATGCTTCGGTCGGATATCTTACCTCCGAAACTGACCCTGTTTTTATTGCCAGTCCATCTTATGGTATTAGTTCTACAAATATCGCAAATTGGAATGCGGCTTATACTTGGGGAGATCATTCAGGATTATACCGTAATATTCTATGGGTGCCCTCATGGACAGAGATAACAGAAAAACCTAACTTTGTAGCAGTTGCAACAACAGGAGATTACAACGACTTAATCAATACTCCAAATATTGTTGACAGTATAAATACATTTGGGTTTAATGGCGATTATGAAAGCTTGACAAATTCACCCAGTTTAGATATCGCAAATTGGAATACAGCTTTTACGTGGGGCAATCATGCTGATGAAGATTATTTAACAGGATACACCGAAACAGATCCAATATTTACAGCAACATTTGAGATTACTAATCCACAAAATGGACAGTTATTACAATATAATGGCAGTAAATGGCAAAATTTTAATCATAATTTCATAAGCGAATATCAGGATTTAGTTGTTAGTGATAATTTGCTGGGGTTAACAAATAGCACCACCTCCGTAAGTTTCGACGATTTAAATTATTGGTCTAAATTAAACGATAATCTATATTATAACAATGGAAGTGTTGGTATTGGCATATCTGCGCCCAATAAGTTATTACATTTACATTCAGAAAGCACTTATAGTCTTGATGCAGAAATAAGTACTGAACATAGTGCAATAAGTCTTAGTTCTTTAAAAGCTAAGCCCCTTAAACCTATAATAAGAGAAGGTTCAGAATCGACATTATTACTTACAAATAAGTATTCTGGTAGCGAGGCAACAGACGGATTATTAATTCGTTCTTATAATAATAACGCAACAATCTCATTACAAGAAGAAGGTAATTTAAGCCTGATAACAAAAAATGCTCTTCGTTTTAAAATGGAATCAAACGGAAATGTAAGCATTGGACGAACCACAAAAAATTACTTTACAGTTAACGAAAATGGTAATGTGGGAATTGGGACGGATGAACCGGGGGCGAAGTTGGATGTGAAAGGCAATCTTTCAACATACAATTATCTTATTGGATTAGAACAAGGTTATGGTATTTTTTCGGATAATACTAGTAATGGAATTGGAGGAGAATCAAGATTATGGATTAATGCCCCTAATAATGGGAGTATGGTATTTGGACCAAGAGCTGGAGCAAATAAATTAAATAACATTCGATTTCGAGCTCAAAAATCTAGGTTTGAGGGAAATTTAGAAGTTGTTGGAATCGGTACATTTTGCCAGATTGTGGTGGAACCAATCGGTTGGTGTGATTATGTATTTGAAGACGATTACAACATGTTGTCATTAAAAGATTTAGAGGAATTTATAAAAAACAATAAGCATTTACCAGAAGTGCCAAGCGAAGCAGAAATTTTTGAAATGGGTATAGATGTTGCAAGTATGACTGCATTGTTGCTTAAAAAAGTAGAGGAATTAACACTATACACTATTCAGCAACAAAAGGAAATTGAAGCATTAAAAGCAATTATCGAAACTAAATAAATTTGCACATGAACCCTTTATTAAAGCTATTAACATTTTTATTGCTCGTAGCATCAAATGTTTGCAATGCGCAATCATCACTAAACGTTTCACAATATCCTTTTCGCACAATTGATGTTAGGTGTGCTGTTGACAAAGAGAGCTTAATGCTTAACAAATTGCCGAATGGCAAAATAGTTACTCACACCATGAAGATTGATAGTTACTATAAATATGTAGATGTGTGTAAGTGTTCGGATATTTTTGGAATAGACTTTACTAAAGAAAGCCTTTTACTAATAATTGAAGCAACAACGCATAATAAGACATGTATTGACTTGAAGAATATATTTGTTTTAAAGGATACTGAAAGACGAAAAATAACCTGCGTTGTCACAAAAGATTATTGGGCTATGTGGGATGTATTTCCCGTTTGGCAAGTAGTTGGTGTTGTAATCCCAAAAATCCCTTATGGTTACAAAGTAGAATTTGGTTTTAATTATGCTGACACACAATCATACTAAAGAAACAATTAAAGAAAATATAGAATGAAAAAAATATTTATATTACAACTTATCATAGTCAGCTTTACACATAGTTTTTTACATTCACAAATAAGTACTGGTGAAATTCCTATCGGATTTCAGTATGATTTTTGGCAAAACGATACTATGCAGCTTGACACTTCTACAAATCAACATGATGCAATAATACATATTGATAATATACACAATGAACACTTTGATAATCTTAAAAACCTAGAAGAAGAGAACAAGAGAACACTTTATGGTAAAGCAATAAAAACTGAAGCTAACTTTTTTGAAAACGCCATAAAATATAATTACAACTCCGATACTACTATTTGGTTGTTAAAAATAAAATCTCAAAATGCATTTGGATATCAACTCGTTTTTGATGATTTTTATTTACCGAGCGGTTGCAAATTCTTTGTTTACAATGAATCGCACACTATGAAATTAGGTGCTTTTACTAAACGTAACAATAGAGCAGATAGTAGATTTGTAACGCAACATATAAATGGAAATACTATAATACTTGAGTTAGTTGTTCCTTCAAATATAGAAGAAGAAATCAAACTAATATTAGGAAATATTGTTTATATTTTTAAAGACATTTTCTCAAATTCCGACCAACACAAAGATGATGAAAGTTGTTTCCGATATACTGCATGTCCTGAAGCCTTGGGATTGGAGGAACAAATAAAATCTGTTGCTCTATTGCTAATGACAGATGGCACCAATTGGGGAACTTGTACTGGAACACTCATAAACAAAGAATTTAATTACATGGATTATGACAAACCATATTTAATATCTGCAGCTCATTGTCTTAAAAAATTAGAAGAATCTGGTGAAGATATAGTATTAGAGGACTGTGTTGCTGTTTTTAATTTTGATTCCAATGAATGCATGTTTGATACAAACACAGGTGGGCAGGGGCAAACACAATCCGTAGTCGGATTTTCTGAAATCGAAAAAAATCTTGATGTTGATTTTTTGTTATTGCAATTAGAAAATCATGTAGGAGATGTACAAGAGTATGATGTTTCTTTTTCGGGGTGGGATCGTCGAAGCTCATCCATTGCTGTAACAAACCCTGTTTATGGTATTCATCACCCAAGGGGCAAATCAAAAAACGTTGCTATTGCTTATATGACCCCTGTTACTGCATTTATTCAAACACATATAGGTCAGACATCAACAGAGCCAGTTCATTTAGAATTATATTATGATTTTGGGAATGTTCACAAAGGGTCATCAGGCTCCGCTTTATTTAATTCTTCTAAGTTGATTATTGGAACATTGTTTGGTACTAGCGATATTACTCCACCTCCAGGTCCATGTGATTACAAGCCGGCATATTACGGCAAACTATCCGTTGCTTGGGAAAAATGCAATTTGGATGAGTATTTGGCATCAACTCCAGCTACTGAATATGTTAATAGTTATACTCCAATTAATGCGGATATGGATATCTCTTACAATCTGCCAATCGAGATATCAAACTACCCAGATTTTATATCTATGACTGAACCTTTTAAAATAGAGGCAACTGCGTTAGATATGATTACTCCTCCCATTCATTGGTATCTATGGATAAATAAAAACTCTGGAGATTTGATTAATTATCAATATGGCTCAAATATGTGTTATTCTTTTGAACAACACACAGGTTTAGACGGAGAATTTGAGTCGGACTACTTTACTCAATTTACTGAAGCAGGCACATACAAAGCCACATTGTTTGTTTATGATGCTACTGGAAAACAATCAACAACAGATTTCTCAATAATTGTTTCAGAATCACACGACCCTTGCATTTATGCCTATATATCGAATAACGCATCGGCAAAACAAACAGTATTTAGAAAAGGGTCAGAAATTTGTCTATATGATTGGTGTTATGTATGGGACAATATAACTTATAGCCCAGGTATATGTAACGAAATTTCACTCGTAGGTAGTGAATATATAGAACCAAAATATCAAGGGATAAGTAGAATAGAATGGTACTTAAATGGTAATGAAAGAAGAGGTGTGAGTTTTAACACAACTCAATATTACTATTACCAAACTGGTGACATACAATATCCTAATTTTCCAAAATACTACTATGCCGGAGATTATCAGTTCCCAACACATATTAGTTTAAATAATACGGGTTACAATACAATAAAACTAAAAGCGTATGGCGGTAAAATGAAAGTGTCTGATGATGCGTTTCAGTTTATACATCCATTCCCTTTTCCTGCTAATGCTCATCATGGACCGAGTGTTGCTACAAAAAACTTTTTAGTTGTTGATTGCGAATCTGTTTGGAATGTTTCTGAAACTTCTCAATTATTTTCTTACTCTGGAGAACGTCATGCCTTAGGAAATGTATTTGTTAATCCAAATCCAAGTCTAGTTGTTAATAGTGGAGAATCTGTTAACTGGACTACATACAATAAGATTGTAATAAATCAAGGCTTCAGAGTTGAAAATGGCGGTAGGTTTGTTGCTACTGCTAAAAGATGTCCTGATTTAGTGGACTGTAATAGTGCCTCTGAAAGAAATAACAATATTAAACACCAAAGCAATGTTCCAATAATGAATCCCATAACTGTTTATCCTAATCCAGCAAAAGATTATGTTAGTATTGTCAACGGAAATGGATATAAGTATGAAATATTTAACTCTCAAGGAAGTAAAGCCTTATCAGGCGAGATCCACAGTGATGATTTTACCTTTTCAATAGTAGGATTAAAGCCTGGCATCTATTTAATCAATTTTAATAGTGTAAATGGGCGAAATAAAAATAGACAAACTCAAAAAATAATAATTTATGAATAATAAAACCATTTTAACAATATCAACAATAATATTGTCGATTATATTTAATTCGCTTCAAGCCCAATTCTCAATCGAGCTAAATACTGGTTATGCCGCACCTTTATATTATACCGGTAAAAACAAAGTGTATGAGCAAGACTATGAACATAGATATACATATTTAGACACAACATTTACAGAAACAC
>JAQUBO010000214.1 GCA_028686735.1 Bacteroidales bacterium
TAATCCTGCCAATACTTGGTTTTACACACAAGAGATTCAACTTGAAGCTGGAGTTGCATACCGTCTAACCTTTAATTATGTTGGCAGTGGTTATAACGAAAGTCTTAAAGTTAAGTATGGAACAAGTCCTATAAATACCGATATGTCAAACCTTATTGTTGATCTTCCTCTTATTACAGGTAGTGATCCAGATATATCAACAAGTGATTTTACACCTAGTGTTACAGGAACATATTACTTAGGATTTAACTGTTACTCAATTGCTAATCAAAATCAGCTTTATGTAGATGATATTCTTTTGGATTTGAGTCCTTCATGTTTAGAGCCATCAGAGTTAATCGCATCGGTAATCACATCATCTAGTGCCACCATTTCTTGGACAGCATCACTATCAAATCCTGCAAACGGTTATGAATATTATGTTTCAACAGATGAAACATTTGTACCAGATGATGTAACTGTTGCTACCGGTACTACTGTAGCAGGTATAACAAGTGTAGATTTATCATCACTATCTGAAAACACTCCTTACTATTTTTGGGTTCGTGCAAAATGTGGGGACACAGATTTCTCAGCCTGGTCTCAAGGTGAATTTTCTACTACATGTGAAGCAATTTCAATATTCCCTTTCAACGAAACATTTAGCTCAGATTCCCCAACAAAATCATGCTGGAGAGTACTAGATGTAAATGAAGATGGAGACACATGGGAATTAGACTATACCTCGAATACTTATGTAGGCGATCAAGTAGCTATGATTAACACTGACTATAATGCTGGAGCGAATGATGACTATATGATATCCCCAGCTTTAGTTTTAACAGGTAACGAATTACTTACTTTTCAGTACAGAGTTCAGTCATCTAGCGAACCAAACGATTTTGAACTGCTATTATCAACAACGGGCACATCGCCTACTGACTTCACAACAGTTTTACTTCCAAACACTTCATACAATAACACATCATACATGATGGAAACTGTTGATTTATCTGGTCATACAGGGACTGTATATCTTGCATGGCATATTACTAATGGTGGTTTGGACGGTTATAGACTTTTTATTGATGATGTTTTGGTACGTGCTACCTCAGACGAAAACGATATCTTAACTTTCACATTGCCACTGCAAACAGGTGATGCGACTATTGATAACACAGCAAAAACTGTGGAGATTGAAGTTGCCATGGGTACTGATTTAAGTGCATTAGTTCCAACAATTACAATTTCGGACTATGCTACAATTAGTCCTTCAAGTGGTACTACGCAAGACTTTACAGGAAGTGATATTACGCCTTTCGAATATACTGTAACTTCAGAATCAAATATCGACGAAGTTTGGTATATAAGTGTAACTGAAGCAACTACTCAAAGTAGTGAAAAAAACATACTTACTTTTACATTACCTACAGAAACAGGTCCTGCTGTAATTGATAATACAGCAAATACTGTTGAAATTGAAGTTGATTGGCTTACTAATCTAGCAAGTATAACACCTACAATTACAATTTCAAATCTTGCTTCAATCAGTCCTTTATCAGGTGCTGAACAAGACTTCTCATCACCAGTTACATATACTGTTACTGCCGAAGATGCAAGTACTAAAGATTATATTGTTACAGTTACTCCAGAGGCAAGTCCTTTGGGTGCAAATTGCTCAAATCCTTTTGTGGTAAACATACCAGCAGATCTGACTTACACAGACATTGCTCAAACAACTTGCGGATTAGGTGATGTTTATACTTTATCTGGAAACAGTTACGGTGATGGTGAAGATGCAATTTACAGATTGGATGTAACAAGCAATACCGTTGCCCAAATAACGATGTCACCTAATGGTTCATCATGGACAAGTCTTTCTCTTTTTGATGATTGCCCTAGTTCTGGAGCTATAATTAGTTCTGAAACTGGTTCGGCTACGACCGACAGAGTTATAACTGAAGCTCTAACAGCAGGCACTTATTATATTATGATTGATAGTTGGCCATTACCAGACTGTATTCCTTCTTATGACCTTACAATCGAAGCAATGTGCCCAGCTCCTACTGCAATTCAAGAAACTAACCTTACACAAACCTCAACTGATTTACAGTGGACTGCAGGTGGTTTTGAAACAGCTTGGAACATCAAAGTAAACGAATCAACTGCAATTGATCCAACAATAGATGATGGAGACATTATTGCAAACAATCTAGTTGCGCCTACTCCAGAATATTCTATAGTAAGCGGATTAACCGCAGAAACTGACTATTATGTTTATATTCAAGCTGATTGTGGCTCTGATTGGACACAATATATGTTTACTACTCCAGGAACATGTCCTATACCAACAGGTTTAACTGCAAGTGCTGTTGAAGAAACAACTGCTACTCTCACTTGGAACGAATTAGGAATTAGCAACTGGGTAATTAAAGTATCTTCAACCTCTTTAAGCGATCCTGCAACTCAAACAGCTGATATGGAAGATAATGTTGATGTATTAGGTGCTACCGCCGAATTTACCGTATCTGGCTTACAAGGAAATACTCCATACTACTGGTATGTAAAATCTGCTTGTGGATCTGATTGGTCTGCAGAAGCCGTATTTACTACTGAATGTGGTGCATTCGATGTACCATTTTTTGAAACATTTGACAGTTATGGATCCGGTGCAACTGCTTTCCCAACATGCTGGACAAGACCCGTTACTTACGGTACAACTTTTCCATCATGCGAAGGCACTTTTTCCAGCCCACCATACAGTTTAAAATTCCAGTCATCAACTACAGAACCTACTTACGCTGTAACACCAGCTTTTACAGAAGACATCAATACTTTGATGGTTAAATTCAAACTAAAAGCCGGAAGCACAGCATCTGCAGGAACGATGGAAGTTGGGGTTATGAGTGATCCTTCTGATATTACAACATTTGAGTTAGTTCAAATTATTACTCCTACTACAACTGATTGGACTGATTATACTGTTTATCTAGATGCTACAACACTGACAGGTGCAAATAATTATATTGCATTTAAGCACGTAGCAACTTCTACTAGCAATTTTTTATGGATAGATAATGCTCAAGTGATGCTTATTCCAAACTGTCCTACACCACATAATTTATTTGCTGATAATATTACAAGTACTTCTGCAAACCTTAATTGGACACAAGCTGGAACCTGTGATACTTGGAATATCAAAGTTTCATCTACATCCATTAATCCTACTAATGTCGAAGGAGATATATTACCAAGCACTTCAACAATGGATAATCCATATACATCACTTACAACATTAGATGCTAATAGCACTTATTACTTTTATGTTCAAGCTGATTGTGGTGGTGGTGAAGTTTCTGATTGGTCATTAGTTGGAACTTTCCATACTCCATGTGATTCTTATTCTGTTCCATTTACCGAAAGTTTCGATACTTGGGGAACTGGCTCAGATGCATTCCCTGACTGTTGGACAAGACCAGTTACTTATGGAACAAGTCCGATTTATCCATCATGCGTGTCTGAACAATCGGTAAGTTCACCAAATAGTTTGAGATTCCAGTCTGCACTTGACAACTATACTTGTGCAGTAACACCAGCTTTTGCTGAAGATATTAATAATTTAATGGTTTCGTTTAAGCTAAGACGAGAAGGAACATCTTCAGGGGTTATCGAAGTCGGAGTTATGAGTGACCCTAATGATGTCAACACATTTGAGTTGGTTGAAACGATTGATCCTGCCACAAATGGCACCTGGATTAATTACGAAATTATGTTTAATAGCACAACCCTAAGCGGTCCAAATAACTTTATTGCATTTAGACAGGTTCCTGTTTACAGTAACTGGTATTATTGGTTGGATGATGTTACTGTTGATGTAATTCCAACTTGTCCAAAACCAACAGACTTATTTGGTAGCAATGCTACATTAACTTCCGCAGAACTTAACTGGACTAACAATAGCTCTGCTACTGAATGGAATATCAAAATTTCATCGACACCTATTGATCCTTCTACAACTGATGGAGATATTCTTGCAAACGAACCAACATCAAATAACCCATATACTGCAACAGGATTAGACCATAGCTCATCATACTTTTTTTATGTTCAAGCTAATTGTGGTGTTGATGATCTTTCTGAATGGTCAAATGAAGGAATGTTTAATACTGAGTGTGGTGCAATTACAAGTTTACCATTTACCGAAAACTTCGATACTTGGGGAACTGGCTCAGATGCATTCCCTGACTGTTGGACAAGACCTGTTACTTATGGAACAAGTCCAATTTATCCATCATGTGTGTCTGCACAGTCTGTAAGTTCACCAAATAGTCTAAGATTCCAGTCTGCACTTGATGATTATACTTGTGCTGTAACACCTGCTTTTTCTGAAGACATTAATAATTTAATGGTTTCCTTTAAGCTAAGACGAGAAGGAACATCTTCAGGGGTTATCGAAGTCGGAGTTATGAGTGACCCTAATGATGTAAATACATTTGAACTGGTTGAAACGATTGCTCCTGCCACAACTGGTATCTGGATTAATTACGAAATTATGTTTAATAGCACAACCCTAAGCGGTCCAAATAACTTTATCGCATTTAGACAAAACCCAACATCTACGTATTATTTTTACTGGATGGATGATGTTACAGTTGATTTAATTCCAACTTGTTTAAAGCCTACAGATTTATTTGGTAGCAATGCTACATTAACTTCCGCAGAACTTAACTGGACTAACAACAGCTCTGCTACTGAATGGAATATCAAAATTTCATCTACACCAATAAATCCCGAAACAGAAGACGGTGATATAGTTGCAAACGAATCAACTAGCAATAATCCATATTCAATTACAGGATTAGAAGCTAGTTCATCATATTTCTTCTATGTGCAGGCTGATTGTGGTGGCGGAGATTTATCATATTGGTCTAATGAAGGAATGTTTAATACCGAATGTGGTGCAATTACAAGTTTACCATTTACCGAAAACTTCGATACTTGGGGAACTGGCTCAGACGCTTTCCCTACCTGTTGGTCAAGACCTGTTACTTATGGAACAAGTCCAATTTATCCATCATGCGTGTCTGCACAATCGGTAAGTTCACCAAATAGTTTGAGATTCCAGTCTGCACTTAATGACTATACTTGTGCTGTAACACCAGCTTTTGCCGAAGATATTAATAATTTAATGGTTTCGTTTAAGCTAAGACGAGAAGGAACATCTTCAGGGGTTATCGAAGTCGGAGTTATGAGTGACCCTAATGATGTCAACACATTTGAGTTGGTTGAAACGATTGATCCTGCCACAAATGGCACCTGGATTAATTACGAAATTATGTTTAATAGCACAATCCTAAGCGGTCCAAATAACTTTATCGCATTTAGACAAAACCCTACATCTACTGCTTGGTATTATTGGATGGATGATGTTACAGTTACTGCAGTAACTCCTCCTGCAATTGATCAAATAAACCTTAATTCTGAGGTTACTGATGTAAACGTTTGTGCTGGTGATGACTTAGCTACTGCAATAGCAGCTCTTGCTCCTCAAATGACAATTTCGGATACAGAGTCTA
>JAQUBO010000215.1 GCA_028686735.1 Bacteroidales bacterium
CATTTGGAGTGGAAATGGTATAATTGATATAAATTCAGGTGTATTTAATCCAGCAGAAGCAGGAGAAGGTAATCATACTATAACTTATGAATTTACTGGAGAATGTGGTGGCTCTGATGATATAGTAATTATTGTTAATCCATCAGCAGATGCAACAATTAATCCTGTTGGGCCATTCTGCGAAGATGAGAAACCAATAAATCTAACTGCTGCTCAAAATGGCGGAGCATGGAGTGGTAATGGAATAACCGATGCATCTGCAGGGGTGTTTAATCCTGTATTTGCTGGTGTCGGCGATCATATTGTAACTTATACAATCTCTGGAGCTTGTGGCGATTCTGACCAAATAACAATTAGCATTATCGAATATTTTGATGCAAGTATAACTTCAGGATTAGATTTATGTTATCGAGATAGCACTGCTTTATTAACTGCCGCATCTGTTGGTGGAATATGGGAAGGAGCAGATGTTTTTGTGTCCGGTGATGAAACATATCTTAATATGATTGATATTGGTCCGGGAGACTATGAAATTATCTATCATTATGACGGTTTATGTGGTGATGCTGATACAGTCAGTATTACTATTCATCCACTTGTTGATGCAACAATAACTCCAGTTGATACATTAACAGACAAGGATAATCTTATTCAGTTGGAAGCAGCTCAAGATGGAGGTGTTTGGGATGGCATTTTTGTTGATATATTAGGCATTTTTAATCCGCAAGAAGCCGGAGCAGCAGAGCATCAGGTAATCTATACCATAGAAGGTCTTTGCGGCGATGCAGATACAACCAAAATTATTGTTATTCCAGCTCCAATAAGCGATTTGCGTGTGCCAACTGTTATAACTCCCGATAATGATGGATATAATGATACTTGGAAAGTTGAAGGGGTTGAAGCTTACGAAAATGTAAGTATAAATATATTTACTCGTTGGGGCGATGAGGTTTTTATTTATAATGGCTCTGGAAAAAATTATGCAAATCCGTTAAATCAGTGGGACGGTCGAAAAAACGATAAAGACTTACCAACTGGTTCGTATGTTTATATTCTTATACTTGATAATACTGATACTTATAAAGGAACGATAAGTCTTATAAGATAAAATTTGAAATTTTTAATTTGTTAAATAAATAAAAATAGGGATTATGAAAAAAATAATAGTAATATTAGCAGCAATGTTTTTGGTAGGGACTATTAGTGCTCAGCAAATACCTTTGTATAGCCAGTATATGTTTAATAAAATGTTGATAAATCCTGCCGTTGCTGGTAGTGAAGAGGGTATTCCTGTGCAACTTGTAGTTCGTCAGCAATGGGTTGGCTTTGAAGATGCTCCTTCAACTCAGGTTCTAAGTGGTCAATATTGTTTTGATGCCTATAATATGGGAGTTGGTGCAGTCTTATTTGTTGATAGGTTTGGACATGAACGTAAAATTGGCTTTCAAGGTAATTACTCATATATACTCGAAGTCTTTGATGATGCCAAGTTGGCTTTAGGTCTTGGAATTCAAGTTTTTCAGTATCAGCTAAATTACCATCAATTGGTGGCGATTGATGATGCAGATCCCAATATTCTTAATAATGAACAGTCTAAGGTTATTCCCGAATCGGATTTTGGAGTTTATTTGTACCATGATAACTATTTTGCGGGGATTTCAGCTAATCAGCTAATAGGAATGCCAATAAAAGTAGGAGGGGAGGAATTACAAATGTCTCGTTTAGAAAGACATTATAATCTTATGGGAGGTTATAAATTTACATTAAATAATGAATTTGAGTTGGAGCCTTCATTATTAGTTAAAACAAGTTTTAAAGCACCTTCTCAACTGGATTTTAATGTAAGAGGGATTTATCAAAAAAACTACTGGCTTGGTGTTTCGTATCGTACTGCCGGAGATATTATTGCATTACTTGGTATGCGATTTGGCGAGTTCGATTTTGGTATAGCTGCAGATTTTGCAACTTCTGATATTGCTGCGTATCAACATGGATCCTTTGAGTTGATGTTGACCTATAGAATCCCTGTCGCAGCACGAAGTAGAGGAACAAGTAAATATTAATCTCATCAAAAATATATAACTATGAAAAAATATTTTATTTATAGGTTTTTTATAATTTGCACATTAGTAGTAATAGGATTTTCTACTATAGCACAAGAAAAATCACAAACTGTAATAAAAACTAAAGATTGTTGTAATTCGATAGATCAGGTTTTTAAAGAAGATCCTGTTGTGGAATATACTTCTAAAAATCCAGTAAAAGATATTGAGGATGATATGATATTGTTGTCAAAAAATGATAGACGGGTTGAAAGACTCATCGATGCTGATTCAATTTGGTATAGAGAAATAAAGGAAGGGAATTTTAGAACAGAAAAACCTAATAGATTTGTTGCACAAAATGTCCCTTATGATGAATTAAGGTATGTGCAGATTGATGAAAAGATTTTTTATCAATTTTTTGTAAGTGAAGACAATCTCATAAAAAAATATAATCCTAAAGATATTGATTTTTCAATTTATCGGGGTTATATTCTTTGGGAGGCACAAGAAGACATTACTTATGTCGCAGAACAGTTTAATAATATTGATGAAATAGCAAAAGTAGAAATTGTCTCTCAGTATTTTGTTAAAGTTTATGCTCCAGTTGAATATGTTATTAACACATTTGGAGAAGATTATTTAGACCCAGAAGATGGTGAGTATCCAGGATATTTTACTCATCTAAGATTGCGTACAGCTCCTTATTTACCATTAAAATCTAAGTTTACTGATCAGTTACCTGAAGATAAGGAATATAGAACTCCATACATGAGAGTTTTTGACCTTGAAACAGGTGAGAAAGAAGCAACTATTACTATGAGACCAAATGCTTATCCATTATTACCCGTTGGTTTTAAAGGGAAATATAAGGAATTACCTGCTAATATTTATAAAAATCTTGTGTGGGTAGATATCCCAACAAATGAGCCTATTCGAAAAGAAATAATTAATATAATACACCCAAAATCTGGAGCAAAAGACGCTATTAGTGATGCTATAGATGTGCAAATATACATGAATGCTATCGAAATCGATAACGACGGTGGGGCTCCTCGAAATTGGGTTATTGAAGCTTGGGAAGGCAGTTATTATATTCAAGTTGGTGCAATGAGAGATGATACTGGATTGTTAAAAAATCATAACTATGCTAGAATACTTGATAAGTTTAATATCTCTGCAATTAATGATGCATCTAATATTACGGGTGTAGAATATGAAACATATATTGCGAATACTAGTCCAACATGTTGGGAAGCCTGGTATGGTGGTTGTGATTGTATAACAGAGTATAACGAAATTGGACCAAAATCATATGATATTGCAAATAATATTACTTCGGCAAATAACCAAGAACTAGGTGGCGAAAAAGACTTTAACAGTGCAACATGGTATGATGATGCGTATGATGGAACTGTCTATTTTACTGACCCAAGCTGGAATTGGGATAAAGGTGATGGCTATACAAATTATGATGTTGTTTATGATGCTGCCGGGATTACCGATTTTGAAGGTAGGTTAGCAGGAAACTGGTATGTCGTTGGTATTAAAGATAAAACAGAAGATGATAATAGCTCAACTTGGTGGCAGGGCATTGAAACTTTAAATGCTAGCTCAAGTCTTAGAGTTACCTTTATACCTATTTGCGGAGATACAGATTTAGGAACTATTACACCAACTAGTTGTGTTTGGCAAGAAGCTCCATATAGTGCAGGAACTAAACCTTATTGGAAGTTTGTGGCTAATGCTAGTTATTACTATAATTTTAATCTATGCTCAAATTCAGAAGATACCCGTATTAGAATTTATGATAGTTTTAATAATGAAGTCGCTACTCTTGATGATTATGGCCCATTTTGTGCAGGAACGTCTTCTTCAATTAGTTGGTCTCCAACCACAAGTGGAACATATTATATAAGTGCAGCTCATTATTCTTGTAATACAATGTACAATGATGGCATTATGTATTACTCAAGATCCGATGACCCATGGATGAGAAAAGGTACTATAACTCCTACAACAATTTGGCAAACTTCTGCAAATACTGTGGGTGAGATAAATTTTTGGACTTTTGCTGCAACTGCAGGTACTGCTTATGCCTTTAATTTTTGTGATATAGTCGAAGATACTTATATTAGAATATATGACAACACTTGGGTTCAACAAGCCTTTAATGATGATAACGGTCCTTGTTGTTCAGGTTCTGCTTCTTCTACAGTTTGGACTTGTCCAACATCAGGAACATATTATATTGCTGGTATGCACTTGAGTTGTGATGCATTTACTACATCAGGAAACTTAAATTATAGAATTAGTATTCCTATTGCAAGTGCCACAGTTACTGATAACACAATTTGTGCTGGCGAATCTGCAACCCTACAAGGCAGTGGAACTACCGTTTGTGGTACAATTGCCCAATACGATTGGGATCATCTTACTGGAGACAATAATCCGCAAAATCCTGTAGTAAGCCCAACATCTACTACAAACTATCAACTTCGAGTTTTAGACTCGAATGGAACATGGTCCGACTGGGTAAGTGTAAGTGTTGTTGTGTATATACCACCAACAGCACCAACAGGAGTTTCTGGTACAACCACAATTTGTAATGGTTATGGCACAGATGTTACCTTATCAGCAACTGGAGGTAGTTCAGGTTCTGGCTCTACTTATCAATGGTATGCAGATGGATGCGCTAGCGGAAGTGTGTTAGGAACAGGATCTTCTTTAACTGTTTCACCAAGTACTACTACAATTTATTATGTTCGGAGTGTCGGAACGGCAGCTTGTAGTTCAACATTTACAACATGTGCGAATGGAACTGTAACAGTTAATACTCCACCTACTGCTCCAACTGGAATTACTAATTCTGGTTCATCAGTTTGTGAGGGGGGCTCTATTAATCTTATAGCTACCGGAGGTGGATCTGGTTCTGGTTCTATATATCAATGGTATGCAGATGGATGCGGTAGCGGTAGTGTATTAGGAACAGGCTCTTCTTTAAATGTTTCACCAAGTATTACTACAATTTATTATGTTCGTAGAGTAGGATCTTCTCCCTGTAATTTAACAACTACTGCATGTGCAATTGGAACTGTTAATGTCGATCCTTTACCAACAGCATCTGCTGGCGGTTCTCAAACAATTTGTTCAAATGGAACTGCAACTGTAAGCGGAGCATCTGCATCAAACGGTACTATATCTTGGACAGAAGATGGTGCAGGTTCAATTACATCTGGAGCCACAAGTTTAACACCCGTTTATACTCCTTCAGTTGGTGATGCTGGAAATACAGTTACTTTAACAATGACTGTAACAAGTAATAATGCTTGTAATCCGCAAACTGCAACAGCAAGCTATACTGTTAATGTTGAACCACTACCAACAGCATCTGCTGGCGGTTCTCAAACAATTTGTTCAAATGGAACTGCAACTGTAAGCGGAGCATCTGCATCAAACGGTACTATATCTTGGACAGAAGATGGTGCAGGTTCAATTACATCTGG
>JAQUBO010000216.1 GCA_028686735.1 Bacteroidales bacterium
AAGCCACTATCTTTTTTGAATAATATGCTAAAAATAGTTTCTGTAAATCACAAAATATCCCTTAAAAAGGCTTATATTTGAGCAAAATTAGAAAAAACAGGTGGTTTTTAGACGGACTGCCGTTGGCGGTAATTATGAATAAACAAAATCCTAAAAATAATAGCATGAAAACTTATAAATTAATTATTACGATTCTGACACTTAGTAGCACTTTGACTTCTTTTGGACAAATAAATCCAATAAATGATTTGTATTATCAGCAAACATATTGGTATCAGAATTACAATTGTCCTGGATTTAATTGCTTTGAATTGTCATGGTCTGCGCCTGACAGTTCAAATGACACATTATTAGGGTATAATGTTTATAGAAATAGTGACCTTTGGATTTTCACCGAAAATACTGATGTAACGTGTTCAGGCTATTCACCATGTGACTATACAGATTTCTATGACCCATTGCCATTTTGGGTTACAGTGAAAGCGGTTTATAATAATGATTCTCTGCTATCAATTGCAAATGATTCGGTCTTTGTAAACGATTTAATGATAAATATTAATGAAATTGAAAACGATAAGATTTCGTTATTTAAGAATCCAATATCAATTGGTGAAAATATTTCAATCTTGATTCCGAATTTCGAAGGAGAAGCATGCAGTATCCAAATACATTCATTAAACGGGCAATTAATAAAAGGGTATGAGATTAAACAGGTTATGAATGGTGTTGTCAATTTCTCCACAAAAAGAATGACTCAAGGTCTTTATTTAATTAGTATTCAGTTAAAAGGTAGAACAATTAGCCAGAAAATTATGATAAAATAACATACCGCCAATAAACACTAATATAATCTGTGCGCAGCACCAAGCGAGTATTACAGGTTGAACTACACCGCCTCCTTCCATCTGATATTTGGGTTTTTAAATTTGTATGTGTTTTGCGAGGGTTTTGTGTTGGATTGGCTTAGAAAATTCTGCTTTGATGCTTACTGCAATTTTGATAAAAGAAGATTTGGAATATTGTTACCTAACCCGCATTATTCATGCGATTAGCTTTGTGTAGATACAAGGCGCCTAACTTTGCAGTTATACAAATGTATTACAATAAGTTAGCAACGCAGTAGATGCACAAAGACAATCGCAAGCAGTACCAAAATTTGGGTGCATTAATGACTTTTGATAAACAATATAAGTGTTTGACAATCTGACATTTACTTACATATTTTACAAAAAGCGGTGAATAATGCGGGCTAAGCAGGTGAAACGGATTAAAGAGTTTACGAAGTGAAATATGTTAAGGTTTATTTTATATTTCAATTTGTTTTTTCTATATTTACAATTGGAAAATAATTAAGGATTTTAAAGTGAATTATATCAGATATATGTAGGAATAATTCATATTTTATTAGGATTTTGGGAAATATTATATGAATTAATAATACATATATGAACGTTATGTGCAAGTGTACAAGCCATCGCATAAAGCCTAATTTGAAAACGTATTTCATTAACTAACTGCAACAGAAAAAGAAAAAAAAAGTGTATTGTTTAAAATATTTAAGGGAGTCGTTTTTTTAGAAATATCAAACTTTGAATTATGAAAAAACATATAATTTTAATTGTGTTAATTGCCGTAACAACAAGTGTATTTGCCCAATTCGGCGGAGGTTCAGGAACTAGTGTTTATCCGTATCAGATTTATACAAAATCTCATTTAGAAGAACTAAGCGATAGTTTATTATCGGGGAACTCCTTTGCTGATGTGCATTTTAACTTGATGAGTGACATTTCTGACTCACTGAGAACCCCTATTGGTAAAAGTGATTTCCCTTTTAACGGAAATTTTCATGGTCAAGGACACAATATTGTTTTGGGTCTGGATTTACGCGATAGTACACAGTATTCGTCCTCAGAATATTGCCTTTTTCCAAAACTTGATACCAGCTCATATTTAGATTCGTTAAGTATTATTGGTTATATATTTGCTGGGACAGGTTTTGTCGGGCACAATTATGGCGAAATATCAAATCTCATAAATAATCTTTCGGTTACCTTTAGCCAAGATGAAATCTCCCAGTATATTGTATCAATTGGCTCTGAAATACATGGGGCTGGTATTTGTTTTATTAATCATGGAATTATTGAAAATTGTATTAACAATTGTGAAATTCATGGGAATATCATTGGCGGTATTTGTATTTCTAATGAGAGTGAAGTATCTATCTCTAATTGTGAAAATAATGCTAATTTATTATTTTATAATGATATTTATTCTTGTAGCGGAGGGGGGATAGTAAATATTAATAACAATAATTTAGGAATAATAAATGATTGCAAGAATAATGGTGATTTTATTTTTAAGGGCAATGAATTTAGTTATAATATGGGAGGTGTAGTTGGGCTTAATTTTGGTATCATTAAAAATTGTACGAATAAAGGAAACATTTCTGGTAAAGTATCATTTTTAGGTGGAATTTGTGGATTTTCACAAGGAGGAGAAATCACAAATTGTGCGAATTTCGGGAGTATTAACGGACAAGAATATGTTGCTGGCATAGGTTTGCTTATCAATCAGAATATAATAAAAAACTGTTTAAATAGCGGAACAATTTCAGGTGGTAATCCAATAGGAGCAATTGCAGGATTTATGGCTAATCAGGATACTGTTTCTAATTGTCTTAATATTGGGAGAACAGATGGTTCCGCAATAGTGGATTCTGTTAACCATCCTACGTTCTATCTTAGCTCTAATTACTACGATAAACAAATGTGTCTCTCCAAAGGCATTGCCGATGCTGATATTTCTGGTTCAGCCGAAGGGAAACTCACAACCCAACTTACAGGAATAAGTCCCGAATTACAAGCAATATTTGGCGATGGCTGGTCGTATGCCGAAGGTCGCTATCCCATTCCGCTGGGATTAGAAAACGACAGTATGGCATTAGTGGTAGCAACCCCTGTTTATTTGCATTTTGAAAGCGAATCAGAGTACAACCATGTGGACAGTGTAAGCAAAAACTTTACGGTAGGAGTTGAAAATAATGTAAATTGGGAGGAAACTAATGGACATGTAAGTTTTAACGATGAAAATGTAACGCTTTTAACTTTGGGAATAGAAAATTTAATAGTCAGTTTAGGTGATTACACTAAGAAAGTTAATATAAGCATTCTCGACACAGAGGTATTAACCCCACAGATAACTATAGAAAAAGACATATCGGTTTACCCCAATCCTACAAATGAAAACCTAACAATTAATCTTAACAAAAACAACGCTGATAGGCTTGAGATTGTTGATATTACAGGAAAGCTTATTTTAAACACCAATATTACAAAAGAAAATCAAACATTAAATATTAGTCATTTAAATCAAGGAATATATATATTGCGACTTATTGAAAATGGAAACATCATTTTTACAGGAAAAATTATAAAAGAAGAATAAAACAATACACTTCTTCAAAAAATGAAAAGCAAGTTAATGAAATTCAGAATCTGACGAGATGAAACACCAGCACATAACAGCAACTATGTATAAGGCTTAGTTTATAGGTACTTTGAAAAGTAATTTCACTTCCAAACATCCGCAAAACCGCTTTTGGCAAATTTTATCTATATTTGTAACAGAAAAATTATTATTGACAATTTAATTTATCAGCGGTTTTGCTAAGTGCGTAAAAGATAATGAAATCTGTATAATACGCCCAATACATAGTTGCGACCGTTATGTGCAAGTGTACAAGCCACCGCATAAAGTTTGTTCTAAAACTTATTTTATTAACTTATTGAAAAATACGCAATTAAAGAAGTGTATTGCTTTAAATATTTTGAGAGTCAATTTTTAGAAATATAAAACTTTGAATTATGAAAAAATATGTAATTATTATTGTTTTAATAACTGTAACCATGAGTGTATTTGCCCAATTTGGCGGTGGTACAGGCACAGAAGAAGATCCGTATCTACTTTATAGCAAAGGGCATTTTGAAGAATTACAAAATAGCCTTTCAATTACTGTTGATTATACTGACACACATTTTTCTTTAATGAACGACATTACAGATTCTCTAAGATCACCTATAGGCAAGCTACATCTCGACTTTAACGGATATTTTCATGGACACGGACATACCATAAGAGTAGCACTAAATTACAGAAACGACACATATTACTACACTTCTTTATTTATGATACTTAGCCCAGAAGCATATGTTGATTCAATTACAGTTGAAGGTTATATTTATGCAATGGGTGGTATAGTTAAACAAAACAAAGGAACAGTTAACTCACTTATTAATAAAACAGAAAACAATTATCAAAATCTTGATTTTCTAGAGACAACTCAGGCTGCAGGTGGAATTTGTCAAACAAGTACCACAGGTGCTGTTGTAACAAATTGCATTAATTATTCTACAATACATGGATACTATTTGGGCGGCATTTGTAGTGCTTCGGCAGGGAGTATTATTAATTGTAGAAATTATGGGATTATTAAAATATATAACACACAAGGAATTAACAATTTAAATTTTGGTGGAATCTGCTATAATAATGATGGTAATATTTCAGGATGCAAAAATTTTGGTTCTTTTGAATTTACAGGACAGGATTTAATTTCTGGTGGTGGTGGAATTTGTGGACATGAGAACGGACTTATAAATAACTGTCAGAATTATGCAAATTTATCAGGCAAAGTTGATAATCTGGGAGGTATTGCAGGATCTGTTGTTGGATCAATAATTACAAATTGCTCAAATTATGGAGTAGTTGATGGTTGGCAGAATATAGGAGGAATTGTTGGAAACAATTATAGTTGGGGTTCATCAATAATCAATTGTTTTAATAGTGGAAGCATTAATGGTCTAGAAAATATTGCAGGAATTTTTGGAAATCGTTATGACGATACAATTACAAATTGTTTGAACATTGGACTTTGCAATGGTTCAGCAATAACATGTCTGGATACATCAGGACTAATCGCTAACAACTACTACGACAAACAAATGTGCCTATCCAAGGGCATAGATAGTACCGACATTTTAGGCTTAGCCGAAGGCAAACTCACGACCCAACTTACTGGCACAAGCTCCGAATTACAAGCAATGCTTGGCAATGGCTGGTCGTATGCCGAAGGTCGTTACCCCATTCCATTGGGTTTAGAAAACGATAGTATGACACTTGTTGCAGCTACACCCATTTATTTGCATTTTGAAACAGAAGAAGATTACAACCATATCGATAGCGTAAGCTGGAACTTTATCGTAGGACTTGAAAATAATGTAACTTGGAATGCAACAAACGGACGAGTAAGTTTAAACGATGAAGATGTAACCCTCCTAAGTATTGGTATGGAAACTCTCACCGTAAATCTTGGCGATTATAGCAAAAGAGTTCGAATCAATATTGTTGATACCGAAGTATCTAGCCAAACACAAACCTATGAAAAATACATATCGGTTTTTCCAAATCCTACAAATGAAAACTTAATAATAAATCTTAACGGAAATAATGCTGACCAACTTGTAATTATAGACATTA
>JAQUBO010000217.1 GCA_028686735.1 Bacteroidales bacterium
ATCTTTGATTTCTTCATGATTTGTTATTAACGCACAAATATAGAAAATCTTCTGCTTGAATGCCGTAATTTCACGAGACATCCTTCTTCGATAATAAAAGTCAGAATAATTGGAAAAGGCTCAGTATGCCCAAATGAACAAGCATCAATTAATAAATGTGAATTTATTAGTATTACTTTTTAAGTTTTTCACGATTAACTAATATGTTAGACTTTTGTCCTGCGGAAAACCATAATCAATAATTATAAATATTTATAACTCAAATTGTACAAATACCTATAAATCAAAAGCCAAATGAAAAAAGCGTTAAGGTTTACAGTGCTATTTTTATTGACAGTATTATTAACAAAAGTAGCATTCAATCAGGTTTCTCATATAGAGTATGCCTATGATGGTAATGGCTGCAGAACATCAACCATTGTTGTAATGTTAGAAAAATCCGGACATAGTTCAGCAAGCGATGTTGTTAACATTCCTATCAAACCAACAAATGACAAATATATTGATTTTCATAACCTTAAAGTATACCCCAATCCAACCAAAGGGGAACTAAAAATCGAAATAACCTACTCAGAACTAAAAGAACCAATTCAAATAGAAACAATAATAACAAGTATTAATGGCGAGGAATTGCTAGACACATATTTCTTTAACGAAGTAGTTCTAGACATTAGCCACTACGCCTCGGGAACTTATATACTTGTCATAAAAACAGCAAACCAAAAAGAAACAATAAAACTCATTAAAAAGTAAAGTCATGATTAAGAAAGCAATTATCTCCTCAGTTATTCTGTTTTTTGGATTTTTTCAGCTACACGCGCAAAAAGTAAATTCCATTGAATCCATCGATGTATCTACATGTGTTTATTGTAACAACACAACTATTCATAGCCTTGGTAGGTCAAGTGCTATTGGTGAGTCCACAAATGCAACAGGATTGTATTCTTTTGCAAGTGGTATTGGATCAACAGCATCGGGTGATATATCTACTGCGATTGGCTATTATTCAGATGCAACCGGTTTAAGAGCTGTTGCAATTGGAGATAATACTGAAGCAAACGGATCAAACTCCTTAGGAATAGGTGTAAATGTTATAGCAAATGCATCAGGTTCTATTGCAATTGGGTCAGGAACATCATTAAATGCATTAACAAATAATATCACAAATTCAATATTTTTAGGGGCTAACAGTACCACTCCTTCAATATGTGTTTTACCAGCATCAGGGACAAACAGTTATGGATTTGTTGGAATTGGAACAACATCACCTCAACATGCTCTGGAAGTTAATGGAGATATCAAAAACTATGGAAATCATATCATTGCAAATGGGAAATTAGGAATAGGAACTAGCAGCCCGGAGGCTGATTTGCAAGTTGATGGACTGTCAAGAACTCAGGTTATGCAAATCACTGAAAATGCAAATGATGGATATGTATTTACATGTATAGATAAAGGCGGTGAAGGAACATGGGTTGATCCTATCACGTTAGGGCTTTGGACTCAAAACGCTTCCGACATTTTTTACCAAAATGGCAATGTTGGAATAGGTGTTTCAAATCCTGCTTCATTACTACATGTAAATGGTGTTATTACAGCCTCGGACATTATAACAGGTAGTTTTCAGCTGGAAACTGTAACGGAAAGTGGTGCGATTCTTACTTGCGATAATTCTGGAAATGCAAGGTGGACATCACAAAATCAAGCCGGGGTGTGGAAAAGAGACAATAAAAACGTATTTCTGGATGAATCCGGTACAACTTTCCATGTTGGAATTAATACAGATAACCCAATTGGTCATCTTCAAATAGGTGATCGCTGGTGTATGTATGATAATGTAGGTTCCTCCAAAATATTATCCAATAACTATATCTGGGATCAGACTAATGGTGCTGTTCGAATGGCTGATGGTGCTGCGCAATCAATAAAGTTTAGCAATTCAGGGGTTTTACAGTTTTGTACTGCCGAGTATGGTCTTGCCGGAGCTAACATTGACTATAATTATATGGAGATGGATGAAAACGGATATGTGAGCATGGGAAAAATTGATCCACAGGTGAATTTGGATATAAAAGGTGATACGATGTGTAAAGTGAGGCTATTCAACGATAGTAATTATGAGAGTCAGATATGGGTAAAAAATAATCAGGAAGGATACGGACTTGGAGTTGATCAAAATGGAATTGGTCATATTTACAAAGACTATGATTCACCTGTTTCAATGATGAAATTTAATGATGAAGGACAAATTATAATTGGTTCTCAGCCATTTACATCAGGAATGAATACATATGGATTGTATGTTGAGAATGGAATTCAGACTACCGATGTCAAAATTTCTGAAGTTTCCTCATGGTCTGACTTCGTTTTTGATGATGCTTATACACTTAGAGACATCAAAGAAATTGAAAGCTACATTACAGAAAACAATCATCTTCCTGATATACCGACTGAGGAGGAAGTAAAAAGAGACGGTTATACCGTATCTGAAATGGATGCAAAACTTTTACAGAAGATAGAGGAATTGATGTTGTATGTTATTGAGCAGCAGCATGAAATTGACGCATTGAAGTCAGCATTGGAAAACCAGAAGTAAAAATCCAAAACCTATTCCCATGAAAAGATTATATACCCATATAATATGCCTGATTCTATTTACCACAGTGCTGATTCAGGCAATACACGCCCAGAACTATCTTGAATTTGAAAATGAAGTCACTGAATGGGGAACAAAACAGGCTCGTGATTCAATACTTTTAAAAAATGGCTTTGAGGCCAATCCTACCGGAAGCCAGTTTCTGGAGCTAACTCTTGGATTAACAACAATCCAGCCCACATCATATCTGTCCGAGGCACCTGATCCCAACACACGTGAATTAGATAAGACGCGCGAGGTGGGCAGCATTCAGGGTAACTTCAATGTTACACCCACGGGAGCGGCGACCTATTCTATTCCCATCAAGGTACCCAAAGGCACAGGCAGTATGATGCCGGGATTATCGGTGGTGTATAACAGCTTTGTAGATAATGGTGAGTTTGGTTCATGTTGCTTCTTATCAGGTATTTCAAAAATAGAAAGAATAAGAAATGATTATTATCATAGTGCTACATTTTTAGATCCAGTAGATTTTGATGAAAATGATAATTATATGTGGGATGGGAAGTTTCTTGTTTACAAAAGAGAAGAAAATGGGAACAAAATTTTCAATACAGAACAGAATGAATTTGCGAGGATCGAAGCCATTGGAACATCTGGAAATGGTCCTGAAAAATGGCATATTATAACAAAAAATGGAATGGAATATTTCTTTGGATACAGTGATGACTCGCGCCATGAAGTTCAAGAACAGACTCCAAATTCGCCTTCTGTAATACGATGGATGATTACTAAAATAAAGGATCCGTTTACAAATACAATAAGTTATAGCTATGAAGAAAGCAGAGAAACCGGGGAGTTTTGGGTTAGCAGAATAGATTATGCAATGAATGAAACAGCCGGAACATCAGCATCAAATTATGTAACTTTTGACTATTCATATAGGAGCGACCCACAGAAAACATTTGTTGGAGGCAGTGAAGTGAATAACCATATGGTTATTGATAAAATCCGTTCCTATTCAAATGACAAACTGTTTAGTGAGTACTTATTCCGGTATATATATGAAGATTATGAGACAAGGCTTGTTAAAGTGGAACAGGTTGGCGCCTATGGTGAGAAATATAACTCGACAATTCTGCATTGGGATGATAATGACTCAGGATCCAGTTATGTGAGTGACTGTTTTTCTGGTTCACCACCTGATAGATATATTGATAGTAATGGAGATATTTATTGGGGAGAATCAGTTTCAGGAGATTTTAATGGGGATGGTATTGATGATTCATTTTGGTATTACTCTGATCCATCAACAGGAAGATTGATGCATTGTAGTTTATATGAGCCAAATGGAGATTACTTCATCAAAGTTTATGATGATCATTTTTCTCAATGGTCACATTACTATGCTCAATATTTCGCAGGAGATATTGACGGAGATGGTCGAGATGATCTATATTGGTTGTATGAAGCTAATGAAATGATGTATGTAAATGCCTTGATTTCCTATAATAGTGAAAATGGGACTAGTTTCTCATGGTATGATCTAGGAGATTATATTCCCTTCTGTTGGCCTGTTGATTATAATGACGAATTCCAATGCTGTGTCTCAGATTGTAATAAAAATGGAATAGATGACTGGATTTTAAGTTACAAGAGTCTACAAGACAATAATACATGGGCGCATAGTGTTGTATCATCTGAATTAGAATTTGATAATAATGGAGCAATAGTGTCAAAGTCACTTTTAAATTGGTTTTCGCAATACAATTCAGACGTTAGGCCGGAAATTGAATTGTTTGACTTTGATGGTGATGGAGGATCAGAGTTTGTAACATACATTGAAGGCGATGGGAACTGTGAGGTATTCAAATATCCTTATGATGCGAATAATGGCAGTGAAAAAATCTACAATGATTTATATCCTACTCTTGATCATAATTCATTTTGGGGAGATTTCAATGGGGATGGACTAGCTGATGTATTAACAAACCTTGATTCCGATGGAAGCAATACTTGGGAATTATATTTAAACAAAGGCTATTTTGGGGTGACTTCAGGTTCTACTTTTGATAACGTGAACTATTCCCCCATTACAAGAAATGCTAATTTTGATGGTGTAAACAGCGATTACTATATTGTGTGTGATGCCAATGGAGATGGATTTGATGATATTATTGAGATCTACAAACTGACTAATAACACACAGATTGCAGTAAATCTTTATGAAAATCATAATTTAAATTTTGAACTTAAACCATTTACCATATCCTATGATTGGAATTATTTATTAAGTCATTCTATTCTGGAACAAGATGAATCGTTGCTCAAAAACACCATTTGGTATGGTGATTATAGTGGAAATAATTGTATCGACCTACTTATAAGACATAACTCTATAGGCAATATAGCAATATTACAATTCAATGAAGACCAAATATACGATGTAATAGATGAGATTGTAAATGGGCTTAATCAGCATATTAAAATTGAGAATTCATGGGGACATTTGGTGGATGGACTTTGTACAAACCCTGTAAAGGCAGAATATCCGCTTGTTAATGATATTGGTAAACGAATAATGACAAGTTCTGTGGATATTCAAATTGATGATAATAATTATATCACTAAAAATTATCTTTACCGTAATGGTAGAACTCATCTGCTTGGTAAAGGGTTTTTAGGATTTGGAGAAGTCGTTTCTGAAAATGAAAAGACAACAATATGTGAGAAGATCAGGTATGGGTAGCATAAAAAAGATTGTGTAAACACTCATAGAAGTAATGTGATAGCACCGCCCTGCGAAATGAAGCGCAGGCGTAGCCGGAGCGAAATGTAGCAGGGCGGTGCTATCTTTGTAAAATCTTTAAA
>JAQUBO010000218.1 GCA_028686735.1 Bacteroidales bacterium
GAGATATTCCATTAATGTATTTCATACAGTAAATATACTAATTACCAAAGAGTTAGCAAAATAAAACAAGCATATTTTATTAACAATTGATTATTAATAAAGTTGGGTTTTTAGACAGTCTGACGGTCGCAGCTATGTAGCGTGCGGATTAGAGAACGCTGGTTTACCTGCCAAGGTTGCTGTGAAGCCGAATTTTAAAATTTTGATTTTAATTTTTTTATGCTAAAAACCAAATTTTAAAATTTGGCGGTGAACGTACCCGTTATGTCCGACCGTCCTAAACCACCTCCCGCATGGTATATAGGTGTTGTTAGCGTGTCGGTGGTTATATCGCAATTTACAGACTTTGGTTGACCAAGTTTTGAGTTCCAAGTTTACAAAATGTTTTTTTTAGACCATTTTATCGATTCCATTGCAAGAAAACTAGTTTATAATTTTCACGTTGTTTTACTTCAAGAATTCTTTAAGCAACTAATTTTCTTAGCAATATTTCTGTTTTAGAAATTGATATTCAGCTAAAAAAATATACGTGGTAATTAATGCCAATTTTTGTTATTCTTTAATTAGTTTTCCCCTATGAACGGTTGCATTGTTGGTACTAATAGTATAATAATATACACCAGCAGGCAATAGACTTACATCTATAATATTTGTTTGAGAATAAAGATTTGAAGACAAAACTTTATGCCCCACAATATTAAAGAGTGCAATGGTTACATTATTTAATTCTGATGTGTTGAAAAGTACATTAACGTTTTCTTTTGTTGGATTTGGATAAACATATACAAACGTATCATTAATAATTGCATTCTTGCTTAAATCAGTAATATTTCTTTCTTGAATAAAATCATCTTCAATTACATTTTCATCTAAGCACCCAATTTTATAATAAAAACATAAAATGTTTTTTGCCAATGAACCGGAATAGCCGTCAGATAACTCAGAAATTGTTTCCAATGTAGCAATTTCAATACTGTCTAATTGCCAATAATTGCGATTTGACATAAAAACATTTTCCCTTAACGTATTAAATGTTCTAAAATAGCCATATTCAGTTTGTTCCTCAATTGAAAGTTCAAATTGAACTGGGATATTATCTAAAATGTTCCAAACATTATCAAATTCTTGTAATCCAAAATAATTATTCGCCAAGAAATATTTTGTAGAAAGAGCATCAACTCTTTGATACCATCCGTTCAACTCGTGTATGTCAAAAATGCTATCAACCATTATGCTATTTATATTTCTATCACTAATATTTTTCATTAGAAAACTTAAATGAGAAATAGAGTCTAGATCTTGATTAACAGTATATATAATGTCAGCATCAATGTTGTTAAAATTGTTTTCAACTAAAAAGCAGTAGTCAGACTCAATGAAATCTTCAACAAGCAAACTATACGTATTATGTAAACTTTCATATGTTTCTAAATCAATTAAACCCTCATCAAACACCAATTCATTAGTGTTACTATTATTAAAACTCAGTGATTTTGGAATAATTATTATAAAAGTTTTACATAATGTTGAAGCACAATTATTTGTAGTAATCCCATTAATTTTATTAACATTTGTTGTTGTAGTTGGGTCGTGCAAAAGATGGGTACTAAAGTAGTAATTAATTTGAGGTATATTTGTCGGATAATAAAGGTTTTTGTAATAATCATCAAGTGCGAATCCTTTCATAAAATCATTATCAGCACCAATAGAGCTATTTCCTTGATCTCGTCTAATTATAGAATTACAATATATATCACTATAAAAAGTATTTTGAAAAACATTACATTTAAATTGTAATCCTGAATATGGAAGTGAAGATCTGCCATTTGTACCATAAGTTGTAATTCCTTTATAAACATTTGTGAATGTATTCCTGTATATCAAATTTTCACTTGTCCCAGAATTATTGACATATATTCCTGTCATTGTTGAACCAGCGGGATTATAAAAATAATTTGAAAAAAAGTTATTTTCTTCAATTTTATATCCAGTACAGTTTTGGAGCTTTATCCCAAAAATTGTTCCTGATTGCAGCTTAAATGATGATTGTGTAATAAAAAAGTTGTTTGTTGCAGAAATATTAATGCCATCATAGAAATCCTCAAATTCTGAATGTTTTACTGTAATTGTATTAGTACTATTGCCATCATTTAGCACTTTAATACAAGTATTTAAATTGTCAAAGCTTGAACTTGTGGTAGTGCCAGTACAAGTGCAATTCGTTGAATTATAGAGGCCTGTACTACAAGATTCTGTTACAGTAAAACCAGAACTATTGGAATAAATACCGTAACCAATATTGTTTTGATTAGTAGATTCATTATTAAACTCTGTTCCAGAGACTTTAATCCCTCTTATTCCTTGAAAAACAATATGAGAATTCAAATAGCTGCTTGTATAAAGTAAAAGCCCGTTATCAATGGTAAAGTTACAATTATTGATGTAACTAATATTATTTGTTACTCCTCCAACAATATTATAATTTATATATTCTTTAAACTCTATTGATTTGATATTATTGGAAAAAGTTGTATTTGACGCTTTTATGATACCGCCAGTGGTATTGTAATCTGTTCCATCCCACGTGCAAATTGCATTTTTCGAATACTCTATTCTTGCGCCATTTTTTGTTTCAACTGTACCTTGATATTGTGCAAGTTGTCGCTGATTTTTATTACCAACAACTAAAATCCCATTCCATAATGTTCCGCACAATTTTGTTATAGTTCCTCCATCAATTACTAGCTTTCCTCCTGGTTCAACAATAATCTTACTGTTTGGGAAGCAATAAATACTTGAAGTTATAGTAAGTGTACATGAAGGGTTTATTGTTATGGTTCCTCCTAATAATGCATCACTGTTCCATGTTACCTGTGTCTGATTAATTACAGTGTTTGAATATGAAGTTTGAGTGGAAACAGGATTACTTATAGTTATGTTGTGTTGTAATACAACTTCACAATCTGGTCCCTTAAAAATATGAACTTTTATCCAAGCAGCCCCGACTCCAATTGGAGTCACAATAGCATTTGTTTTGGAAGAACCTATAATTTGTAAATTTGGGGACACTTCCCAGCGAACTCCACAATTGCTTAATACTGTTCCAATAAGGTTATAAGTTACGGGGGTAGTACATGCTGTAATAGAAGTACTTCCTGATATTTGACAATTAGAATGATAATTGGTAACAATATTGCAATAATCAAGACCATCCAAAGTCTGTACATTAGTGTTATTAGGATCAAGCCAGGGTTGTAAATTTTTAGTATTTGCGTTGTTGCCGTTGCCAGACCAAGACCATGAAAATTTGCCATAAAGAGCATAAGTTGGAGCACAATTATCCCAACTTGGGTGTTGTCCATGAGCTTGACCGATTACCCTGTGATCATTGTTTATTAGTGGAGAGCCAGACGAACCTGATTCTATACCACCGCTATTAATATTTAAGTTCCAATGTGTATTTGGAGGAGTGTTAGTTGGACATTCTCCAGACCAATACAAATAATCTGTATAATTAGTTGGACTACTATTTCCTAAACTTATTTTTTTTTACGTCACCTTTCGGATGATGAATACAGGCTGCACTAGTGCCTGAATTCCCTGATTTATCCCATCCGAGATAATATAGAGTGATGTTGGGATCGTTAAATGGGTCTTCGGTTAATTCCAGTAAGGCGAAATCGGATTCCCAGTAATTTGCAACTACAGTTGCTCCTACAGTTGAATTGGTTAGGGGCTCAGTTGAACTATTTGAACACCCTGGATGTTCATAATGCCAATAAAATGAATGATAATAAAGATTTGGATTTGATTCAGCATCATAATCTCCATTACAAAGGCAGTGTTCTGCTGTTAGAAAGTACGGGGTGTAATCTTGCGCAGTATTATTAATTAAAGATCCAGTGCATATCCTATCTCCATTAACCAAAATTAGCGCAACTGCATTTTTTTCATTTTGCCAATTATTTCCTTCTGGGCAATTAATGTTAATATTACAATTATTTGAATCACCAAAACCCTTAGATGTCCCAACATTTATATATCTGTAGCCGTGTACTACATAATCAATTGAAATTATTGCCTGTTCAACTACCTCTTTAGGCTGAAAGTATTCGACAACAATTTCTTTTCCGTAAACTAATCCTGTAGCAAAGCCTGTTGGATTTTCTTTTGTTCCAGTATTGTTTTTTGATGTAAATGCTCCGATATAATGCTCCTTATTAGTATTATAGACAAATAGTTTAGAATCCTCGGGCAACCAAAATTTATCATAAAGCAGATTTATAGATAAAGCATCTGGACATAATATTGACAATCTCCATATTTTATCTCCAGAAGCTAAGGTAGTCCACTTACCTGAGTTATGCATATTAAAATTTACTTTGTGTTTAAATCCAAATCGGGGAGGACGACCATTTTCTTCGTCGACTATATCTTCTTCATTAATTTGTTTTAAATTTAATTTCGGTAAAATCTTGTAGCAAGTATTGTTTTTTGTTAGAGGTTGAGGCTTATAACTAAAACTTGCTGGATGCTCACGAGTACTGATTTGTGCAATAGTACTAACGAAAAGCATGCATGCAATAAGAAAAATAATAATTTTTTTCATCTATTCTGTTCTATTAAATAATAAATAATTAAACTCTTCTCCATAATAAAATAGTATTAACTCGTCTTGTTCGTTAAGCTGATACGTATACACAAAATAAAGTGCTCTAATAAAATTCCCATTGTCACCATCCATAGGCGTGGTACCAGTAACCGCATCAAAAAGAAACTCAATTGAAACATCATTTATTCTATAATAACAACCATATGACTTTGATGTCTTGCCGTAAAAAAGACCATCTGATCCAAAATTAAAAATATAGCAATCTTCACAATCTTGCGGTTTTTCAACATCTCTAAAAGTTCCAGTCTCCGTATTTCCAAAGCCAATAAAGTTCCATGTCCCGATTAATTCATTATTAATTTCAAATTGAGGTTCTTTTTTTGTGCAACTACTAGCAAATATTAGGAAAACACAAGCAATAATAACTGTCACATTAGAACATCTACTTGCAATGAGAGAATATAAATATTTAGTTTTCATTGTAAACTGTTTTTTACAAATATAACCATTAATTTACTAAATATGAAAAAGTTTCTTTTTTGTTTACAAATATGATTCACCTAATTTATATCTTTTCATAATATTCAACCTATCCATCTATCCATATATACTTTTGCCTTTTAGATGAAGTGTTTTATTTTCAAGTTACGAAAAATCCAATTCAGCCGATACAATTTTTTTCCTAAATCATATTTCAGAAAAAGCACAAATCTTTTTTTCCACTGCACGCTAACGGCAGTCCGTCTAAAAACCACCTGTTTTTTCTAATTTTGCTCAAATATAAGCCTTTTTAAGAGATGTTTTGTGATTTACAGAAACTATTTTTAGCATATTATTCAAAAAAGATAGTGGCTT
>JAQUBO010000219.1 GCA_028686735.1 Bacteroidales bacterium
TTCGGAAAGTTTAAGACTTTACACAGAGGCAATTAAATATGATATTAATAATGTTGATGCATTAAAAAATAGAGGGAATATTTACTCCTATATTAAAGATTTCTCAAATGCTTTAAATGATTATCATGCAGCAATTTTATTGTCCCCAGAGGATGGAGGATTGTATTTAAATATAGCAAATATTCAGCATCAGTTAGGGCAAGTTGATTCGGCATGTACAAACTGGAGTATTGCTGTTGAACTAGGAAAGTCTGATGCAAATAAAATGTTGGAGAAGTATTGCAAATAACTTATGGCATTAATTGGTTCTGTTTCAATCCTTCATATATCCCATCAGCCATTAGTTCATAACCTTTTGATTTGTGGTGACCATCTTTCTCCCAATAATATTGGTTTATATTAGTTTCGATTTTTCGATTTTGGTAGTATTCGTAAAGATCAACATAAACAATAGAGTTTTCTTCGCAAAAAGACATTGTGTTTTCAAAAGAATTCTTGTACTTACTTACTTCATATTGAAACGGATGATACACACAAATAAATTGACAATTATTATTTGCACTAAAATGCTTGAATTTCAATAAACAATTTTGAATAATTTCGAGAGATTTTTTATTTTCTATTACTTCTTCGTATTTTGGCAATAGTCTCCAATTATAAAAATGATTATAAAATACCCTGGATACATGACAAGAAGCATATATAAACTCCCACCAAGGGCCTTTTCTAAAAACAATTTCATTATTTTGAAATCTCTCAAAACCTCCTCTGATTATAATATCATCAATGTCAGATGGGTTGATACATAATATTACTAAATCAGGTTTATATTTGATGAGTTTATGTTCCAAATTATAGTAACCAAATACAGGATCACTACCACATAGACCAGCATTGAAATAGTCAAAATTTGACTTGTTAATTTTCCGTTCAAAGAATTTAATCCAAGTGCTGTCTTGATCAGCGCCATCACCTTCGGTAAAAGAGTCGCCTATTGCAATTATCCTGAAACATGAATCTGGCTTGGCAATTTTCCAATTTTTGTCAGAGTACCCTTCATTATTTGGTGTCCTACTGTATGAATATTCACTTCCTGAATATAATTGAATGGGTTTATTCCTACCTGTTACAAAAAAATCTGCAAATTTATCATCGTACATCGATCGATAATAATATGACCTTTTTTCAGAATAAACAGCTACAATACCTAACAAACGTAATAATAATTCGAGAACACAAATTATTATAAAAACACTCGAGACTATTGTAATATAATTTATCTTTTTGTCAGAATCTTTCACCAAACGATTTATCCAGACTTTAGCGAATAGCCATAAACTTGCAAAAATAATTATTGGAGTAATAAAAATGAAAGACTTTAAACCAATAAAAAAGTATGCGATTAGTTGCAAAAGCACAGCGAGGGTTATCACTTTAACATGATACTTCTGCATAATTTTAATGATTCCACTAGTACCTATATTTTTCATATTATATGTAAGTATAAAATATACATTTTAAATTGTATTGGCACAGCTAAGCTACAAAACATTTATGAATAAGTTTAAAAAGACTTTGAGTTTGATAATATTTGTTATTTTTGTCCAAATGACTATAATCGGTTTGTTAGGATGAACATATTAATGCTAAATTATGAGTATCCACCTATAGGTGGTGGTGCTGGTCAGGTTACTTTGAATATTTCAAAAAGACTTGCTCAACATCATAATATAACAGTTGTAACAGCAGGGTATCACGATTTACCTAAGATTGAGAAGTCGGAGGGGATTACTATTTTCAGAATAAATAGTAAAAGAAAGAACAAAATGGGTTCAAATGTTAGTGAAATGTTGTCATGGGTAACAAAAAGCTTTCAATTTTGCAGTGAATATCTCACAAAGAATAAAATAGACATAATATTTACACATTTTACTATGCCTGGAGGAGAAGTTGCTCTAAGACTAAATAGAAAATTTAATATTCCTTACGTAATTATGAGTCATGGGCATGATATTCCATGGTTTTTCCCAGAGCAAATGTTTTTATATCATTTTGGACTGTATTTCAGAATAAGACAAATTTGCAGAAAATCCTCAGCATTGTTTTTGCAAACTCCAGAAATGAAAGTTATTGCGGATAAATTTACTGGCAAATATCATAAAAACAAAAATATTGTAATTCCAAATGCTTGTGATACTGATTTTTTTGCTAATTTTAATAAACATAAACATGATAAGCTTAAAATTATTTATACAGGACGTTTTGTTATGCAAAAACAACCTGTAGCAATTATAAAAGCTTTACGAATTGTTAAAGCAAGTGGAATTTCATTTGAAATGAATTTTATTGGAGATGGTCCTTTATTATCCAAAATGCAGAACGCAATTATTAATAATAATCTTCAAAAAGAAGTAAAAATTTTAGGATGGAAAACCTTAGATGAAATTAAGGCAATTTATGCGAATGCAAATCTTTTTGTTATGCCATCTAAAGCAGAAGGAATGTCTGTAGCAATAATAGAAGCAATGGCTAGTGGATTATATGTTTTAACCAGCAACGAAGCCAATAAATATAATATTGTTAAAGACAAAAAAAATGGTTTTGTTATAAAAAACGTCTCAGCCCAAAGTATTGCTGATGAAATATTAAATTACAACAATGATTTCTTTCTTTCTAAAACAGAAATACCTGTCGAAGTAATTCAAGACCTAATTACAAATTTTAATTGGGATAGCATTGTAAATACATACTTAACAGAATTGAAGAAAATAGGAACTTCTTAGTCTTGAATTTTATTAAGATAGTTTTCAAGTTGTTTTAATAGTTGCGATTGAGAATTGTTAGAAACTTCTCTAATAATTATTTCTTCCGGGATTTTTATGAGTTCGATTAAAAGCTTTTTATAGTTTGGATTGTCTTTATATAAGTACAAACTATTCTGTATTATTGTGATAAATGTGATATTTTCTGCATCGTCGAAATGTTTTTTTAGAGAATTATTAATCTTATCAAAGATGCTTTCTTCTAGTTCACTACAACTAAGCTCGTTATACACTCTGTAAAACTCTTCATTTGTTTTGGCTTCGTTTTCCCACTCACTTATTAGATTTTTTAGATCATTAAATGCCATAAAGTTATTGTATTCTATATAATTGTCAGAAGGTAAAACTATTTGATTTAGATAATTATTCACTTGTTTAATATAACTGTAGGAACTTCCCCAAATCGCACAGTCTGGAGGCTGATATACTTTATTAAAAGTAATACTAATTTCTTGATTGTTACAAAAACTTATAATATCAGGTATTTCCATCCAGTTTTGACGCATCAAACAAGTTGTGAACCCGACAAAACGCTTCTCTCGCTTACAAAAGCTAATAAACCATAAAAGATTATTATAAAAACTTTCAAAATTTCCATTTTTGCGTATATGTTCGAAATTATCTTTTTTTAATGAATCCACAGAAATAATAATATTAAACTTGCCGTTTTCGAGTATAGATTTTATTTCGTCGTTAAGAATTGTTCCATTTGTTTGTATTGTAATTTCACATTTTGGGTTAAGCTTCTTTAACAGCTCCCATATCTTATAATAAGTTTTAATCAAAAAAGGTTCCCCACCTGTAAACTTTGCTTTTTTTAAATGAGGAATAAACTCCACTAACTCCTCTATGAATTTATTTTCATCAATTTTCGACTTATTTGTGTTGATTTTATCTAATCTATGTTCGATTTTTGAGGAGTATGTCTCTGTACACATAATACATTCTAAATTACATGTATTTGACATTTCAAATTCAATTATTTGAGGATATTTCTTTGATGAAATTTTGAATTCATCGTAGTTTTTCGCTAAAAGTGTTTGAAATGCGCCTTGTTCTAACTGAGATTTACAAAGATAGCAACCCCCGGAAAAATCATAGTTGTCAATTTTCTTTCTTAAGATTTTGATTTTTTCTCCAAACCATACTTCCGACATTGTATTTTGCAATATGTCACCCAAAACATATTCTACATTATAACAACAGACTCTATACTTACCATCTATACCAATAAATAAGGACGTATAAGGTGCATGACAAATGCTTTTAATTACAAATGGTTTTCTTGTTCTATTGTAATTTTCAACAATATTTTTCTTGATAGAAACTGGCTCGTTTTTATTCAATATGAGCTTAAACCGTTTAGACTTATTGTAAATCTTTGTAAGAATCTCACTTTTTTTTAATATGGTTTTTAAGTTCTTTATCATTAGAATTATCTCTGAACATATTTGTTAATCAAATCTTGTATCCCATTTTTGTCTATTGATGTTAAATGTTCTAGGAATTCTTCTAGAGAGTATTGTTTAATCAAATTAAAGAAAAGAATTGAATCTATAGATTTTTTGTCTAATTCTTTCTCAATAAAAACAATTTTTTGCATCAAATCATTATCTGTTAATGACTTCAAAATATAATTCCTAATATCCTCGAATGAATTAATCGAACAATCATCACCATTATAATTATTTGATTGTAAATACCAATTGTAAATTTGCACATTAATAAGATTACGGTACGTTTTAATATTTTGTTTGCTTTGAGGTTTGAATAAAATTGGAATAAAACGATATTTTGAAAGTTTATTATAAATATGTGATAATTTTTCAGGCGGCAATGCCCATAAGGATAAATCTTTTGGATGTATAATTGTATTAAACCATAAAGGAATATTTAGCCTGTTACAAAATTTTACAAAATCAGGCATTTCGTCCCAATTGTTTCGCATTGGGTTAGTTAATACACATAATGTGTTATTCTTTTTTTTAGTATAATTAAGAAATTTGTGCAAAATTTTTAACGTATTTTGTAAGTTTCCATTTTTCCGAATTTCTGCATATCGCTTTTCTTTTAAAGAATCAATGGAAATATTAATATGAAAATTACCTTTTTCCAAAAGTTGCTCAATTCTATTATTGTAAATAGAACCATTTGTTGCCACAACTATTTTTAGTTTCGGATTAATTGCTATTATTCTTTCCCATATTTTATAATATATCTCTATTAAAAATGGTTCGCCACCATTAAACCTAATTTCATGAAGATGAGGAATAAACTCTTCAAGTTGTTCGACAAAACTTTCATCATAAATTGTCTTTGGATTTCGATTGCCAATTATCTTTCGTTCGATACTACTTGATAAGAATTGATTGCACATTACACATTCAAAGTTACAAGTATTATCCAGTTCCAACTCCATCATTACAGGAAATTTACCAGGCCTGGCAGTATTATCATAAGCTCTTGATAAAACAGAATAATAATTACCATTTTCAATGTTTGTTTTACATGTTTTACATGTTGTTTCAAGATCTAAGTTTTGTATATTATTTCGAAATAATGAGAATTTTTCCCCAAACCAAATTTCTTTAATTGTTTTATTTCCTATATTTTCAGGATTCGAAAACCCTAACCA
>JAQUBO010000220.1 GCA_028686735.1 Bacteroidales bacterium
CTTTAAATTCACGATTGTTTATACTCCATAGTAAATCTAAACCTTCTTCATTATCACAAGTAAAGTAATATAAATTTTCTGACTTATCAAAATTAATTCCTATTTTAGTTGAACTATTTAATTTTACAATATCTAGTTTTTTGTTTTTTAATACAAAATTGTTGTAAATTACGTTTATCTCAGGGTAAAAAATCCCATCATTCGTATAGATGTATTCTACTTCATTTCCTTCTATTCTGTAATTGTCTCCTGTATTCCATACAATAGTACAGTTTTCTGGTACATTTTTGACTGTAAATTTTATTGTTGCTGGAATGCAATTTCCAGAAAGTTCATAAGAAAATACTAATGCCGAAATATCTGGAGTTGTGTTTTCGGTTACTGGTTCAACAATAATTGTGTTTTTCGAATCTTCTTTATCTATTGGATTTTGATTGCTATCATTATCTTGCTGTTCGTCAGAAACAATTACTTCGGTTTTCTTCTCTGTCGTATTTTGTGCAGATTGTTGGTTATGTTTATTTTCTGTTTTTTCGGTGGCTACATTATTATCGCTGATGTTTTGCTTAGCGATTTTGGTATCCTCATCAATTACAATAGTTTTTTCGCTTGTATTAATATTGTTAGGTGTGGTTTGAGTTATTTTGTCCTTATTAATAATGTTTTTAGGTTTATTGATGCCATTAATAAGAAATATGGCAGCAGTAATAGAGATTATTACTGTTGATGCTACAATAACTCCTTTGACTAATCCACTCATACCTGATTTAGGTAGGTCTTTTTCGAGTTTGACCCAATCTTGATGATTGTATTCAAGCTCGTAATTTGATAGGATTTCTTTTATGTTTTTTAAATCACTCATCGATTTCTCCGTATTTTGTTGTATATAATTTTTTTAATTTCATTTTTGCTTTAGCAAGGTTTGATTTAGATGTTCCAATACTAACATTTAACATTTCGGCAATTTCTTTATGTGAATACTCTTCTATTACATATAGATTAAACACTGTTCGGTATGCCGGAGTTAAATCCTGTATTAATTCTATCAATCTTGCAGCACTCAGGTTAATTTTGTTTAATTTGTCTGTATCTTTTGTCGTGTCATCAGTAATATTTAATATTGTAAACTCTCCACCTGCATTATACTGCATCTTATTTTTCTTTCTAAGACTATCAATCGTATTATTTACAATAATTCGTCTAATCCAACCTTCAAAAGAGCCTGTGTGCTTAAAGTATTTAATTTTTTCAAAGACCTTTATGTACCCATCATGTAAAAAATCTTTTGCCTCGTCAGTATTTGCAGCGTACCTCATGCATGTCCCCAACATTTTACCATACGTGGCTTTGTAAAGCAGGTGTTGACTGTCTCTGTCGCCTCTTATACATCCATCTACAATCATCTTTACAGTGTCCTGATTACTTAGGTCCATATTGTCAGTTTTCATTCTATTGACGAAACAATTAATAATAAGTTGTCTAATTTGTATAATTTTTTTACTAAACTACTTAAAAAAATAATCTTATCAAAAAAAGTCAAAAAAAACAAGAAAATAGTTGATTTATATTATTGATAAATTAAAAGGCTTTGTATATATTTGCAATTCTTGAACAAATAAATTTACCATAATGGATTTAACTCATATTGAACACATAGGAATTGCCGTTAAGTCAATTGATGAGGCAAAAAAATATTATGAAAATGTTTTAGGTTTAAAATGTTATTCTGTCGAAGAAGTAACAGATCAAAAAGTTAAAACAGCTTTTTTTAAAATTGGACAAACAAAAATTGAGCTTTTGGAGTCAACCGACCCTGAAGGCCCGATAGGTAAGTTTATTGAGAAAAAAGGAGAAGGAATACATCACATTGCTTTTGCAGTAAATGGTATAGAAAATGCTTTGCAATCACTTGATAAAGATGGTATAAGGTTAATTGATCAGAAACCTCGTAAAGGGGCTGAGGGTTTGGATATTGCTTTTTTGCATCCAAAATCTACATTTGGAGTTTTAACTGAATTGTGTGAAGATAAAAATAAATAATTTCATTAACTTGATGTAAATAATATTAGAACAATCTTAAAATGGCAATCGAAGAAAAAATTAAAAAACTTGTTGAGATGCGTGCTGAAGCTCGTTTGGGTGGAGGCGAAAAACGAATTGATGCACAACATGCGAAAGGTAAATTAACTGCCCGAGAGAGAATAGATTTATTACTTGATGAAGGTAGTTTTGAGGAGTTAGATATGTTTGTAACTCATCGTGCAACAGACTTTGGACTTGATAAAACAGTATTCCTTAGTGATGGTGTAGTTACAGGGTATGGGACGGTTGACGGCAGACTAATTTATGTGTTTTCGCAAGACTTTACTGTTTTGGGGGGATCTCTATCCGAGACCAATGCAAAAAAAATATGTAAAGTAATGGATATGGCAATGAAAGCCGGTGCTCCTGTTATTGGTCTTAATGATAGTGGTGGAGCTAGAATCCAAGAAGGCGTACTTAGCTTGTCAGGTTATGCCGATATCTTCCAAAGAAACATTGAAGCCTCTGGAGTTATTCCTCAATTATCGGCTATTCTTGGCCCTTGTGCTGGTGGTGCAGTTTATTCACCAGCTTTAACAGACTTTATCCTTATGACAGAAAATATAAGTTATATGTTTGTTACGGGACCTAAAGTTACTAAAACTGTTACTGGTGAAGATATATCAGTTGAAGATCTCGGTGGACCAATGATACACGCTTCAAAATCTGGTGTCGCTCATTTTGTTTCCGAAAATGAACAGGAGGCAATAGATACTTTGCGTAGGTTAATTTCTTATGTGCCACAAAACTTTATGGAAACTACTCCATTAGTTGAATGCAACGACCCTATTGATAGAATTGATGACGAATTAAATACTCTTATTCCCGATAATCCAAATAAACCTTACAATGTTATTGATGTTATAACTACAATTGTTGATAATGGAGAGTTTGAGGAGGTGCATAAGTTTTTTGCGAAAAATATTGTTGTCGGATTTGCTCGTTTTAATGGACAGTCTGTTGGTATAGTCGCTAACCAACCTAATTTCTTAGCTGGAGTTTTAGATATTGATGCTTCTAAAAAAGCTGCTCGTTTTGTACGCTTTTGCGATTGCTTTAATATCCCTTTGGTTACACTTGTTGACGTTCCTGGTTTCTTACCTGGAAGCTCGCAAGAATATGGTGGCATAATTTCTAATGGAGCTAAATTAATGTATGCTTATGGCGAAGCTACTGTTCCAAAAGTTACTATTACATTGCGTAAATCTTATGGTGGTGCTCATGATGTGATGAGTTGTAAACAACTTAAAGGAGACCTTAATTACGCATGGCCTTCTGCAGAAATTGCCGTTATGGGAGCACAAGGTGCAATAGAGGTGCTTAACTATAAAGAACTCTCTGCTATTGAAGACCTTGAGAAAAGAGCCGAATTTGTTGCTCAAAAAGAACTCGAATATAGAGAAAAATTTGCTAATCCTTATCAAGCTGCTAAATATGGCTTTATTGACGATGTTATAGAACCTCGAAATACTCGTTTTAGAATCATTAGAGCTTTGGCTGCTTTAGCTACTAAACGTGATAAAATGCCTGCGAAAAAACACACTAATATTCCTTTATAATACTAAATATAATAGATATGTTAACATTACTTAGTGCCGTTTCGTTTGATGTTTCTAATATTGATGCTAATGCATTGTCCATCTTTATTATTGGATTTAGTGTCGTTTTTGGAGCATTAATTGTAATTTATTTTTTATTCTTTTTCTTACCAAAAATTGTTAAATTTGATAATATTGGTAAACGAAAAGAGAAAAATGAAACCAAAGAAACAAAACAAAAAATCGAAAAAACAACGGCAGTTTCAGAAAATAGTGAAATATATGCCGCTATTGCAATGGCATTGCACCTTCATTTCGAAGATGCACATGACGAAGAGTCAATGGTACTTACTATGGATATTCAGGACCGTGTAAGTTCGCAGTGGGGGTCAAAAATCATAAATATTAATTAAAATAAAATTACAATAAATGAAAAACTTCAAATTTAAAATAAATTCCAATGAATATGAGGTAGCAATAGAGGAGGTTGTAGAAAATATTGCACATATTCAGGTTAATGGTTTAAAATACGAGGTCGAGTTGGAAAAGAAAGCCGACAAACCTGCCCCGATTGTTCGTAAACCAAGACCACAGGCTGTTAAAAATGATCCTGTGGAACCTAAAAAGCCCGTGGCATCTGGTGATTTAAGAATGGTAAATTCACCGTTGCCTGGAAATATTCTAGATGTAAAAGTTAGTGCTGGCGATAAGGTAACTAAAGGTACCGTGGTTGTAATAATGGAAGCCATGAAAATGGAAAACAATATTATAAGTGAATTTGATGGAACTGTAGCCTCTGTTAAAGTTAAAGTAGGACAGTCAGTGTTGCAAAATGAAGTTTTATTAGAAATAGAGTAAAGACAAGACTATTACAATGAAAAATAAAATAATATTAATCTTATTTTTATCAATCTTAACTAGTTTATCTTTTGCTGGTAATATTGATAAAGTTGAGCTTGTTAAGGGCAAATGGATAAATAAAGCAGGTGGTTACTATCCAACACCGATAATGCCGAATGAAGGTGAAGATATTCAAACTGTTAGCAGATACAAAACAATTGTTTTTTATGACAACGGAACGTTCTCTATGGATTCTGCTAAACATGAATATCCTGGGAAATATTATATCGATGGAGATATGATTAAATTAGTGTTTGAAGAAACTACGGTAATTCATTTTGAGCATAATACAGACCCAAATACTTCGGATAGAGGATATGCTACTGCTTCTGAAAATATAAGGCTCGATTCTAGAACAGCTAAGATTATTGGGGATAAGCTTGTTGTGGATGGTTCTATGGAGTTTGAACATAGGTCGTCTGCTATGCATGGGCTTTTAAAGTTTTGGGAGTTTACTGGATTTTCAAATGCAACAAAAGGCCACCTAATTATGCTTTTGGTGGGTTTGGTGTTTATTTTCTTAGGTATTCGTTTTAATTATGAACCTTTATTGCTTATTCCAATTGGCGTAGGTATATTAATAGGTAATATCCCTATGTTTCAAGCGGTCGATTTTAATCTAAAGCTTGGTATTTATGAACCTGGATCTGTGTTTAATATCTTTTATGGAGGTGTTGTGCAGGGATGGTTCCCACCGTTGATTTTCCTTGGAATTGGTGCTATGACAGATTTCTCCTCATTAATATCAAATCCCAGATTGATGTTATTAGGTGCCGCTGCTCAGTTTGGAGTTTTTTCTACTTTCCTTTTAGCCTTGTTGGTTGGTTTTCATCCTGCCGAGGCCGGGGCTATTGGAATTATTGGAGGTGCTGACGGTCCAACTGCAATTTTTATTAGTTCAAAACTTGCAAACGGGGTTA
>JAQUBO010000221.1 GCA_028686735.1 Bacteroidales bacterium
TGAAATGCCTGATAAGTTAATCGCAACATTGACTCGATTTTTAGAGCAAAACAATGGTATATTATCAAAAAGGGCACGAGAAAAAGAATTTAAACTCTTATCAAACAAAGAAGTTCTAGCGATTAAAGAAGCTTACAGAGAAATTTTTCTAAAGAGATAAAATAATAGACATAAAAATAAACGTTAAATCTACTGCTTAACAAACTTTAGCACCCGAGATGTTTTTGCAGATTCTATTTTAATAAAATAAACTCCAGCTTTAAGGTTTGAGACATCTATTGATTTAGAATTTGACACCTGTATATTGTTTATAATTTTTCCAGAGATATCTAAAATAGCAATATTAGTTATTTGCTCACAACCTCGAATATTTAAAACATCATTTGTCGGGTTTGGAAATATTGTTATTTCTGACAACATCTCATTTTCAACGTCCAGCACAGAAGTTTCATACATTAATTTCCAACCATCAGCTTGACCTTTAGAGTCAGTTACAAACTTAAGATACACTTCATCATTATACACCATTAACTCTGTTGGGATATCGTTAGCAGAATACTCTCCAATTAAAGTTCCAGCATCAGAATTACCTTCATAGATGTATAGTATATCATTTTCTAAAGTCTTAAATCTTAAGAAATTGATTTTAATAAACTCGACATTATGATCTGTTAAAGAAATAAGCCAGTCGCAATTTTGGTTATTAAAATAATAATTTGGGCCACTCCCATCATCAAAAGTCCACTGAGTCTGATTATATACCATTGAATTACAATACTATGCATGATTAGGTGTAATATTTAATAAAGCAGCTTGTGACCAATGAAAGTCCATTTGTGGATTTACATTATCGAGATAAAAATACCCATCGGCGGCACCGCCCCAACCCCAATTAAAATGGAAGTATGATGTATCTTGGTATCCATCACAAACAAAAGCATGCCCATTTCCGCCATCATCAGTTCCTCTATAGAGAATAGGATGTCCCTTATCCAGATCTTCTTTCAAAAGGAATTTCCATTCATAATCTTCATACATATACATTTCTTCATGTATAATGCCCGAACGGTATCTAAAATTTTGTTTTAGAGCAGCAAAAGAGTTTTCAATAAATGCTCCTGACCCATCATAACCATAATCCATTCCCACCGAAACGCCACAATGATATATTAACTCTGCAATAGCATCACGACTAAGCGTATTTATCGAATTTGTCATTTCTTCCCACTTATATTCTGTATTTTCAAACTCCACCACAATATAATCGCCCCAAAAGAACTGTCCAGTTCCTTTACCAGTCTCAGGGTAATTCCAAAACTTCATAATTTGTGCCATCGCAGTTGCAACACATCCAGCATAAACTCGTCCTCCAGGACCTTGCGAATGAACAGGACAATAATAATTATATTGTACACCTTGGTTCCAGCGCGTAGAAATTAGTTTATCCACAGCTTTAGCAGACTTTATATCCTTAATATTATCTGTTCGTACCTCATCCCAAATTTGAATAAGCCTATCATTAGTAGAAACATTATTTTCAACTATTAAATCATACTGCTCCAAATACTTATTTATCCACAATTGGGTTGCTGGTGCTAAATTCTTAGTATCAAATTCTGAATCTAAAGAATACGCTAAAACTGGCACAGCCCTTTGATCTGCACTAACAAGAACAAAACCTCCTCCTACATAATTAAACACATAAATACTCTCTTTACCAACAGGAGATTTTATTAGTTCTTCTTTAGAAACCACTGGCTCCTTTTTTTCAAGAGATAATGCTGTTGCTTTATGCTTATAAAAATTTTCACCTATTTGTAGAGCCTCATTTCTACTAATGTTTTGAGCAAACATGCCAAGCTGAATGAGGATAATAATAATAAAAGCCAAAGTGTATTTCATAATATTTATTTTTTGTAAAACTAATATTAAGACTTCAGTATGGGTATTTTGGGTGCAAAAAAAATACATTATTATACAAAACCATATAATTAACAAACAAATAAATCGCAATTACATTTTTTTTACACAATACTATAGACTCAGTTACTAAAATGCTTTTTGCTCTACTCCGATTATTTTTATTTTTACTCACACTCACTCTGTCTTAAAATATATTTACTAAGAAAACCGCAAGTTTTTTTCATCACACAAGCTTGCCACTACAAATATTTCACTAAATTTGTAAAAAAACATAATAATATGAAAATAGGGTCAAAAACAAAAATAATAGCAACATTAGGTCCAGCGAGTGAGCAAAAAGAGATATTAAAAGAAATGATACTTGCTGGTTTAGATGTATTTAGATTAAACTTCTCACATGGTACGCACAAAGAAAAGGCACAGATAATACAAACCATTCGTGAGCTTGAAACCGAAATGGGTGTAAATTTAGCTATATTAGCAGACCTACAAGGGCCTAAACTCCGAGTTGGCATAGTTGAAAACGAACCTTTCATGCTTAAAGACGGCGAACACATTAGCTTTCATACTGACGAAAATCAAAATATCAAAAATTCATTTTACATGACTTACAATGATTTTGCTAAAGATGTAAAAAAGAACGACATTATTTTGATTGATGACGGCAAAATCAAACTTAGTGTTATTAAGAGCGACGGGGTTTCTAAAGTGGAGGCAGAAATCATCCATGGAGGACCACTTTATTCACGCAAAGGAGTAAACTTACCTAACACCAGAACTAGTCTTCCTTGCTTAACCGACAAGGATAAAAAAGACTTATCATTTGCATTAAACAATGATGTTGACTGGGTTGCACTTTCGTTTGTACGCGAAGGTAAAGACATAAAGCAATTACGTGATTACATTTCAAGTTTTAAGAAAAACACAAGAATTATCGCTAAAATTGAAAAACCCGAAGCAATAGATAATATTGACGAAATAATTGATCTTACGGATGCCATTATGGTTGCACGAGGAGATTTAGGAGTTGAAATGAACTTCGACAAAGTTCCTGTTATTCAAAAACTTATTGTCGAAAAATGTATCAAAGAGTCAAAACCTGTAATAATTGCAACACAAATGCTAGAAAGCATGATAATCAGCTTTAGACCAACACGAGCCGAAGCTAATGATGTTGCTAATGCAGTTATAGATGGTGCAGATGCTTTAATGTTAAGTGGAGAAACCTCAGTAGGTAGGCATCCTGTTGAGACTATAAAAACAATGCAAAAAATAATCAACTTTACCGAAAATAACCGTAATATCTACCACGAAAGCCACCCACCAAAAAAAGGTAGCATACGCTTTCTTCCCGATTCATTATGTCAAAGTGCTTGTTCTCTATCCGATCAAGTTGGTGCAAAAGCAATAATACCGTTTACATTTTCAGGATACACTGCAATAAAGCTATCAAGCTATAGACCTAAATCAGATATTTTTACTTTTACGGCCAATAAAGAGCTTTTAAGATCACTACCGCTTTTGTGGGGCGTAGAAACATTTTATTTTCCTATTTTTGACTCAATTGACGAAGCAATAAAGTTTTCAATTAATAGATTATTAGATCTAAATTTAATTGAAAAAGGAGATTATGTAATTCATATCGCAAGTACACCCATTACCGCCAAAGATAGAACAAATATGATTAAATTAAGTAGGGTGTAACAAGTTGATTGAGAAATTATCAAACAAAAAAGCTCCGTACAAATTGACGGAGCCTCAATATTAAATAATTTATATAAGAAGCATTTACTCAATATCTGAAATAACAGTATATCCCAACAGTTTTCCTTTTTTATTATAAGTTTCTGTTCTAACCGCTCCAATATCTTTTACCATCCACTGAATTGATTGCATTTCAATAGTAATAAAGCCTGTTTTTGACACAAGTGTCTGTGAAATTTTAGCTGCTTTATATGTCCCCGCTGGTACAACAATTGTTTCGATTGCTTCCACTTTAGTGTTTTTAACATCAACTCTCATGGTTACCATCTTTATACCCTCGTTTGATATTACTGCCTCAACAAAACCATCTTTTAGGCTCATACCTTGTTTGAGATTTGCAGGATATTGCATATTTTCAGAAGTATATTCAATTTGCATTGATTCATAAGCACTCATCTGACTTTGATCTAACATTGATTTTGTATCGATCTCAAAAACATCACCATTACAATAGTATGTCAATTCATTTGTGCCTGTGCTTTCTCCTTTACTATCAAAATTTTCAACAGCGACAACAATTTTCTGTGTCCCATCAACTATTTCAACAGATTTTATTTCAGTAAGCTCCGATGAACTTAATTTATCTTTTTTATTATAATGTTCTTTTGTAATTTTTGTTCCAACAGAGGTTGGAATGTAAGTTTCACAATTTTGAGATAAAGTAAGAATAGCAAATGTAAGAGATACAAAAAGTACAATAATTTTTTTCATATTTTTTAATTATTTAAAGCTTAATACATATTTTTTAATATCCTAATATCCAGGCAAACATTAATGGTGCCACAATTGTAGCATCAGATTCTACAACAAATTTAGGAGTATCTTCATCTAACTTACCCCAAGTAATTTTCTCATTTGGGATTGCTCCTGAGTATGAACCATAACTAGTTGTAGAATCTGAAATTTGGCAAAAATAGCTCCAAAACGGAACATCATGCCATTCAAGATCTTGCTCCATCATTGGAACTACGCAAATTGGAAAATCGCCAGCAATTCCACCGCCAATCTGAAAAAAGCCAACACCTTTGCCTGCAGAATTTTGACGATACCACTCAGTAAGCCACATCATATATTCGATTCCTGTTTTCATTGTAGAGGGTTTTAGTTCCTTTTTAATACAATATGATGTAAATATATTTCCCATAGTAGAGTCTTCCCAACCAGGAACAACTATTGGGAGATTTTTCTCGGCAGCAGCGAGCATCCAGCTATTTTTTGGATCAATCTCATAATATTTTTCGAGATCTCCACTTAGCAACATCTTATACATATATTGGTGCGGAAAATATCTCTCTCCTTTATCTTCGGCGGTTTTCCACTGTTTAAAAATATTCTCCTGCAAACGTCTAAAAGCCTCCTCTTCAGGAATACAGGTATCTGTAACTCGATTGAGCCCTTTATCTAACAGCTTGCGTTCATCTGCTGGAGTTAAGTCTCTATAATGAGGTACACGCACGTAATGTGAATGTGCAACCAGGTTCATTATGTCTTCTTCAAGATTTGCTCCAGTACAAGATATTATTTGCACTTTATCCTGACGAATCATTTCGGCAAGTGTTTTCCCCAATTCGGCTGTACTCATCGCCCCAGCAAGAGTTATCATCATTTTACCGCCTTGGTCAATGTGATTAACATAAGATTTTGAGGCATCAATCAGCGTAGCTGCATTAAAGTGCTTGTAGTTTTCCTCCAAAAAATTCGAAATTATTCCTTTTGTCTTCATAGTACTATTTTTCTAAGATATAT
>JAQUBO010000046.1:0-11577 GCA_028686735.1 Bacteroidales bacterium
AATTAACGCGTAACGAAATTGAGAATTTATTTATTGAGTTTATCACCTCGCCCCAAATTGTGGAAGTTGCAAAACTTATCAAACAACGCTTAGGGAGAGATTTAGAGCCATTCGACATTTGGTATGACGGGTTTAAATCACGAACAAATATTAACGAAGAAGACCTAAATAAAATCACTCGCCGAAAATATCCAAACTCGACTGCATATAAAAATGATATTCCGAGAATGTTAATTGATTTAGGCTGGACAAGAGAAAAGGCTAATTATATTGCCAATAAAATCAGCGTAGATCCAGCACGCGGAGCAGGTCATGCATGGGGGGCAGAAATGAAAGGTGAAAATGCTCATTTGCGAACACGAGTACCTGCAACAGGAATGGACTACAAAGGATATAATATTGCGACACATGAATTAGGACATAATGTAGAACAAACTATTACACTCTACGATATTGATTATTATTTGCTAAGAGGTGTTCCAAATACTGCATTTACAGAAGCTGTCGCTTTCCTCTTCCAATCCAAAGATTTAATGTTACTTGGGAAAAACAAGCCTGCGAATAAAGACGAAACAGAAGCTTATGCCGCCCTTGATAATTGCTGGTCTGCGTTTGAAATAATGGGAGTTTCGCTGCTTGATATGCATGTTTGGCAATGGATGTACGAAAATCCTGATGCTAACCCAAAAGAACTACAACAATCTGTAGAAAAAATACCAATCGATGTTTGGCATGAATATTATTACCCAGATTTTGGAGTTAAAGACTCTCCTATCCTAGCTATTTATTCTCACATGATAACATCTCCTCTGTATTTAGCCAATTACCCTGTTGGACATCTAATAGAATTTCAAATCGAACAATATGTGAAAAACAAACAATTCGCAGATGAAATTACACGTATGCTTCTACAAGGACAAATAATCCCCCAAGAATGGATGAAAGGTGCTGTCGGTACTAAAATATCCGGCACTCCAACCTTAGAAGCTGTAAATAAAGCATTAGAAATTGTTAAGTAATATAATGCCAATAATCCTGTAATCGCTTAATTAAATTTAGTTAAATGCATATATTTTTAAAAGAACTATTATTATTAAGTTTTTTTATTACATTTGCACGCAATTTCATTGGTACACAGCAGTCATAATATTTGTTTGCTGATGTTTATGAAATCACACATATAAACAATTACTAATTTAAAAATTCTTTACAAATGTCAAAAATTGTTGAAAAATATGCAGAGCTTCCAAAACCGTTAAGAAAACCACTATGGCAATGGTGGCATAAAAGACTAAATAAATATGACGGTGAAAACGTAGCCAATTTTATGAATTATGGTTTTGAATATTTAAATGGTGATGCTCGAATAGAATTAAAAGAGCAAGATGAAATAGATAGATATTGCATACAATTGTATGACCACGTTGTAAATCGAGCAGACTTAAACTCAAAAGACGTTCTTGAGGTTGGTGCAGGTAGAGGCGGAGGTGCTTCATACATAACCCGATACTATAAGCCTAAAAGTTACACAGGAATGGATATAACTAAAAGTAGTATAAATTTCTGTAATAATCATTACAAAAAAATAAAAGAATTAACATTTAAACATGGAAATGCCGAAAAACTACCTTTCGATGATAATTCTTTTGACTTTGTAGTTAATGTTGAGTCGGCCAGATGTTACAACAATCAACAATCTTTTTTTAAAGAAGTTTTTCGTGTATTAAAACCTAATGGTAAATTATTAATTGCAGACATGGTGTATCCCAAAGAGATAGAAGGCTTACGTAAGTTAATGAAGCAATCTGGATTTAAGACTTTACACGAAACAAATATTTCAAAAAATGTTATAGCAGCTTTAGAAAAAGACTCTGAAAGAAGAGAAAATCTTATTGACTCAAAAACGCCTAAATACCTTAGGAGTTCTTTTAAAACATTTGCTGGAACGCTAGGAACATCAAGATATGATAATTTTGCAACAGGTGTTTTTCAGTATTGGAGTTTTATTTTAGAAAAAGAGGTGAAATAAATTTAGATTACAACATAATATTGCGGATTTACAAACAATAGTTTAATCAAGAAGCTTTTTGATTCGATTATATTCTGATTGCAATTTTGCTAAATCAACAAAACGTATCATGCTAATAAGCTCTTGACCTGCATAAAAGACTTTAAGTGCAGGAACGGTCATTATAAGGTTTTGAGCAGCAATTTCAGGATTATCGAAACAATCAACAACATAAAAATTCTCATTCCAACTATTTACAAGTCTTTGAATTTGTGGCATCAACGAAACACAAACTGAGCACTTATCATTTTTAAAATAAATAAAACTCAAAGCTTCCAAATCTTTAATAATATTTAGATCTTCTATATTATTAATCAATTGACTTATCTTTATAAATTAGAACACTTGCTAATGCACTTACTCCTTCTTCTCGTCCAACAAAACCCAGTTTTTCGGTAGTTGTTGCCTTTACAGATACTTGATTTTCGTCGATTTTTAATACCTCAGCCAAAACCTTTACCATTTCGGGGATATAGATGTTAATTTTAGGTTGTTGTAGGCATATTGTAGAGTCAATATTTGCAATTTTATACTGATTTTGTTTAAGAATTTCCCTAGTTCTTTTCAAAAGTATCTTACTATCAATATTTTTAAACTCTACACTATTATCTGGGAAATGAAACCCTATATCTCGAAGAGCAGCTGCACCTAAAATAGCATCACAAATTGCATGAATTAAGACATCACCATCCGAATGTGCAATACATCCTTTTAAAGAAGGTATTTTTATACCTCCAAGCCAAAGCTCGCCACCTTCTTTAAAGGCGTGCACGTCATAACCATAGCCGATTCTAAAATTCATTTTACATTTTTTCTGCTGCAAGTCCTCCGATATCAAATATCAATGTAAATCTAAGTGTATTTTGGAGAGGATTTGCTTGTGTTGTAGGAATTAAATAAGCGAAGTCAAGACTAAAAACATTCATTTTTAGCCCAGCACCAACAGTAAAATATTTACGATTACCCTTATACTGATGCTCATTAAAATAACCTAAACGTAAAGCAAACTGTTGATCATACCAATACTCTAATCCAGCAGAAATTGTAAATTCGGCTAATTCTTCTCTAAATGGCGAGGGAGTATCACCAAGACCATCACCATCGGTATCTCTGATAAATGCAGTTGCAACTCCAGGAGCATCATACCACGATTGAAACAATGCACCCCCAACAGAAATATTAGGATCTCTACCATGCTTTATAATTTCGCTACTTGGCAGCACAGTATCTCCTGAAGGCAATATATCACCAGCATTATAATATACAGGAGGTGTCGGAACAAGCAGTTTATTAAAGTCAACAGTTGCCATAAAATGATTATAATCATCCAATTTAAACACATAACCTACACCCGTACGGAAATTCATTGGAATAAAATCGCGGTTTTCGTTATCAGTATATGATATTTTACCACCAATATTGCTAATATTCATCCCCCACATCAATGTACCTGGCATTCCGCCTATTTCTATCTCATCATTATGATAATACAAAGAAAAATCGGCAGCTACAGTTTTTCCAGGAAAAGATTGACTCCCCTGTACCTCAATACCACCTGTTAGGTTTGAATATATAAATCTCATTGCAACAGCACCTGAAAAATGTTTGCCCAAAAGCCTAGAATATGCAAAATCAATAGCAAACTCGTTAGGTGTAAAATCACGTAATAATGTATTATTAATATCGCGGAATTGAATACTCCCAAGGTCAAAATATAACAATGATGCACTAACTACATTTTCTTTATTAATACGCTTATAAGCCGAAACATAGGCTAAATTCATATCCTGCACCAATTGTCTTAACCAAGGTGTATAAGATATAGATACTCCAACATCATTTTTTATAAACGAATACTTTGCAGCATTCCAATGCTGTGAATTTACATCTGGTGTAGTAGCCACACCAGCATCACCAAGACCACCAGCACGAGAATCAGGAGCTATCAACAAGAAAGGAACTGTTGTTGTTATTGTATTTGGAGCATCACGTCCTATTACATCGTCCTGTGTTACTACTTGTCCATAAGATAAAACAGAGATGCCAATTAAAACCACAAAACTTATAACAAAATTTTTAATCATCTTTTTATGAATTTTTTTACAAATATATTAATATTATTTTAAATTAACATTATAATAAGACTACAAACGTGAATTATAAATATTTAGTATCTTACCAATAACAATTAATTTAAGATAACGAGTTTTTCGAATTCTTCGACAACATTTCCCACACTATTCCTAACTTTAATTTTATAAACATAAACCCCTTTTCCTATCTTATCTCCATATTGGTCTTTTCCGTCCCAGTGTATTGGATGAGATCTAAACCCATCGCTCATCACAACATCATCGATAGTTTTAACATGTTTTCCAGACACAGTAAACACCTGAATAATAACATCTAACATCTGATTAGGTTGATTATGATCAAAATAAAAATCAGTACTTGTAGAAAATGGATTTGGGTAATTAAATATATGATCTATTACAAGTTCGGCAGAATTTGCCACTATAAAATCGGTATAAGACTCACTACTATTATTAAGAACATCCCAGGCTTTAACTCTAAGTGTATGTGGTCCTAAATCAAGCTCCGACATTTTATAGTTTACTTCACCAGAAGTAAAATCATCAATAGTTGATTCATAAAACTTATTAAGAACCACTACATCAGCAGTATTTTCATCGAATATCATTGTAATATCATGCCCGATACCACTTCCAACCGTGTTAACTCCTGATTCGTCTGATATTTGTGCAATTAAAAGTGGTTTTTCATCAGTAATTCCACCTGGAATAAATTGCTCATTATTCATAAACAATTCAATTTCTGGACCTTCATTATCATTCAAATCATTTCCAGCAGAACCACCTATCAAAAACGACCCATCATACCCAGCAGCTTCGGTATCACTATTATTATGAGCATAATAACTCACTTTACCAGCATCATAAAAATATGCGATATCAACTGGCACAATAAAAGAAAAACTAAAATGTCCGTTTACCACACTAGCCTGACCATTAAAAATAATATTTTTTTGAGCAGTATAATTTAAAGGTGCATATCCGTCATTACCACGTGTAGTGTATTCCATTCTTTTGTCGTAAACTGTTGGATAAACAATACCACTAAAATCCTCAGCTATATCGCCATTAGGATTAGTAATAATACCTTCAAAAGTAACCATTGCAGTTGCCTGTACAGTATCATTAAAATCATTAACATCAACTCCGTTTATCTTAGTAGTAGCAGCAATATAAGAAGGCACAGAAGGTCGCATTGCAGGATCACCAAGCAAAGAAAACACTCGTTTATTTGTATCACCTATTAAATTATTTTTAGCTCTTGCGGCCGACAAACCTATTGGAAAAACTCGTCCATTATCATCACGTTTAAATATCTCTTTATAAAACTTATACGATAACGAAGCATTGCTGGTTGAAAATGCTAGCCTAGTAGTTGTAAATAGCGAAATCCCGCCTCCAACAGGGTTTAACAAAACCTCCTCACCAGCAGAAACTAAATTGTGATTATCCCAAGGAGAAAACTCACAAGTAGCAGTAACAAAAATGGGGTACTTATTAATATTTTGCCATGCTCCTATCATATTAAGAGTTAACACACTTTCGTGTGCCCAGCCTTTTTCGTTACCATGACCTATCCAATTTACGACCAACACACCACTATTTATATTATCAGTTAAAGCTTGGTTTACATCTGGATACTTATGTCCCTGCACTGTAGAGATTTGCTCATAATCATCTAAAAATAATTTTTCAACATTAAATAAAGGATAATCATTTTCTAACTGAATCCCCAATGTTGCAGTTTGTGTCTGATGTATTGTTTCTCCATTTTCTGCATCATCTCCAACAAGTAATAGTTTATTTTTCCAACTTCCATAACTAATAGAACTATAATAACTTTGAAGTTTATTTACATAAGCCTCTGCTTCGGCCACAGTTTTAACAGGCATACGACCAACACCAATATCAATATCATGTGCACCACTAACTCCTCCTTCTCCATCATCAAGAAAAACAAAAAAATCATCTGAGACATACGAACTCGTAGGAGAAACACTCGATTCTGACTGATATGTCAAAATAAAATTTGTTGACAATGGGTCTATTCCAAGATTATCATAACTTCCCTCTCCCAAAAGCAATAGATTATCAGGTATATCATTTTCGGTAGCTGCCCTATCATAGAGCATCTTCATAAAATTTCTTATTGCAGAAACATCAGGTGTCCCTGATGAAAATTCGTTATATATTTTTTGTGGGGTAGTTATTAAAACTGACATATCATCATAATTCTCGTGCAACTGCTTTACATTCTGTGCCTGGGTCATAAAATCTGGATGAGTAACAATCACCAGATCAACAGGTAACAAAGCGTGTAGGTTTTGATTTTCGACGAATCCCAAATCAGAACCAGTAATATCTGGAGTTGGAAAAGTTGATACTGGATTAAATGCGATATACTCATTTAAGCTTGAGGCACTAGCATTAAAACTATAAACAGAGCCATTTAAAGTTCCCTGCATTCTTTTAACATTTATTCTGTCAGTAATATCCCATACAATCGTTGATGAAGCAGCATTAGAAACATTAAATCTTGCAATAGCTCCTGAACCTATTGATTTTTTATCACGAAACTGAACAAAATTATTACTAATGGACAATTGTCGTCTTACTGCAACCGAAATATAATCAAGCCACCCCTTAGAATTTGAGCTAGTTTTGTTGTAAGTAAGACTCACAGAAAAAGTACTTGATGATGGCTTTATTTTAAAAGTATTAAGACTATTAAATTTTGCAAAAGCGGCAAGCGAGCTACCAGCAGTACTTTCAATATAAATATTGCTTTGAGCCAGACCATTAATATATAGATTAAAATAACTTTGAGCACTTGACCTTGCAGCCAGCTTAACTTTTACAATTGCAGTATCAGTTGTTAAGACGTTCGGGAAGGTTTTAGAGAAAGAATGAGACAAATAATAATCAAATTCACGCCACAACCAGCTTCGTCCACTATTTAAAAGGTTCACAGAATCTTTCTCAATAAATCCATAATCATCAAAACTACTTACTTGCGTATTATATGTAGTCAAAGAGGCTTCATTTACAGGCTGTTTCCATGTTCCCTGATCTGACACAAAATAATAAGAATATGGAGAGTATGCATGATACTCGTGAGAAGGATCCATATCTTCTGACCAATAAATATTGTGTGGTCCATCAGCAAAAAACAACAAATAATCACCACTGTCGAAGACATTATTTCCATTAACATCCACTTTCACTAATGGTCTTTCAGGCAAATCATCATAAAGCTCTTCGCCAACTGTTTTTGGCAACAATCCCCCATAACCAAATACACCTATATTATTATAGGAAGTAAAACCCATAGCAGAAAGATCACTATAAGTCAACTTATAAATACCCGTTTTACTAAGCCTTATTTTGTACCAATTACCAGAAGACATTTTGCTATTTTGAGTGTACGATTTTTGAATTTTAGTAGTTGCGATTTCTTGATATTTAATACGACATTCAAAAGAAACAAGCCTCTCAATGTTTCCAGATGCCTTGTTTCGTCTTAAAGGCACCAACTCAACAGACAAATATGGCTGTTTTCTAAATTTACTAATATTAGTTTCGATTTCAGGAGACTCTAAAATTTTATTAAGATGCTTTACCTTGTTTAAATCCTCTTTGTTAATAACTTCATATTTTGTATTAACTAATTCAACATCTGACACATAAACATCTGTTTTTAGTTTATGCTTATAAAAATACACTGGCAAATTATCAGCACTTCTAAACTGTGCATTATCAAAGGACAAAATATTAATGACATTATTATCGTTATCAATAAAAGTCTTATTATTTTGCCACTTTAAAGAATCTGCAAAATTAACAACCTGAGCTGTTAATAAAGTGTTAACAAAAAGAAAGATGAATATAAAATGGATTTTTTGCATAAATAAAAAAATAAATAAAAAAAACTTTAGTAATTATTTTCATAAACGACAAAAATAACTTAATATTGTATTTTATATTTTATAATGAGAGAAAAATTTATTATTATTGTGCATTGTTGTTAAGAAATATATTATGGTCAAACACTACATATTATTGTTAAGTGCCTTATTCATAGGCAGTTTGAGTCTGTTAAATGCTCAAGACGCTCATTTTTCACAGTTTTATGCAAATTCACTTTATCTGAATCCTGCATTTGCTGGAGCAGAAAAATGTCCAAGAATAAGTTTAAACTACCGTAATCAATGGCCAGCATTGGGTCCGACTTACGTTACTTATAGTGCCTCTTATGACCAATACTGGAATGTCTTACAAGGAGGAGTTGGATTACACTTAATGAATGATGTTCAGGGAGGTGGTACAATAAACACTACGATGATAAGTGGAATGTACTCATACACATTACCAGTAACCCGTAAGTTTTTTGTCGCAGCGGGCTTTCAAGCATCTTATATTATGAAAAGTATTGATTGGGATTTTATTTTCCCAAATATGATACACCCACTCTATGGACCAATTTATTCATCACTAGAAAATCCAGATATTATTAACAGTCAACGCAATTACGTAGATTTTTCTGCTGGATTATTAGCTTTTAGCGAACGAACATTTTTTGGTGTTGCAGTACACCATCTCACACAACCCTCAGAGTCATTTCTTCGTGGTAGTGATGCCGTACTGCCTATGAAACTAACTGCTCACTTTGGAACCGAAGTACCTATTAATAGTAGTAAATATCGTAGAGGCGAATTAAAAATAGCTCCTCAACTATTATTTCACCAACAAGGTCAATTTCAACAATTTAATTGGGGAGTTTACTTGGCAAGGAAACAAATTGTTGCTGGATTCTGGCTTCGTCAAAACTTTAATTTTCAGTACGATTCATTCATTATGCTTGCTGGTTTTAAACAAGACAACCTCAGATTTGCATACAGTTACGATTTAACAGTATCAAGATTAAAGAACTCTACTTATGGTGCACACGAGGTTTCTGTAGCATTCACTTTTGAGTGTCATGAAAAAAATCCTAAGAAAGGCATAATAAGTTGTCCTTCTTTTTAGTTATATAATTATTGAATATTATAAAAATAACATAATATGAAAAAGAATACTTTGTTTGTTTTAATCATTCTTGCAGGAGCTGTTCTCATTAGCTCTTGTAAAAAAGAAACTTCGAGTACAACTGGTTGGAACTATAACGATCCAAATTTTGGAGGTTTCCAAAATCACCCAGGATATGAACAAGAAACCGGACCTGGTCTCGTATTTGTCGAAGGTGGATCTTTTGCAATGGGTAGAGTTGAACAAGATGTCATGTACGATTGGAACAACTTACCTCGAAGAGTTACTGTATCATCTTTTTATATGGATGAAACAGAAGTGAGAAACATTGATTATAATGAATACCTCTATTGGTTGTCTTATGTGTATTCATCAGATTATCGGTTTTTATATCGCGAGGCTCTCCCCGACACCTTAGTATGGAGAGAAAGACTTGCTTTTAACGAACCAATGGTAGAGCTTTATCTTAGACATCCAGCATACGAACAATATCCTGTAGTTGGTGTATCATGGGTACAAGCAACAAAATATTGTGAGTGGCGTACCGACCGCGTTAATGAATTAATTTTATTACGCGAAGGTATTATTGATAAATACGTTGCTCCTCAAGATCAAGCTAAACAATTTAATACTGACGCTTATTTAGTGTATGCTGAAAACCTAGACCTTTCAATTGATGAAACAGGAAAAGGACCAGACGGTAAAATACAAAACCTATATGTTGATCCAGCAACTCTTAAGGCTGGTCGTAAAGGTGGTAATATAAATACTGGAGAAGATAGACGTTGGGTAAGAATGGAAGATGGAATATTCTTACCACGGTACAGACTACCAACCGAGGCCGAATGGGAATTTGCAGCTCTTGCTCATATTGGTAACCACTACCGAGAAAGAATTTACGAAAGAAGATTATATCCTTGGAATGGACACTATATTAGAAATGATGCTCGCGGTGAAGAAAGAGGAATGATGATGGCAAACTCAATGAGAGGACGTGGAGATAACATGGGAGTTTCTGGAGCACTTAACGATAAAGCAGATATTTCTGCACCAGTAAAATCATATTGGCCTAACGAATATGGTCTATATTGCATGGCTGGTAATGTTAATGAATGGGTAATGGATGTATATAGAGACCTTACTTTTCAGGATATGGACGAATTTAGACCATTTAGAGGTAATGTTTATACCGACTATGAAATAATTACTGATCCACGTTCTGGAGATATAGAGCTTACCCCAGAAGCCGAAAATTATTTTGACTACTCTGGAAAAATATTACGTAAACCTGTTCGGGACGAAGAGTGTTATAGCCGCGAAAACTACACAACTGCTGATAATAGAAATTACCTAGACGGAGATTTGGAATCTTTAATCCCTATGGGAAATGCCGAAGAATACTGGGTTAAAGGTGATAGGTTTCAAGTTGAGTCAGATGAGGTTACAGTAAATGACCCAATTGATGAAGGTTTAACAATTGAGAATTTAGGTGAAATATACCCAGGTGCAACATTAATGTCGGGAGGAAATGAAATTTTATTACCTAATGGAGTAAAAGTTGACCTCCAAAACATGACATATATTCTACCTACAGGACACGAAAAAACTTCTGATGGTAACATAATGATGCCAGACGGATCGATGATACTTGAAGGTGGCCAATTACAATTAGCAGACGGAAGTATTATTTATCCTGATGAGTTTTTTACTCGCAAAACTCCGCAAATGTACAAAGAAGGAAATTGGGGTGAGTACGGAGAATGGGGATTTGGGCAATTTGACCCTTCAAATCCTAAACTTAATAAAGGAGATGGTATAACCGGCAACCAAATGACCAGTTTAGTCTCTGATAGATCTCGAGTATTTAAAGGTGGGTCATGGAAAGACCGTGCATATTGGATGGTTCCAGGCACTCGCCGCTTCCTTGACGAGAAACTTGCAAGAGCAGACCTCGGTTTCAGATGTGCAATGGATAGAGTAGGTTCGCCAACACTAGCTGAATAGTAACTAAAAAAATATAACCCCATTCCATTATGGGGTTTTTTTTTATGAATATCATAGAGCAAATATATTCTAGATTTAAAGTTTGTAAGAAAATAAGTACAGACTCTAGAATTATCTCCCCTAACTCTATATTTTTTGCTCTTAAAGGAGATAATTTTGATGGAAATAAATATGTTAAAGATGCTTTAGCAAAAGGAAGCACTGCAGCAGTTACCTCAGATAATAGTTTCAAAGGTATGGATAATGTTTTTATCGTACCCGATACACTAAAAACCTTGCAAGATCTTGCTAACTATCATCGCAAACAACTTAATATCCCAATTATTGGAATTACAGGGTCTAATGGCAAAACCACAACAAAAGAATTACTAGCATCGGTATTAGCTC
>JAQUBO010000046.1:11587-22664 GCA_028686735.1 Bacteroidales bacterium
TACAGGAGGGAATAAAAACAATCATATTGGAGTACCTCTTACTCTATTAGCGATGAATAAAACTGTTGATATTGGCATTATTGAAATGGGAGCAAATCATATAGGTGAAATTAAAACATTATGCGAAATTGCAGAACCTGAATATGGACTCATAACAAATATAGGTAAAGCTCACTTAGAAGGCTTTGGCTCAGTTGATAATATAAAGCAAACCAAAGGAGAATTATACGATTATCTTAAGAAAAATCAGGGCGTTATTTTTAGTAATATTGACAACGAAATACTAAATGAATTATTAAACAATTACACATCTGTTAGCTATGGTAAGTCCGAAAAATCATATTGTAAATGTATTTATTCAGAATTCGGATATAAGGCAGCGATTCAATGGGAAGTTAATAATGAAAAAGGTTTAGCAAAGTCTAATTTAATTGGTGAATATAACTTTGAAAACATTCTTGCCGCAATTACAGTTGGCTCATATTTTAATGTTCCTGGCACAGCAATCGATAATGCTATTGCGTGCTATTACCCCCGAAACAACAGGTCGCAACATATAAAAACTATCAGAAACTCGCTAATTCTTGATTATTACAATGCAAATCCAACAAGCATGATAGCGGCAATTGATAATTTTGACAGAATCGTTGATAAAAACAAATGTCTTATACTAGGCGACATGCTAGAACTGGGTATCAATAGCATTGAAGAGCACAAAATAATATTAGATAAAATTGAGGATATGAATTTTCGAAAAATTTATCTGGTTGGAAACGAATTTTATAATTTCAACAACAAATATGAATTTGTATTCTTTAAAAAAGTTGAAGACCTGGCACTACATCTGGTTAAAAAACCCGAAGTAGGTAAGTTTTTCTTAATAAAAGGTTCCAGAGGAATAAAACTTGAGAAATGTACTGATTATCTATAAGCTTGTTTTTTTCTACTTCCACTATAAATAGAATATTTATGCAGCCTACACTCTAGTTGTCCATTATATAAAATCCACTTTTTATCGGGCTTCATACCAATAAATTTAATAGCAGACAAATCAGATGAAATTATCCACGCAGTATAACCAGTATAGTCAAACTTTAATTTATCACCTATTTTTTTGTAAAAACCCTTAGCATCATCAAGTTTTATTCTAGTGCCATAAGGTGGATTACAAAATATTACGCCCTCATCGGATAGAGATTTTGATGTGAAAAAATCCTTAGAAACGACTTTCACATCATGAGCTTTGTCTAATTTATATAAATTAATTTTAGACAATCGTAAAGCCTCTGGATCAATATCACAACCCATTATGTTAGCTTTTGACTCACAAATCTCAGCTTTCGCTTCATTTAAAATTTTCTTCCACTCTACAGAATTAAAATTATTCCAATTCATAAAAGAAAATTGTTTCCGATTTATCCCTGCTGGCATATTACGTGCCATCATATATGCTTCGGTAAGAAAAGTCCCACTTCCGCACATAGGATCTACAAGCTCACCTGTCAGATTCCAGCCACTCAATTGTATTATGCCAGCAGCAAGGCATTCATTAATTGAGGCCTCGCCTATTTCTTTATCAAATCCTCTAAAATACAAAGCCCTACCAGAGCTATCCAGATACAAATTACAAGTATCATCAGTAAGATAAATACTAATTTTCGCATCTGGATTTTTAACATCTACATTAGGGCGATCCCCAAATTTGTTACGAAAATAATCCACTATAGCATCTTTTGTTTTTTGTTCTAGAAAAAGACTGTGGTTCATAGTTTCTGAAACAGTAACTACACTAACTGCAATAGTTTTACGCAAGTCAAAATACTCACTCCAATCAATTGAATAGATATACTTATAAAGTTGCTCCTCATTTTGGACTCTCTCCTGCCCTATCTTTACCAAAACACTTAATGCACATCGCAAATGCAAGTTACATTTATACACATCCGATAAATCACCTTCAAACTCAACTGCCCTATTAAGTATTTTTACATTTTTTATACCTAAAACTTCTAGTTCCTTCACTAAAACTTCCTCAAGTCCAAATAGAGTTTTTACAACTATTGTATATATCATTTTACAAATTTTTAGAAATTATTTTTGACGTTTTTGCAGCGATACGTCTAGCTGATTTGCGACTTAAATCAAACATAACATCATCATCAAGCTCCTTATAGGTATATTTAGAGCCATCCTTATTTTCGCCAAAAATCATTTGCAATAATGTGCGATTATTAGAAAGCTCTTCAGATTTTGAGAAACTTGACGAATAAAATTTAAGCAGCTTTTCACGCCCAGTTTTATCTGCTTTATATAATCTTAAATTAGCATTAAAATTACAACTAACAACATCGAACCGCTCTGGTATAGCAGTTTCCCCATCAGTATAAACAGACTCTGTTTCAAACTTCTCAGAAAAAGTAATACTATTTACCTGCAACAAATAAATAGCGGTAGTAAGACTATTTTTAATGTTTTTGGTAACCGTTTCAATATTATAAGCTCGTAATGAACTTTTAAGTTCGGTCAGAAATGCGTTTAGATACTCACCTCCCAATGATTTATCAACATATTTATTTGAGGTAGTCTGGTAGGAATCTGCATAATGAGAGACATCAACCACAAGAGACACCTTATTATCCAGTTTATGCCCAACCGCACAAGAATTAAAAACAATTGATAAAACAGCTACAAAATAAAACAATTTATTTTTCATAAATATAGTTTTTAACAAAGATAATCAAAAATTTCACTAAAAACTTAAAGCACTAAACCTTATAGTTTGCCTCTTAACCAGCTAAGACGCCATCACAGTTTCTCGTTGATAAGCTGTTTTAATAATCAAAAGACTTTTTGTTAAATATAACGTAACCAAAATGCAGCATAAAGTATGTAGATCTAGAGTCTGTTTGATAATAATTAACTGTAAAGGCTAATGGTCCTAATGGCGAATGATAAACTAAACCTGTCGCCCCTAAAAAATGAATATATGAAAAACTCTCACTATAATAAGGCAAATAAACTTGATTATAAGGCGATTCCTTCAGTATCTTCTCAAATGGCAAAAAAGCATACGCTTCCAATCGTATATTAAACTTATCAGATAATAAAAATATAGGTTTTAACCCAAAAGCGGCATAAGAGTTTGCATGATAATTTGGCAAGAACAATGTACGACTATGAGGTGTTGGAGAAAATGAAGGTGCAGACAATACACTCGAAGTATAATTCCTAAACAAACTCTTAGTTGTCATCATCAACTCAGCATATACACCAATGGTAAAACCTTTACTAAGCTGCGAATAAGTGTCAGAAAGAACATTGAATTGTAACCACGAATGTTCTACTTCGTAATCTTCAAACATAGCAGTTGTAGATCCTGGTTTATTATATTCTACTCCCGAAACATATCTCAAACTTATTAAATTTCGTGCTCCCTTATTTGCATAATCAAAATAATTATGATTATCTCTAATAAAACTAAGATAAACAGTATTTAACGAAAAAGATGTTAAATCGGCAGTATCTGTTTGTAAAAAATTATTAATTTGAAAATAATCATAAGATTGTTGAGCTCTTGCATATCCCAACTTAATAATCGACATTCTGGTTAATGGCGTAAAAACATCAAACCGAGTATTATTATCAGAGTTTATTAGATATGGAGGTCTATAATCAAGTGAAAATAATCGAGAATTTCCTTTAAAGAAATCAAATCGACTAACATTAGCAGCAATATCCATTGCTAAAGGTATTCGAAAAGGAAAATCAAATCGACCAGATAAATGAAATGAACTGTATAAACGTCCAAAGTAAGCATTGGTATTAAGTAAGAAAGACATTCGATTTAATATCTTATAATTAAATCCAACAAAGCCAGTGTTTGAATATCCAGTTGATAATCCGGCACCAAATAATACATTTGCCCGCTTTTGCTTTTTTATATCCAAAACTACATCAAAAAAACCTGTAGTATCATTGTAAGTGGCAAAAGGGGTTGCAGATTCAATCTGATAATCAGATATTAACTTATAATATTCAGATTCAAATTGTCGTAAATTTAATTTTTCAGTTTTTCCTTTTAGTGATTTTAAAATATAGTCTTCTGATTTTTCGTCTATCCCATTAACAGAAAACTTATCAAATTTCAACAATGGAACCCTCATTTTAAATATTTCACGCCTTGCTCTCAACTCTGGCAACGATACTCGCCTGTGTATTCGACTTTTAACGCTATCCATAATTAACATACACTCATTATACCCTAATTGAGAAAACTCATCTAATCTGTGAAAATCTAACAAGCCTACATCTTTAAACTCTATAGTCAAAGTAACACCTTCACTATCAGGTACTTGATATTCTTTTTTGGCTCCCATAATTAGGTTTTCGATTTGTAACATCAAATTATCCGGGTCTGGTTTTTCTGAATAGCTAGTTACACTCACACCAATCATTATATCAGGATTAAACTCATTTCTCATAACATCTATTGGGAAATTATTAAAAATCCCCCCATCAAACAAAAGCACACTATCTATCATCACAGGTTTAAAGTAAAACGGGAATGTCATAGACGCTCTAATTGATTGCCCTAAATCCCCACTTTTAAAAACGACTTCACAACTTTCATACACATCGGCTCCTACACAACGAAATGGAACAAAAAGTTTATCAAAATCTCTATTTGAAGCAGCAGTATATTGAGAAAAATACTCCATTATTCCAAAATCCATTGGTTGTGTTGCAACGATATTGGTGGGTAAAACAACGCCTATCCCACTATCTGCTTTTGTAAAGCCTAGTCGAAAGGCAGAAGCATCATGTTTAGTTTTTTTAAAATAATAAAACTGATCCTCTGGAATTCTACCTTTATAATAATTAAAGAATTTATCATCACGAAAAATATCTTCCATTTCATCAGGACTTAATCCAACAGCATACAAACCGCCAACAATTGCACCAATAGATGTTCCAGCTACATAATCAATAGGAATATTGTTTTCCTCCAGGGCTCGAATCACTCCAATATGAGCTAAGCCTTTGGCACCACCTCCACTCAACACAAGCCCTACAGACTGCGATGAAGCATGAATAACTATCGTTATCCATAAAATCAATAACAGTAATATCTTAATTTCTTGCCTCAATTTATTTTTAATAAATACTATTTATAATTAAATACAAAAATACGAAATTTGTTGCATAAACTCATACTATTTCCATAACAAATACCATACTATAATATTGCTTTAGAACAATAATATCAAAAAACATTATCTTATAAATGTTATCATCCCGTATTTTCCTATCGCTTTTAAAATAATCGAATATAGAATAACAATATCAAAATTAAAATATTTTTTTAATTTACTTGATTAGTTCGTATTTAATTGATTTAGTTCATCAATCAACATTAACAAAGCAGTATTGGCGGTTCGAATAATATTAATCTTCCTATCATAAAAAAACAGGAATTTCTGACTATAAGTTTTTTGAGGAGTTGCTATTCCAATACAAACAGTACCAACAGGCTTATCTGGAGTCCCTCCACCAGGTCCTGCAATTCCACTTACAGAAATAGCATAATCTGTTTTCATAAGTTTTCTTACTCCCTTAGCCATCGCCTCAACAACTTGTAAACTAACAGCCCCGTACTTTTTTATTATTTGTGTATCAACTTTAAGCACATTCGTTTTAACCTCATCATCATAAGCTACTACACTACCCTTAAAATAATTAGAGCTACCAGCATTTTCAACAATCAACGATGCGATTTTCCCTCCGGTACAACTTTCGGCAGTTGAAACAGTTTTGCCATATTCGGACAACTTAGTCCCCACAAGTTCTGCAATACAAAAATCATCAGAAGATTTAAAACATTTTGGAATAATATTTTTTAATTCCTTAATTTTTTTTTCTGCAAGTGCGAGCAACTCGGAATTAGCATTATAAATACTAATTCGCAGTCTCACATATCCGGGCGTAGGTAAAAATGCTAATTTAATTTCCTCAGGTAAGGAATTTTCCCAATCCGAAATTTTTTCAGCTAAAACAGCCTCGGGTAAACCAGATGTAAGTATAGTTTTATGAAAAATTTCACCTAATTTATATGTCTGTTTAATATAGGGTACGAACTCATATTTAGTAAGATATTTTACTTCAAATGGTACTCCAGGCATAGAAAACAAGAGTTTTTCGCCTCTTTTCAACATCATCCCACAGGCAGTTCCAACTTTATTGACAAACACTTTTGATTTTTCTGGCACCATTGCTTGTGAATAGTTTTGCTCATTAATTTCAATACCCCGTTCGCCCAAGAGTCTTTCCAAATTTTGCAAAGCATCATCGTTCAATATTAATCTGCAATCAAAAAGTTCGCACAACACATGTTTAGTTATATCATCTTTTGTAGGACCTAAGCCGCCAGTAATAAAAACAAAATCTGAGATTTTGAATAAATCATTTATTGCCGAAATAATCTGCTCTCGATCATCACCTATCGACCTAATTTCTTTAACTATTATTCCAGCTTTATTTAATTCTTTAGAAAGCCACACCGAATTAGTATCAACTATCTGACCTATCAATATTTCGTCGCCAATTGTTATTATAGATGCCTGCATATTATTGTTTTTTTGCAAAAGTAAGAGTTAAATTTTGTTTTGTTGTCAATAAAAGAATAATTAACAATCCTATAAATGGAATTTATGTCAACAGCCAATTAATTGCAGCTTGTTCGCCAGTAAAAACCTGAACCATAAATCCGATCTTGGCATTAACACTATTTTCAAATAACAGAGACAAGGCTGTACTATTGACATTATCAACTAACAGACTCTGTTTTTTCCCTCGTAATACTTGATTCAGGTTCCCTAAATATTCAATAATAATCTCCATTTCAGGAATAGAAATATCAAATCTGGAGTTCCTATAATCCGATAATAAATTATATTTATCGTTTGTAAATTCAGAAATTTGCAGTAGTTCCAACCAAGCAGCACCAATATCGTCAGCGACAATTATACCTTCGTGCTTATACCGGATAATTTTTAAATTATGGTCTATTATAATTTCGTAAGTCATAATTAATGAACAAAAGTAATACAATTTAGATTACAATTCAAAATATCTTACAACTGGCACTTAGATTAAAACACGCTATCATTCATTGCTTCTCCTTGTATTTTAAGTACTACAATTCCGTGACTAGCAACTTCTCTTGTTATGTTTTCTTCTGTCGATAATGGATACATCTCTTTTGTCCATAAATCTTTGATGGTATATTCTTTTGATGCATCTAAGCCCACTGATTTTAAATTAAATGTAATATCTTTAGTGTTTTCGGATCTATTTAATAAAGCAACAGCTATTTCGCCACTCGTAGTTGAGATGAGTGGTTTTGCCCATACCTCTAAATCTCCATAATCGACTAATCTTCTGGCTTGATAAACAAATGAGCTTTGGTTTAGAGCGATAATTTCTTTATTAGTTATAATTTCGATAGTTTCGTCGCTCATATTTGTTAAATCGTTACCAAGCAACAATGGCGAGTGCATTATACACCACATAGAAAAGTGCGTTTTATCTTCTTCGTAACTCATTCCTCTGCCAACTTGCAGCATATCCATGTCGTTATAATGTCCTTTTGATGCGTAAATCCATAGGTCTGCATTCAAATCAATTATGCTTAGTATCGATTGAAAATCGTTACTGATATCTCCAGAAATCCTCCATGAGTCTGCAACTTTTGTTACCCATTCTCCTGGAAATTGCCATCGACAGATATTATAAACGACACTTGGCTTAATCTCTTTTATTAGTTCACTAATTGCGGTATAACTTGTTTGCTCGTCTAGTCCTAAGGACTCACCGCCACACCAATCTACTTTTATGAAATCATAATTCCAGTCGTTTAATAGTAATGTCAAATCTTGCTCCTCGTTTCCATAAAGTCCCATTCCAATACCTATAGTATCGTTATTCCAATAAGAGCCACAAGTATTTTCTCCAGCATCAGAATAAATTCCTGCTTTTAACCCCTTTGAATGGATATACTTAGCAAGCGATTTCATACCGCTTGGAAATCTATCTTTATGAGGTATTATATTCCCATTTTCATCCCTTCCACCAAAGTATCCATCATCAACATTGATATATAAATATCCAACATCTTTTAGTCCAGTAGTAAGCATGGGATTTGCCTTTGATTTTATTGAAAAACTATTCAATTTCACTTCAGGGCAAATAATTACTCCCGATATAGAATTTTGGACAATATTTATTATTGCAGTTGTTTTCAGTTTCTTTACAGCAATCAAACCAGGATTAAAAATTGAACAAAAAGTTTTTTACGCAAACTATACTTGGACACGATACATAATCATGGGCGTTTTATGCATGATACTACTTATTTTATCAACCGCATCCATTACATCATCAGGTTTTAATCCATTTATTTATTTTAGATTTTAGTATTGTAAAACATTAAATGTTTTACTTTCTATAACTTTCGTTTGCCAAAAAGCAGAGGTCATCGTTTTTTTTTCCTATTAAGTATGTATTTTATTTGCTTTTGTGAAATATTACTAATATCTTTACTTTAATTATTTACCATAAACTATATAATCATGAGAACAGAACAGAACAGAACAGAACAGAACAGAACAGAACAGAACAGAACAGAACAGAACAGAACAATTAATTAAAAAATTATCAGTTATAATACTGGCAATTGTTTTAGGTTCCAACACCCTATTGCTGGGTCAAGCAAAATATCATACAATACCAAATGTTAGAATGAAAACCACAAGTCCTAGTGGAATAAATGAATTACCTTGGCATTATCATGATAATCAAGACACAACTTGGTTTAATCCATTTTATGAGTCAAATTGGGAAATGGAGACTGCAGATTACAAATATAATGCCGTTAAGGAAAAATATTTAGGGCAAAAACCGTTATTTGCCCATCAAATTGTAAATGATAGTGCTGGTAATTTATTGTTTTTTATTATAGACAATAATATTTATGATAAATATGGATATGCGTTTGAAATTACTGTTAATAATCAAGTTGTAAAAGCAGAATTACAACCAGAGTATAATCAATTTAAAGTATACAATAGCGACCCTTATGGCGGCACTTATGGTGACAACCATATGTATCATAATATTTGCATCGTACCCGTCCCAGAATCGTGCAATGAATATTTTATTATTTACACAATGAGATTTAGTGATATGTATGGGACACAATGGGAAGGTTTTGAAATTGAGGTCTATTATAGAAAAATTACATTATTAAACGAAATGGAAATTATATTAACCGAACCTGTGAAATTATCATTAAACGTAACAGGAGCTTGCAGGGCTTGTAATAGTTTAAGTATTGGTGTTACAGAATATTCAGACTACTATAATGATTATTTATTAGTTATACAATGGATGCATCAGTATAGAATTTTTAGGATTACTGATGAAATCGTTAATACACATAAAGAACTATCAAGGGAGGAGAACAGGTATTCAGATGAAACATATGACAATAGAGATTTAGGTGGATGTGAGCTAAACAAAAGGCCAGATGCTGTTTTATTCATTAAGAATGATGAGGTATATCATATCATCCCTGGATATTTTTCATTTGACGAACAATATAAGAACAAAATAATATATTGTAACTTTTCACGTAATTATGATTTAATAAGCCAACCATATTCAAATATAGGACTATCTGGATATACTGATGACAATTCAACAACAGATTCGATAATTAGAGGTATGGAACAGTCTCCTAACAAAGATTATATATACTTTACAATGAATGAAGGTTCTTCAATTTATTATTTTGATATTTCTAATTTCGTATCAAACGGAGGTAGTTTTCCTTCAACCTATCAAACATGTATATCGACTAATAATAAAGATTTTTCACTAAGTCATATGGAAACGTTTAATGATAATAAAATATATCTTTATAATCATGATGAAACAACTAACCTTGGATCATTATCATCGATCAATAATCCCAACTCTCCAACTACTACAACTATTTCACACAATTGCTTTGCAGGGATACAATCTAAACTAGTTTGTACTGTGAATCTTACGGATACGCATAAAAAATACTTATTTAACCACCAAATAGACGATTCTGATTATGAAACAAATTATCCTTCTGTTTACTGTAACCAACCAGACTGGAGTACAATTGGATCTGCAGCAACATGGTCTCCAGGTGTAAACAATAATCCTTTTAGATCTGAAACAGGTGTAGTATATTTTAATGATGATCTCGAGATTCCAACTGGGAAATACATACAATTAAACAATATGGAATTTCATTTTGCTGCTAATAAAAAAGCAATTATTAATACAGGTGCTACTTTGCGAATAGTTGGTACAAAGCTAACATCTGCTAATCATTGTAGTTCGACCGTAATGTGGGGTGGAGTTGATATTATGTGCAATAAAATATTAGACCAAAACACAGCAAATCAAGGTAGATTAAGAATGGATGCAGGCTCTGAAATATCCAATGCCACAACTGGAGTTAATGTAAGAGGTGGTGGTATTTGCCAAATTTATGCTGGTAATTTTACAAATAATCAAACTGGTATTTATTTTCATACTTACACACATCCTACTGTTCCAACTTATAATGCGGGTATTGTGCAATCGGCAAACTTCATTACTAATTCTTCTCTTAATAATCAAACAAATCCATTTTATCATGTTATGATGCAAAGCGTTAAAGGGATTAAAATTACAAATTGTACTTTTACTAATACCCGAGAAAATTCTGTTGCAGCAAACACTAGAGGATATGCTATTCGTGCAGTATATACCGCCTTTATAGCACAAAACTGTACTTTTGATGGCTTCTATTACGCTGCATATTTAAACCATGGAACCCCTCGCATTATTAACAACAGTTTCACAAATAACTTCCGTGGGTTATACTCGGGTACAGGTGTTAGTGTCGAAGTTAGAAAAAATACATTTAACGGAAACTTTAGTTTTACTCCTGCATCAGGTGAACCATACTCAACGTATATTGGCGGAAACGGAACTTCAA
>JAQUBO010000047.1 GCA_028686735.1 Bacteroidales bacterium
TGCAATAATTATACTATTGGGAATAATATTTAGATCTTTTAAAACTGGCTTAATTGGCTGCATACCTTTGTTTTTTACAATTGTTTGTAATTTTGGACTTATGGGCTGGTTAGGATTAAGATTAGATATTGCAACTTCGCTATTATCTTCAGTGGCAATTGGTATAGGCGTTGACTATACAATCCACTTGTTTTGGCGGATAAAATCTGAACTTGAACTTGGCAAATCGCTTACTGAAGCAATAGATGTTTGCCTTCGAAATACTGGACGCGGAATAACAATTAACGCTTTTTCTGTGATGTTAGGATTTTCGGTATTGTTTTTGTCAGGTATAATATTACTTAAGACATTTGCTTTTTTGATAATATTCTCGCTATTGCTTTGTTTGCTATGTGCGCTTATTCTTATCCCAGCAATTCTTATTAAAATTAAATATAAAATAAACTAATTATAAATAAACTAAATATTATTAAAATGAAAAAATCAATTATTATTTTATCACTCATCTTATTGGCAGGTGCTTTTGTAAATGCTCAGGATGCTAAAGCTTTAATGAAAAAATCAGATGATGCTGTATCGGCTGATGCGATGGAAATGACATCTACACTAAAAATTTATGATAATCGAGGCAATGTAAGAACTAGACAGGTGTCTAATACTACCAAAAAATTTGGAAATGTCAGAAAAACTATGATGAAGTTTCTTGCCCCAGCTGATGTCAAAGGTACAGCGATGCTGATATTCGATTATGAAGATAAAGACGATGATATGTGGGTTTATTTGCCTTCACTAAAAAAGACACGTAGAATTGTAAGTTCACAAAAATCTTCAAGCTTTATGGGAAGTGAATTTTCTAACTCTGATATGGGGAGTCCTAATATGGCAGATTTTACTTATAAGCTTTTAGGAACTGAAACTTTTAATGGTAAAGTTTGTTACAAAGTTGAAGCTACATGCAAAACAAAAGAAATTGCTTCGGTACAAAAGTTTGCCAAAAAAATTACTTATCTTGATAAATCAAATTATCTTCCGTATAAAACAGACTTTTATGATAAAGATAATAAGCTAGTCAAAACTTCAAGTATGAGTGATTATAGAAAGCAAACAGATGGAAAACACATGGCTTTTAATATGACTGCTGTAAATCACAAAAATGGTCGTAAATCAGAAATAATAATTAATAATTATAAACGAGGTACGGATGCTAATGAAAATTATTTTAGTACATCCAATTTGGAATTATAATATTCTAAGTTGTGTAACGGGTATAAATTAGTATTAAATATTTTGGTAAAATTCTTTTATGAAAAAAATTGTTATAATTCTTGTTATTGTGCTTATTTATGCACTTAGTGTCAAAGCACAGACCCTTATCATTAAAATTTCTGAAATAAATAATACAAAAGGTCAAATACGCCTTGCTTTTTTTCAGTCTGAAGCTGACTTTGCTAATGAGACTCCTTCGTTTGCAAAATATATTGGAAAATCGAAACTTAAAGATGGTGCAATAACTGTAAAATACTCTAATATAAAGAAAGGTAAATACGGAATAGCTTTATTAGATGATGAAGATTGTGACGGAGTTATGAGATATTCATTTTTTGTGCCAAGAGAGGGATTTGGGTTTTCAAATTACAAACATAAAGGGATGACAAAACCTAAATTTAAAGATTTTTGTTTCGATTATGATGGGGGCGATATGACAATTGATATTGAGGTACGATATGTTATGTAGTTCGAGATATTAATGTTTTGTATTTCGAGTGATGATATCCTCCTTTATTGAAAGTAATAATAAGGATTGATCTTGTCAGTTCAGAATTAAAAAATAGACTGCTCGCTAATCAGCGGGCAGTCTTCCGTTACACAAATAAGCAATCTTTACTGTTAGATTAACTTGAAAATATTTTCCAAAACCGAATCCGATGGCTCGTATTCAGGCAACTCATCTAACAAATCATCGAATTCTTTAAGTTCGTTAAAATCAAAAAGTATTTCTTCTGATATTGATATTGGATGTGAGTTTAAAATGTAAAAATAAGGGTAACATTCTGGCATAGGCTCTGAATTTTTGTTTGTAATTGAAATAATAACGTTAGAACTGTATTTTTTAGTATTTTATTACTTAAAATATTTTACTTTTATTTAGAGAAAATCATTGTTGTCCGGTTAAGTTTTAGAAAAAATCATGTAACGATTGAAATATAACGTCCCAACGGGACTTTTTGCTTTATTGACTTTGTTTTGTTTTACCAATATTTAACACCTAACGGTTTTTGTCCTGTAGGAAGGTTATTTTGGTAAGAACTAAGTATTCAAAGTTTTAGAAGTCCCGTCAGGGACGACATATTCTTTTTATTTAACCTAAATATATCTTTTTTAATTTTTATCGGACATCAATGAGACAAAATATTAAAACTACTGTTTATCAATGAAATCAACTATTATTTGAAGTGCCTCTACCGAAAATGTTTCAGAGGTATAAAAGTACTCTTCTACTGTACCTTTTTCGGCAGTTTGAAATAAATGATTTAATCCTTCCATCTTATGCGTTTCCAAGATCTTACACTTTTTGGGGTTTATATTGTTTTTTAATGCGTCAATGTTTTCGTCGCAATCAACTTGGATGTCTTTTGTTCCGTTTAGTGCTAATATTGGGCATTTTATTTTACGCAAGTATTTTGCAGGCTCAAAAGCGAGAAAGTATTTCATCCAATCTGACGATAATTGCATAACTGCTTGATTTATCCCTTGTTGGTTTAGCATAAGTTCGTTTTGTTGCTCCTGTGTCAGATTTGCAGAATATGATTCAAATAAATCTGCAATTTGTTTTCTTAGACTGGAGATATTCTTCGAATTTGTTGCTATATCAAACGATTTGCTATTTATTTCCCGTATTAATTTAATGTCTTTTTCTGTTGTTCCTGCCGCACGATTAATCTCCTCAGTCTGTTTTAGCATAAGGCTTTTAATATCTATCGCTGGACCTGCAAGCGAAACAATATAGGCTATATCTTTAGGATATTTAGCTGCTAGCATCATAGCTATCATTCCGCCCTCACTGTGTCCAATTACACCAATATTATTTGCATCAATATTAGGATAATCTTTAAAGTATTTGATAATATTGTGGGCATCTGTCATAAAATCATAAGTAGTTGATTTGCTGAAATTACCTTTAGATTCTCCGTAGCCACGATCGTCATACCTAAATACTGCAATATTTTGATTTGTAAGATAGTCTGCAATAACTTTGAATGGCTGATGACCTGCAATTTCTTCATTTCTATCTTGTGCTCCCGATCCCGTAATAAGAATTACCAATTTGTGTTGATTTTGGTTATCAGGAAGAGTTAGTGTCCCACATAAAGTAGAATTTCCTTTTTTGTTCTCAATACAAATATTTTTTTCGATATATTTAAAAGGTGCTTGAGGGGTTTGTGGTCTTTCCAGAAATGATACTTCATTTTTAGTGATTTTATTGAAGTTTGCAGCGATGCTCTGCTGTCTTTGTTTCCAATTGCCAAAATATGTTTGAGCAGTATCGTCCCAAACCCCTGTGTATTCGGCTTTTAAACTTTTAATCTCAATAATTATACTGTCTTGGATAAATGTCGTTTGAGCCTTCATATCATAAATAAATTGCTTAGGAACATACATTGAGGTATTTTTGTCTTCGGTGGAATAATCGATAATAAAAATGATATCTAAAGAGTTGCCACCTGTCTCAATATTGCCTAGCAAATAAGTCATTGAGTCTTGGGCTATTGTATTTTGGCTAATAATACTAATAAAAAATAAAGGAAAAAGGCATTTGAAATAGAATGTTTTCATAATAGTTTAATTTTTGAGACAAATTTATACAAATTTTATCTAACTTAACTAAAATTATTGTAACTTTAGCGTTTAATAATTCACTAAAAAAATAATTATGAAAACTAATTTTTTATCAAAAAAAATCGTCTTAATTTCGATAGTACTTATTATTATGGGCATGGGTTTTAACTCATGTAAAAAGTACGAAGAAGGACCATCTTTTACTTTACTTACTGCGACTAATCGAATAACTGGCACATGGGAATTAAACGAGACACAGCTTAACGGTGCGGTTATTGATATTAACGATATTATTAGTCTATTTATGGGGGCGATGCCAGCTGACTCAACTGCTGATATAGGAATTGGCTTAGATGATTTTAGTATTAATGGCGTTAAAATGGTATTTGATAAAGACGGCACTGGTAGTTTTATTGTTTCAGTTTCTGTTATTGGAATGACTACTAATCAAACAGAGAGTATTACTTGGGAATTTGATGATAAAAAAGAAAATGTTGATATTGTACTTATGGAGGAAACAATGTCTTTTGAAATATTGAGATTAACAAATAAAGAACTTTGGTTAAGCATGAGTGAAACAATCGATAATGCTACAAGTACAACGATAATGAAATTGGAGAAAGAAAAATAGATTTATTTAGAGTAAAAAATTATGATCTATTTACTATTCTAACAATTGCTGTATGTTATTTGTTTTTACACTTTTTTTGAAGATGAAAAGTGTTGAAATAAGAAAAACTCTTAAATATTAGATAATTAAGTAATTATACACAATTAAGTGAAAAACTAATTGTACCTTTGCACCCCTAAATAAATTACGGAATAATTATATGTTAACATTTGAAAATTTTGATTTAAGCACTAATATTATATCTGCTATCAAAGAACTCGGGTATGAAAATCCGACACCAATCCAGGAAAAAACAATTCCACATTTACTTAATACCAACCAAGACCTTGTTGGGCTTGCACAGACAGGTACTGGAAAAACTGCTGCATTTGGATTGCCTATTTTAGAACAAATTGATCCTAGAAATAAGTTTACGCAGTGTATTATTTTGTCTCCTACAAGAGAGTTGTGTATGCAGATTTCTAAGGATATGATGGGGTATGCCAAGTATTTGCCTGAGATAAGAGTTACTGCTGTTTATGGGGGAGCAAGCATAGATAATCAAATTAGAGATTTAAAAAAAGGTAGCCATATTATAGTTGGAACCCCAGGTAGGGTACTTGATTTATTGCAACGTAGAATATTAAAAATTAATCAAATCAAATTTTTAGTCCTAGATGAGGCTGACGAAATGCTTAATATGGGTTTTAAAGAGGACATGGACGCTATTTTAGAAACCACTCCTAAGGAAAAACAAACTTTGCTTTTTTCTGCAACAATGCCAAAAGAAATTCGGAATATTGCATTAAATTATATGAATAATCCTGAGGAAATTTCTGTTGGAACTAAAAATTCAGGTGCTGATGATGTAGAGCACTTTTACTATTTAGTTAATGCAAAGAACAGATACCTTGCTCTTAAACGTATTGCTGATATTAATCCAGATATTTTTGGAATAGTGTTTTGTCGTACAAGAAGAGAGACACAAGAAGTTGCTGATAAACTTATACAAGATGGTTATAATGCGGATTCTTTACATGGAGATTTGTCGCAAGCTCAACGGGATCATGTAATGAGTAAGTTTAGATCAAAGCATTTACAAATCCTAGTGGCTACTGACGTTGCTGCAAGGGGAATTGATGTTAATGACTTAACGCATATCATAAATTATAACTTGCCTGACGAACGTGAAATATATATTCATCGTTCAGGTAGAACAGGAAGAGCTGGAAAAAAAGGAGTCTCAGTTTCAATAGTGCATTCAAGAGAATTACATAAAATTCGCGAAATTCAAAAGATACTCAAAAAACCTATAAACCGAAAAGATGTTCCAGGTGGAGAGGAAATTTGTCACAAGCAGCTAATGAATATGATTAGCAGAATTGAAAAAATCGAAACAATTGATAATCAGATTGAAGAGTTTTTACCCGAAATTTACGAAAAATTAAGTTGGCTAAGCCGCGAAGACCTATTAAAACGATTCGTTTCTGTAGAATTTAATAGATTTTTAAAGTATTATAAGAATGCACCTGACTTAAATATTTCTGAGAAATCGGTTAATGAAAGAACACGTAAAGGTAGAGGTATAGATGGCGATGATAATAGGTTTGAGAAAAAAGGGTATAAGTTTACAAAGTTTTTCCTTACAATTGGAGAAAAAGATGGGCTTACTAAAGTTAAACTTATGGAGATTATCAATAATGATGATCGTCTTGCTGGTGCCGAAATTGGAAAAATAGAAATATTAAAAGGGTTTACCTTTTTCGAAGTTGATGCACGACTTGAAAATGAGGTTATAAAAGCATTTAATAACAAGCGTTATCTTGGAAAAAGACTCAAAATAGAAGTTAAAACTGGACAGCCAAAACGGAACTCTGATAGACCTAAATCTTCAAAATCAGGTAAATCGGAATATGGATATTCCAAAAAACATGAATCTGGAAAATCAAAAACAGCGTATTCTAAAGGAGCAAGAACCGGAGGGAGAAAAAGGTCTTAAAATATGTTAATAAAATACACTGTATAATAAGTTTTGGCGTTTAATATTTTAATTATTAATTCGTTAATTGTGTATTTAAACTCTGTTTTTTTTATTTTTGTTAAAAAACACTTAACATTATGAATTGGTTTGTATTCTGGATAGCTATTTATACTTTACTTCTTGTCGTTTTGACATTAAAATACGTTAAGAAAAAAGATTTTGATGCTTACTTAATAAATAATCGAAAGACAAAGTTATTGCCTTTAGTTTTTACAACACTTGCGACTTTTGTTGGTGGGGGAGTTAGTATGGGCTTAATAGCCATGGGATACGCATCAGGATTTGCTGCTATTGCAATTGGTATAGCTTATGTTATTGGGTTTTTTATACTTTATTTTTTTGCTGCACGGATAAGAAAAATTGGTAAAGACCAGAAAATTTATTCCTTTGCAGAGTTTCTTAATAAAGCTTTTCTTAAAAATCATAAACTTTCTACTTTCCCTAAGGCTTTTTCAGGATTGATTAGTGGAATAAATATTATAATATTCTTTTTTCTTACTGCTGCACAATTTGTTGGGATGGCGACTTTGTTGCATTATGCTTTTGATGTTGGATATGTTTGGGCGGCTGCAATTTCTTTTCTTGTTGTGATTGTTTATACCGCTTTTGCTGGTTTGTCAGGAGTCATTATTACAGATTCAATTCAATTTGTTATTATAATAATAATGATCTTTGCAATATTTATTCCTGGAGTTTGGTCTGATACCTCCGGTTTTGAAAATTTAAAACAGCTTCCTTCGAGTTTTCTTAATGGAACTCATGAGGGTCTGATTTTTTTAATAGGTTTACCTTTACTTTTAAGTCCATCTGTTCTAACTCGGATGGATATTTGGCAACGAACTTTAGCTGCTGGCAGCGAAAAAATAGCTAAACGAAATAGTGTAATTAGTGGATTTGCAATGTTACCTTTTTATATTATTTTTCCACTTGTTGGAATGGCACTTCGTGTTAATTTTGGCCCTGGCATAGATCCTAACCATGCGACTCACTTGTTTCTTGAGAACAATACTAATGCAATTTTTTTGGGATTTGCAATAGTTGGATTACTTGCTGCTTTAATGTCGTCTGCTGATAGCTTTTTAAATATTGTAGCAATGACTGCTGTTAGAGATTTTACCTCTTACAAAGATAAAGGTATTGCAAAGGATAAGGTCTTTAAGCGTGTAAGAATAGCTGTTGTGGTTTTTGGTGCTGTAGCTTTAGCAATGGCTCTTTATTTACCTGATATTGTAGAACTTTTTATCGCAGGTATTACTCTTAATATTATTTTTACTCCCATAACTTTTCTTGCCTTAATTAAAAAAGATGTTTATAAGTATAAATATGCTGCATTTGCAAGCATCTTATCTGGTGCTATTGTAATTACTGCTTTGTTTACTTATGGTTTTATAAGTAATAATAGTGGAATACTTAAGATTTCATTTGTGCCAGCAACTATTGTGGCTACTATTGCCATGTTTATTGGGATTTGGGTTCAGAAATCTAAGGATAAGCAGAATCCTGAATTATAGTTATAAAAAAACCTGTAAGATTATCTCACAGGTTTTTTTATAACTCATTATTATTACATTATGTATTGTTGTTCAGCTATTATTATCCCAACATTTCTTTGATAGCATCTGCCAATCGTTTAACACCAATTTCAATTTGCTCGTGAGTAGGGAAAGAAAAATTTAGTCGCATGGTATTGATTCCGCTTCCATCACAGTGGAATACTTTACCGATAACGAATGCAACATTATTTTTAATTGCGATTTTAAAAAGATCTTCGGCATCTATTCCTTCGGGCAGATTTAGAAATAAAAACAGTCCTCCTTCTGGTTCAGTCCACGTAATTCCTTTAGGCATATATTTTTTAAAACAATCCAACATTAAATCTCTTTTTATGCGATACATATCAATTGTGCTATTGAGATTTTTTTGTAGCATTCCTTTTTCCATATACTTTGCAATAGCCATTTGTAGTATTACTGGTGCACATAAGTCGGTAGATTGTTTTGCTGTAACATACTTTTCAATAATCTTTTCGTGAGCAATTATCCACCCAATTCTAAAACCTGGAGCAAGTATTTTTGAGAAAGTCCCTAAAACAACCACTCTATTAGTCTTATCTAAGTCGAACATCATTTTTTGTTCTTCACCATCGAAACGCAACTCACGATATGGGCTGTCTTCGATTACGAGAAGATTGTATTTTTCAGCGATTTTTAATAATTCGAGTCTTCTAGATTCGGGATAGGTTATTCCAGCAGGATTTTGAAAATCGGGGATTAAATATATGAATTTTGGCAGATCGTTTTCAGCGGCCATTTTTGCGAGAGTTTTCTCGAGCTCTATCGGGCACATTCCATCTTTATCAAACTTTATCCCAACAGTTGTTCCTCCATAAGCTCTAAACGCCGAAAGCCCACCAAGGTATGAGGGTAATCCGCAAATAATTTTCTCTCCAGGATTAATAAATATTTTGCCAGTAAGATCTAAACCTTGTTGTGAAGAGGTAGTAATCATAATATTATTAACACTAATATTAACACCTTGCGATTTGTAGTGTTTTACTAATTGCTCGCGAAGTTCGATACATCCATCGGTTGTTCCATATTGTAAAGCTTTTGTTCCAGCAGTATCCAAAACTTCATTCATGCAAACTTTAATATCCTCAACTGGAAATGATTTTTCGGCAGGTAATCCTCCAGCAAAAGAAATAATTTCAGGGTTTTGAGTAAGTTTAAGGATTTCACGAATGGCTGAACGTTTTGCTCCAGCCATGTTTTTTGATAATAAAGAATCTAATTTATTTAACATGTCATTTTTTTTTGGTTACTCAAAAATATATAAAATTTATCAGTAACCAAGGCATTAATAATGTGTTTTATAATATATTTGACAAGAATTAGGGTTAAGGGGCTTGCTATTAGATACTTGTTAGGTATTAAAAGGTTTTCTGTTGAGTATTGATTGCCCAAGAGTTATTTCGTCAGTAAATTGTAGTTCGTCTCCAATAGCCACTCCTCGAGCTAATAAAGTAACATTAATGTTAACATTAGCAATTTTACGGTTTATGTAAAAATTTGTAGTATCTCCTTCCATTGTGGCGGGTAATGCGAGAATTATTTCTTTAATATTTTCTATGTTAATACGATGTATCAGAGGTGCAATACTTAATTCACCAGGACCTATTCCATCCATAGGCGAAATTACTCCACCCAGCACATGATAAAGTCCGTTGTATTGAGATGTTGACTCTATAGCCATAACATCGTGAATGCCTTCTACAACACAAATAAGCGATTTGTCTCGTGAGTTATTGGTACAAATTGTGCAAATATCATGATCAGAAATGTTATTACATATTTTACAAAATTTTGTTTCTTGTTTCATTTTTTTAATAGCATTGACAAAATTCTCCACATCGGGTTCAGATTTTTTTAGTAGATGAAGAGCAAAGCGTGTTGCAGTTTTTTTTCCTATACCCGGTAAGCTTGCAAATTGTGATATTGCATTGTCAAGTAAATTACTAGATTTTTCGCTATAATTCATATTTATTAAAATTCGTATTTATCATAAAATCTTGCTCCATTCATGTATGAGCCAGAAACTATTAGTTTGTGTTTAGTTGCATCACGAAACCAAACAACTTTAAGCATGTTTTGTTTTTTATTTATAATAATTCCACCTTCTATTCTCCAATATATATCACGATAATTATCGCAAGTTGTTTTGTAGTAGGGCATAGCTCTAGGAAATGGTGTTGCTGGGATACTTGTGATATTACACTCCTTGGGAATAAGTTCTGTGTAAAGAAAATCTTTTACCTTTTTGCTAATAAAATTAAAGTTCTCATTCAAGTTCTCATCTACGTCAACATGTAGGCTATGTCCTGCATTTTCAAAAATATGTAATTCTTCTTTTAGGTGTAACTCTTTGGCCGCAATATGAATTGGTAAGGATCCATACATTTTATTAAGAATAATGGAGCTAAAATTACCTTTTATATCTTGAAATGGGTAGTTATAATCTATAGGAACAACTTTATCTGCATCTCCATGAAAAGAGATTATTGCAGTTTTTGAGTTTTTAAGAATTTCGAGATCGTGTATTGCTCCCCACATGTTTATAACTGCTGTTACATCAAAATTATCCTTAATTTGGTTGGTCGAGGACTCTATGTTTCCTAAGTCTGGGTATAAAAAAGATTTACGTGTTGCTTCTGGTTTGTTCTCATTTCTCATAAATGCAAGATTTAGAGCAGTTATTGCTCCAGCACTCGATCCTCCAACAAAAATCATATTTGGATTTATACCATATTCTTGATGATTTCGGACTAAATACCTCATTGCCGCATGTGCATCTTGTAAAGCTCGAAAACCTGCTCTTTCGACTGATGGTCCCATTGGTTTAAAGCCCAAACGGTAGTTTATTGATGCACATACATAACCATGGGAGGCAAAATATTTGCACCATTCAAGCATACCTTCGGTTCTTTTATCGCCTATATAAAATCCTCCACCATGAATAAACATAATCAAAGGTCGTAATTTTAAAGTGTCATTTGCAGGGGTGTAAATGTCCATACTTATATCTAAATTCTTTTTAGATATGCTCGATAGAACTCCATTCTCTATTATTTTTATATACGATGAGCTTTCGGTAATATAAGAATCCCAGTAACCTTCTGCTGTACCATAATATACATCATTTAGAATATCTACAGCAAATAGCTCGTCCTTATATCTTGCTGGATAGGTAATAAACTCCTCGTGGATATGTCTTTTAAATTCGAAATAACCACTCCATTTGTAGTTTCTAAAAATTTTTAAAAATTTCTTATTTACTCCGTATTTACCAATGATTTTTTTGTCTGTAAAAATAAAATCTGATTTAATTTCTAATTTTTGTTCATCGAATGTTAAAATATATGATTTTCTTTTTTCAAAGATTTTAAACTTATGTGTTTGTGCGTAAACATTATTATTTAAAGCAAAGAAAAAACCTTCTGCATACTTGTCTTCAACTTTATCGAATTTAATATAATAAACGCTATCGTTTAATTTGCCGTAATAGAAAATTTCTGTGTCGATTTTATCAAGGCTGAAAAGTAAACCAGGACTAGCTTTTTTTGTTTTTTGAGCAAACAGCATTATACTGATTAAGTTAAATACTGCAATAATAATCGCAATTGAAATAATTTTTTTCATTTTATTGAATTTTGTGTAAAAATAATGGAAAACCTGAACATTTCAACAATAAATGTATGAAAACTTTTTATGATAATTCTTGGTCAAATCTGATTTTATTGTGAATATTACAAAAAAAAGAAATGAGTCCACTCTTAATATTGATAATAGTCCTTTCGTACTTTGGCGTACTACTTGTAATTTCATATTTTACTTCTAAGGGTGTAAATAATGAAGGTTTTTTTCTCGGTAATCGACAATCACGGTGGTATATTGTTGCAATTGGGATGTTGGGGTCTTCAATTTCTGGCGTTACGTTTATTTCTGTTCCAGGTTGGGTACAAACAACACAAATGACTTATATGCAAATGGTTATGGGCTTTGTGCTTGGTTATTTAGTAATAGCACATGTTTTATTACCACTTTATTATAAGCTAAACTTAACATCAATTTACACTTATTTGGATAAACGCTTTGGTAAAGCATCATATAAAACAGGAGCGTCATTCTTTTTGTTATCACGTACAATTGGTTCAGCAGCAAGGCTTTATGTTGTGGCTCATGTGTTGCAAATTACAATTTTTCAGCAATTTGCTGTTCCATTCTGGGCTACCGTACTTATTACAATATTGTTAATTTGGCTATATACCTATAAGGGTGGCATAAAAACTATAATATGGACTGATATGTTGCAAACATTTTTTTTGTTTACTGCCCTTGTTGCAACAATAGTTTTAGTTACACGTGAGTTAAATTTTACTTTTTTAGATAGTGTTAATGCCGTAATTGCAAGTCCTATGTCAAAAATGTTTGAGTTTTCGGATTGGGGGTCATCTCAACATTTTGTAAAACAATTTATAAGTGGTGCTTTAATTACTATCGTAATGACTGGTTTAGACCAAGATATGATGCAAAAAAACCTAAGTTGTAGAAATATAAAAGAAGCAAAACGAAATGTAATTACTTATGGTTTTGCATTTTTACCTGCTAATTTATTATTTTTATCGCTTGGAGTTTTGCTGATGACTTTTGCAAATCAAATTGGCTTAAATATGGATGTAATACAGGGAGATAATTTATACCCATATATTGCAACTAATTATCTTGGGCCTGTTATTTTGACTTTATTTCTTATTGGATTGATGGCATCTGCATATTCAAGTGCCGACTCTGCCTTAACGGCATTAACTACCTCGTTTACAGTAGATATCATAGGGATAAAAAATAAGACGGCAAAAGAAATTAAAAGTGTTCGTACTAAAACTCATATTGGGTTTTCGGTAATTATGGCAATAATGATTATTCTTTTTAATGTTTTTAACGAAAAAAGCATTATTGATGCAATTTATGCAATTGCTGGATATACTTATGGTCCATTACTAGGGCTATATGCTTTTGGATTGTTCACAAAATTAAATGTTAGGGATAAAGCTGTCCCATTTATTGCATTATTAAGCCCAATACTTTCTTATGTTATTAGTTATTTACTAAAAGAATTTACTGGCTATGTCATGGGATATGAGCTTTTACTTCTTAACGGGATAATTACTTTTGTGGGATTATTGATTTTTAAAAGGGAAGATGAAGTATTGTAAGCTTTTTGATAATGTTTAGTTTAATAGTTAATTAAAGGTACAGATTTAGAGTTCCTAATTTATTCGAAAATTAGGAACTCTTAAATTTTTGAGATTTGCATTTAGTTTATTATTGGATTGGGAAAAGAGGTAATTTCAGCTGCACTACGGTGAAGTATAATGCAATACTAATTGGTCTGTCGAAGTAAGCATATAAATTCGGTTTTTAACAGGCACTATTAAAATAATCTCTTAGTATTTCCACTTTTAACGCAAGTTATTAGTTGTTTTAATTTATAAGCGTATATTTCGTTTTCTTTTTATAAATGTCATTATAAAAAATAGGAGTTATTGTTTGATAATTCCTCAGTATCATAAAAAAAGGCAGTAAGATTTTTACTGCCTTATTTTATCTTATGTCTTATTCTTTTAATCGTTAGGAATATATACTTCCGTTACTCTATCAACAATTCCATCTTTAGTAACGTTGAGTTCTAGAACAATTTTAGTAATTGTTTTTGAGTTAGTCAGATATTCAATATGAGACAATGGATAATCAGTTGTTTGGTTTGTAATGCCTTGGATAAATACAGAGACTGCACCAGTTGAGTCTTCATATTCCTGAGCATCGATTTTAAGCATAACAAAACTTAATGCTGTATCGACTCCTTGTTCATAGGTCATATCTTTAAAAAACGGAGTTTCTGCGTCTGATTTTGTTCCCATAAAACTGATTTTTTCAGAATAATTTTTTGACAAGTTTTCGGGATCAAATAAATCAGCATTTACTCTAAAATATATTTTTTTATCGGCTGATTCGTGTGCATATACTTTTGGAAATCTTAGGCGTCCTGGGACACGAGTATCTGCTGATACACTTGAATTATAGGTTGTTTCTGCTAAGTGTAATGCATTTCTTGATGTAGCATAAGAATTTACGAATGGTTCGGCAATATTTCTTATTTTGATATTACGTAAATATTCAGATTTATTGCCAGCTTCATCTTCTGCCACATAGGTTATTATGTAATCTCCTGTTCTGCGTAGATACCCCTCACTGGTAAGCGATAGTATCGCTTCTGCGTCATTTGTAATAATTATATTTTCTTCTTTAGATACATTATCTTCAGCATAAACACCAGGGTCAATATATTCTGTATATAGCAAAACTGTTGTGTCGCCAGTTTGTACAATCTCTCCCTCAGAATTATACCAATATAATTTTGGACCTATGATATCTTCATTACACGAAGTAAATATAATAGAACTCAGTACGAAAAACACAAACGTAATTAAAATCAATTTTCTCATAACTTTTTACTTTATTAAACAATTGTAAAATAAATAAATATATTTATATAAATACAAATATAAGTAATTTTTATTTTAAACAACATATATATGATTATTTTTTTGTGTTGTTGTCAGATTAAAATATTTTATTTAACCCCATATTTTTCTGGTACAACAATAAATTTAATGGGTAATGGTTGGTAATGATTAATATCGAGCGAAGTATATGTAATCTAATACTGTCAGGGCTAAAGCCCATTTTTATCTTTTGGTCTCTTAACACTCCGCCCTAAAGGACGGAGTTAATCATTGGAATATAGATTGTTAGAGTAATATGCATGTTTTTTTATTTAACCCCATATATTTCTGGTACAACAATAAATTTAATGGGTAATGGTTGGTAATGATTAATATCGAGCGAAGTATATGTAATCTAATACTGTCAGGGCTAAAGCCCATTTTTATCTTTTAGTCTCTAAGCACTCCGCCCTAAAGGACGGAGTTAATCATTGGAATAGAGATTGTTAGAGTAATATGCATGTTTTTTTATTCAACCCCATATATTTTTAATTTTTGCCGGACAATAATGATTTTTTATCTTTTTTATTCTTTTTTGAGAGTAAATGTAACTGTTGTACCAACTTTCGGAGTGCTGCTTATATTTATTGTTTGTTTATGAGCCTCGATAATATGTTTTACTATTGCAAGTCCCAATCCCGAACCTCCCGAATTTAGTGATCTGCTTTTATCGACTCTATAAAATCTTTCAAAAACTCTTGGTAGATCGTTAGGGGATATACCAATGCCATTATCGGTAATTTCGATTAGAATATTATTGTCAATTTCAAAAAAATCTATGTTGACAAAACCATTTTCTTTATTGTAGTGTATTGCATTTATTAATAAATTAGAGATTACTTGGCGAATAAATTCTTTATCTGCATTTACCAAAAAAGATTTCTCATAATGTTTAGTGATTTTAATTTCAATGTTTTTAGTGTTGGAAATCTCTTCGAGTGTTTCGATAATGTCTTTGCTAAGCTCGATAGGATCAAAGTTTTGCAAACGTAAGATTAATTCACCTGATTCTAATTTCGTTATTGCATCCAGATCTGTTATAATGCTTATCATACGGTCGATATTTTTTTCTATCTTTTGTAGATATTTTCTATTGATGTTTTTATCTTCTAAGCCTCCTTCGAGCAGTGTTAAGGTATATCCTTGGATGTTGAAGACAGGTGTTTTTAATTCGTGCGATACATTACCTACAAACTCTTTGCGATAATTATTCATATCCCGCATTTTTTTTATTTTTTCTTTTTGTTCTTCTGCCCAGTTTGCTACATCCGTTTCAACATTTTTAATTAAATCTGTATTATAGTTTAGTTTGTTATTATATGATATGTTTTTGTCAGATTTGCCTGTGTGTATGGTCTTGTATATTAGTTTTATCCTTTCGTAAATAAAGGAAAATAATAATCTACGCATAACAAAAAAAGAAATTGCCATCATTACTATTAGTATAGAGAATATAAGCCACCAGTTAATGTTAAGATCGAGATAGAAATTACATAAGACAAAACAAAGAAGAAGTGTTGATGATATTATTACAGAATAAAAAAATGATATTTTATTTGAATTTTGGGTTTTCATTTGATAAGAATAGAATAAATGTACGAAAATTAAACAGTATTGAATTTATAGCCTACGCCTTTATATGTTGTTATATAATTATCGCCAAGTTTCTCGCGTAGTTTTCTAATATGCACATCAATAGTTCTATCTCCTACGATAATATTATTACCCCAAACAGTATTATATATCTCTTCGCGTGTAAAAACTTTATCAGGAATAGAAACTAATAATTTCAGTAAAGCAAATTCTTTTTTTGCTAAATTAATTTCTTGTTTATTTACAAATACAACTCGAGACATAAAATCAATTTTAAGTTTGCCTGCCATAAAGTTTTGTGGAGGAATTGTTGCTTTGTTCTCATTAACTCTACGAAGCATGGCTTCAATTTTCTTTAAAAAGATTGCAGGTTTAATAGGCTTTGTAATGTAATCGTCAGCTCCTGCATTAAACCCAGCAAGTTGTACAAAATCTTCACTTCTTGCAGTTAGAAAACAAATAAGGATTTTGTCAAGATCTTTATACTCTCTCAATTTTTCGCAAACTGATATTCCGTCTATGCCAGGCATCATAATATCTAAGATTATCAAGTCAGGAATTATTTTCTCAGCAATATCTATCGCATCTTCGCCATTAAATGCATTAATAACTTCGTAACCGACTTTTTTGAGATTGTAAGTCATAAACTCCTGAATGTCAGCATCGTCGTCAACTAATAAAACTTTTGTACTTTTTTGGTTTTCCATTTACGAGTTTGTTTATTGAACAAAATTACAGTATAAAAGTGATAAAATCATTAAATGCTGCAAAATTGATTTTTTAGCTACTCCACTTAAACCCGTATTTTAATATAGATGTAATGTAATGAGTTGTTGGTCAGTATCTTTACTCTATTAACAATTTTGCGAATTTTAGTGAGTTTGTTAGTTTTACAATATAAATACCAGGTTGTAAATTATTAGTTTTAACAGTATTTATTCCGTTGTAAACTGTTTGATTATGTATGCACTTGCCAGAAATAGTGTAAATTTTTAATGTTTCAGATTTGTTTAAATTATCTATTTCAATTTGGAAAAAATCTTTAGTAGGATTTGGGAATAGTTCCAAGGTGTTTTTTGCAAGAAGATTTTCCTCAATATTATCAGGAGCGAAAGTATATTTAGATAAACCATATTGGCTCGCTACCCATACGTTGCCTTGAGAATCCTCGGTAATATAATTGATTTGCTCTTCAATATCATTGGGTAGCATAAAGTGGAAGTTGTAATTATCATATCTGTATATCCCCTTTGGACAACCTATCCATTTGTGTCCTTTTTTATCAATATGAATTGAAGAATTTGAGTTGTAGCTGGGAATAAAAGCTGAATCTTGAATGTAGGTTATAAATTCAGAACCATCGAAAACAGAAACGCCTCTGCTTGTAGCAAACCAGATTTTGTTGTCTTCTACTGCAATATCTCTTACGGTGTTAGAACCTAAGCCAGAAGCATCGGTATATGTAGTCCATAAGTTTTCATCAAAATGCATTGCTCCAGAATTAGTTCCAATCCAAATTTCATTGGTGCTAACAGGTTGTATTACATTAAAATATGTTGAAGGTAAATTAGTAATATCTATTTCAATCCAGTTTTCACCATTAAATTTCATTAAGTATGGTGATGAGTTTAACCAAACATTATTTTCGTGTGTTGCAAGACATCTGTTACTAATCAGGTCATGACCAAGTATATTTGTAATTATCTCAATATTGTTGTTTATATTAATCTTATACAATGCAGTGTCTGTTGCCATCCAGATATTATTGTTTGCATCTACTGTTATATCTTTAATTTTTTTATAATTGATTGTTTCATTAATATTATTTATTTCCCATATATCGTTTTTTAATACAGAAACGGCATTGTCTTTACTTATTACCCAAGTTTCATCATTCCGAAAAACTACTTTTGAAGGTTCTCCTTTAAATGTATTGGGATAATAATGAGTAAAGTTTTCATCTGCATATTTTGTGATACACCCCTCATCATAATCAATAGAACTCGTAGCCATCCAAATATTATTATTAAGGTCACTTTTTATATCAAATATTTTGTCAAATGCGAGTTCATTGTCGATAGTGTAATTTATCCAACTATCTTGGTCTTGCACAAATAGTCCATTACTCGTCCCGAGCCATTTGTTTCCATCATTATCCAAAAAAATTGCAGTAAATGACTCGTAATGTAGTTCTGGGTCATAACTTTCGTTGTGCCAATCTGTCCCATCAAATCTGACGAGTTTATTATAACAACCTCCAAACCATACATGATTGTTTTTGTCTAAATATGAAGAATGCTTGCAACCGATTATACAATTTGAGTTATTAGAATGGTAAATTGTTGTGTCGGTATCGCTAATACGCACTACTCCCGAATACCAATTGGCATTAGTTGTAATGCCCGCATAAACGATATTATTGGTGTCAACTATAATTTGTTCAGGATACTGTATTATTATTGTATCATTAAAATTGCTAATGTGATTCCAGTTAATACCATCAAAACTCGAGATATATCCAGATGGATTTCCATTGTTATATTCAAGAGTGGCCCATAATTTATTGTTTTTGTCGAATACTAATGATGTGCAGTACAAGTTTTCAGAAATATCTATATTAATTTTAGTCCAATTTGTTCCATCAAATTTTAATAGTTGTGTAAAATAGCCAAACCATATATTCCCATCTTTATCAATATTAGAAGAAAAACAATTATCTTTAGCTAGTTTTGAGTATCTATAAACCCCTTCGGTGGTATAAACATTTATAACTCCTTCGCAACCAACAAAAATAAGGCTATCGGTAATGGCAAGTGTGGAATTGCTCTTATACCCATCATAATAATTTGTCCATGTTTGTGCAGTTGCAGTAAAAAACATGGAGATAATAATTAAACTAAGTATTGTTTTTTTCATAATTCAAGTTTTTTAAGTTAGTAAATATTATTTATTTTACAAGCAGTTTTCCATATAAATTATTGTTTTTTAATCTTAATAAATACATTCCGGGCTTAAAATCATATAAATTAATTTTGTTTTCGCCATAGATTATATTTTGCTCTAAAACAATTTGCCCATTTGTTGAGTAAACTATTAAAATATCTTCTTTAATTTCTTTAGGTATTTCTATATAAGTTTCATTACTTGCTGGGTTTGGGTAACAGGTAAGTGCAAAATTTGTTATTGGTGTTGGATTGTACTGAATTATATTATTTGTTGATGTGTCTATATGGCTTGTGTCTGTTTTTAACAAAAATATTCGTTGGGCAGATGTCCAATCTTCTGTAGAGTCCATATAGTAAATTTCTCCCCAGCCTCCTACTACTATATACTCATCTGTTGTTAAAACTATAGAGTGTGGAAATAAAGCACCTAATTGATTACCAACGCTATCAATCACTTTATCCCATTTTCTGTTTCCATAACTATCTAGACATCTTATTCTAAATTTCACTCCAATAAATTGACCATATTCATCTGATCTTGTTTGTAAAATAGTAAATAAGTTACCATTATCATTTTCAGCAATGCCAGAATAATAACCATAATATTCATTAGAAGAATTACCAGATGTAATAGAATCTCGATGTTTTTTACTCCATATTAGGTTACCCTCAATATCATATTTTAAAATATAGGCATCATAAGGATAATATCCACCATAGGATTCACCATAAGCATAAGCCCCACAAACAATATAACAAGAATCCTTGGTTTCAATAATATCTTTAAAAGATGGGTTATCATAATTAGAAGGACCTAAAATTCTTACCCATTCCTTGTTTCCAAGGCTATCTATTTTCATTATAATATTTTTAGTAGTATGGTTAAGAAAAAAAATACCTGTTGCAATATAACCTTTATCATAAGTAGGTATTATTTTATCGAGAGCAGACCAGCAGCCGTCTGTTTCATCCTCGAATGAATAAGACTTTTGCCATAAGATTTCCCCTGCAAGGGTTGACTTTAATAAAAAAGATTTAGAAAACACAGTATCGGGAAAACCACTTAATTCATTATAAGTACTGTCAAATGAACCACACAAAACAATATTGTTATCCCAATCAATTGTCCCGCTGAAGCCTCGCTTTACTAAAGTGTCATTTAAAAAGTAATAATTAAATATGGTGTCAAATTCAAGAGACATCCCTAATAAATACACTTTACTAAGTCCAAATTCATCATAAATTTGTCCAGTAACAATTAAAGTGTCTTCTTTATATAGCATTGAGCCTTTCCAACCAATATAGGTGGTTTGTTCACATTTATCAAAAAACACAGTTGTGTCTTTTATCCCGTTTTGATTAATTTTGCTGACATGATAACCGAACAACCAGTATTCACATGTTTCAGACCCTCTTGCAATATTTCCAGCCAAGTAAAAGTCGCCATTAATCTCCAATAAGTTATTAGAATCATATTGCCATTCAAGAGGATAATTATGATTAAAAAATGTATTTTCCTGTGATTTCAAAGTTAAAATCATAAAAAACAAAAAAGATATGAATAATATTTTTTTCATAATTAATATTGAAAAACAGCATGGGAAACCCCATGCTGTAAATATACGAAATTTCTTTATTGAACTGTTATTTTTTGAGAATAATTTTCTCCTACTTTAATAATGTAGTTACCTGCAGCAAGAATCTTACTATAGGTAAACAAACCTACAGTTTGTGGAAGTTCAATTTTATCAATTAAATTACCTTTTACACCATAAATTTCAATATAGTGAGCATTATTGTTATTATTTAAAAATGCATACTCTACATAAATATTAGCAGATGTTGGGTTTGGATAAACATTTATTATATTGTTTAATGACTCAGCAATAAGTGGGGGATTGTGCTCAACAACTGTATTTTTATTAATCATGCTTGGTTCAGGAAGTCTAATAAGTTCCTCGTAGTTACGAATTCCTGCCTCAGCTAATAGAAGTTGAGCTGTAAGCTCACCTGGATAATCCTCATTATCGGCAATATAATTTATTAACTCAAGATTGTTTTCGATTGCATCTTCTAGTTCAATAGCACCAGATTCAATGTCAATCATGATAGACTGCAATTCGATATAGTCTTCCATTTCTGCAATATATTGCATATCTTCAGATTGAATCATTTGACGTATAGTTTCAAGATTTGCTTTTGCATTTGCAAAGTTTTGCATTTTGCAATTAATATCAATTAAGTGAAACTTTGATTGAAGATTATCGTCATTTTCTAAAAACTGAATAATAGCAATTTTTTCTTCATTAGTTGATTCACTATTAGTCGAACTTAAAACCATTTCGTTAATTACTAAACCTCTAAATTGTTTTAGTTCTGCAATCTTCATAAGTTTAACATCTCTTGCATTAGTTCCAACTTGTTCTTGTTTTACAATACTTTTTAATGCAGGATTCATTTCCATAATATTTAATTCAGATTGTACAGAGCTTGGTAAAGGACTGTTTTTTAGTAAAGCATTTGCTTTTGCAAAATCATTACCAGTATTGTTTTGGATATATGTGGTGGCAACCTCATCAGAAATAAAACCTTCAAGTTTTGCAATATCTTCTGCTATAGCAATACTATTTTCTGCTGACATAGTTTCAGTTTCATTTAATAGAGACATTGTGTTACCAGCATCAGTTAATTCTGTGAGTTCAAACTCTTCTATAAGGATTTTAGTATCAGTTGTTTCAATTATTCCTATACCATCATCGACAGCTAAACCCTTAATAATAATACCACCGCCACCTCCAGATTCTGCACAATGTTCATCAGCATAATTGTATAGGTTGCCGCTATTTGTTATTTTACTTGTGGTATAGTAAATAATTTTATGTGCATTATCTGCATGGCTGTAATAAGTATATTGTGGGATATCCAAAGCACTTGCAATTACAAGGTCAACATAAAAGTCTCTTTCACTATTTGTTCCCCAATGGTCAAATTCATTTCCAGCATAGTCTTTACCTGTACTAGCACCTTGTTCACCTTGATATTTTCGCATATTACCATCAATTACTGATAACGCATAAGGGTTTCCTGCAAATGAATTACAACGGAACTCAAGACCTTCTTCACCATAAGAAACTCCATTAAAGTTTGAGTTTTTTCCTTTAGCAACTGCGGCACAAGCATTAGATGCTCCTGTAATGCTTGTAAAAGCATTGTCTTTTACCTTAACAGCATTTGGTCCGAGGTTATAAAAGTATGCTCCAACAGTACCGCCTGTAATAGTATTT
>JAQUBO010000222.1 GCA_028686735.1 Bacteroidales bacterium
TTAACTTTTGACTTCCAGTTGATTTAGGTAAATACACACACGCATATCCAAATTCATTAAATTGCTTTTTTACTTCATTTATCCCTTTTTTAGGAGCCCTCATTCTACCATTATTGAATGTGAATAAAATATATTTCTTAGGTAAATTAAATTTTGTTCTAATATAATCTAAAGATGTCGTTGTTTTAACATTGTAATTAAAACTAAACACTGGATCCGGAGTTACACTTGGGTTAATTTTACCATCTGTAAAAAAAGATACCATCTTTTTTGTCCAATCATCTCTAACAGTAATTTTATTAAAACTTATAAGGGATTCATTTATCTCCTCTTTAATGTCAGTAAAATCCTTAAACCTTGCATTCTGAGATGATACTGATAGTGCAACATGTGGTACATCAACATTAGTACACCAAAAAGGATTAGGAAACCGATGATCATCCGTAGCTTTAATTACACGTCGACTAATCCAACTATATTTGTCTTTAATCAAATTAAAAAGAGAATCACTTCCAACGACTATATGTGTTATATTATAATCATGCAATACGTCAGGAAAATCAGATAACTCACTAAATTCTCTTGTGGTTTCACAGTGATTATTCAGAAAATTGGAATGGCTATTTATTTGATTTTGCCCAGCGAATATTAAATAAAATTCAAAAGTACTTCTAGGGATATAATTTATTAATATTGGTGAGTAACCATTGTTTTTTAAAAACATATAGGTAGAATACATTTGGAGATTCGCTCCATAATTTGCCACCCAATGGTATGTTAAAATTCCAATTTTCATATTATTTATATAATCCTAAATTGTAAACATACTTGTATTCAAAATTATCTTGCATTAGAAGAACTCCTTTAGTGCCACCTGTTCTACCAGCAATAAAGCAGGTACAAGTAGACAATATATATGTCGCCAACAAGTAGTTTAGTCCCATAATGTACTTATCCTGGTTGCTTTTTTTTGTTACATCAACTAATAGTTCTTCATTTTCAATATCTTTTTTACTTATTCTTTTCTGGTTTACAAATAATAGAGAATCACCAAATCTATCTTTAAACAGTTCGAAAATATCTGCGTCTTCTGTTGCGATAAATACATATTTGCAATTATATTTCTTTAGTATTTCATCAGTATGCTCAACAATGTCCTGAGGTTCTGGCTGAATAGGATGATTTTTTGGTTTTTTTAAAATATAGTCTGTTCCTCTACTTAACACTCCGACAACTCTTGTACCCGTGGGAATAATTGAATTTCTCTTCTCTTCAAGAAAAGCCTTTGTAGGGACACTAAATTTGATATATTTCTTGAAAATATTCTGAAAATAGACCAGACGCGATGGATCATCATAAAAATCTGTATTTCCCATAAAATATTTATCTGAAGGAGCAGCGTGTTTATCAGCTATTATAATATTACGGCTTCTCGAAATATCATCCAAGTTATACGAAGAAGGTTGCAAGAAAAACTTCTCCCATACATTTACATTTCCCAATTCTTCATCCATATGATACTGAGTCCAAAAATGCTTATAATCGACAACGGGAATATAACCTTTATCTTCGGCATAAGCCAAGTGCATTACAACTTTGTTAACAATCCACCATAGCCCACCGGTACGCTCTTTTTGTCCAATTACGTAAAAAAATAAATCAGGATTATCAACCCCATAGCTCTTCTTTTTTTCTCTAGCTATATAATTTACGTAAGAAGCAAAAATTTTGCTTGCTAGTGGTAACGACGCCAATTTTAAAAATATCTTTTTCATTTCAAATAACTAAAAAAAAATATTCATTCTTTTTTAACCTTTAAGATTTATTTTTTTCGAGAATCCTTGATAAAAATAAATCGATATTATTATCATCAATATGCATTTTAAAAATATCCTTATTTTGATCAATTACATTGATATCAATATTTTCAAAATTAATATTTAATAATTTAGTGATGTTTTCTTCAGAAAATCTATACTTAATATGTCTCATTGGATTTCCACCTACAATTTCATATGGCTTAACATCGCGTGTAACAACAGTATTAGCGGCGATAATAGCACCTTGGCCTATTTTATTACCTGATAATATTAGAGAGTTTTCACAAATCCATACGTCATCTCCAATTACAATGTCGCCTTTTGAAAATGAAGATCCTTCCCAGTCAGTAATCAATCTGAATGGATAAGTAGAAAAACGCTGATAATCATGATTACCTCCTAAGAGAAATTTTACATCTTTAGCTATTGAACAGAAACTGCCGATCATCAAATTGCCATCTGTTTCATTATAAGGAATAACATGTAGTCCACCATAAGTATTTTTACCGACAGTAACCTTCTGCAACGGAAATAGTACTTGAGAAATAGGATTTGCTACCGTAGTCTTGTTATGTTTATTCTTTAATCTCCACAGGTATGATACTTTAATCATTTTATATTGCTTCATCATTCGAATGAAAAAATGTAAAATAAATTGCAATAAAATAGACCATTTTTGTACTATTGAGATATTCATTCTTTTAGAATATTAAACTTAAATATTTTAGAAAGTCGCTTCATTTGTATCTGAGCTTAATTCTTTTTATAACACCTATTATCACTGATTGCTCTTGCTTATTTAAGCCAAAAAAATAGGCAGAAAGAAAAAACACAATAACAGAAACCACGAGTACTATAATGGAATTCAATAAATTATCATCATTTAATAGTGCTATAATCAAAAAAGTAGGAATAGCAACTTTAACGTATGGGATAAAGACCGTTTTAAAATAATCCATGATATTTAAGCCTACTAGCTTTTTGCAAAAATATAATCGAACGCCGAAAATAACGCACTCCAATAATATTAATAAAGAAACAGCAAACGTAACCGACATTCCAATCTTCAACAACCCAAAAGCTACAAATACTACTAAAATTAACAGTGTGCCATACGTAAATAGATATTGCTTGATCGAGCCTTTTGCATAGAGCATTGGTGCTAAGCCCAAGGAAAGCATAGAAACAACCGATGCCGTAATTATTATCTTTGAAAATGTTTCTGTATATTCAGGAGGAGTCTTTAACCAGATTTCAAAAATAAAAGAAATTGTTGCTAGAAGTGGTATAGCAAAGAAGGAGTATATCAAAGATGAATACTTTGTTGAAAGCAAAGATAAACTAATCATACGATTGTCGTCTTTCATACCCTCACTTTTCATAATTTGAGGATTAAATGCTTTTTCTACTGAAGAAGTAAAATGCTGTATGGCGCTATTTATCTGATTAGCTATTCCATAGGCTGCATTGATTGTTGTACCCATAAATAAATTCAGGACAACAGCATATCCCTGTGTACTAAAAATCTTAGCCAATGCACTATACAAATTCCAACCTATAAATGACAATATATCTTTTGCAGTAGATATATCTTCTTTTGAGAGCTTAACCAATTTAATATTCTTATATTTGCGTTTACATACAAAATACTTTATCACAAATATGACAATAGAAATAACAACTAAACTTACTGCATAGAATACTAATTTGTCCCAAGATGCAACAAATCCTAAAGCATATGCTAATACCAAACGCAAAAATGCATCAAATGTATTGAAAAACGAAAAAAACCCCATATCTTCATGGACATTGAATAAAGCATCATAAGGAACTCCAACTGTTGTTACAAATGTGCTAATTACAAGAACCTGAAATAACAACGTTGATGCTACAACTCTATTTGATGGGATATTTAGGTATCCATTTGATATAAATGGTCCTAAAAGTTCAACAATAAGAGTAATTAAAATAGCTACTGCAAAAAAGAGTACTAAACCGACGGTAAATATTCTGTTAACCTTATCCAATTTATTCTCTCCATAAGCAACATTCATGAAACGCTGTATAGCGATAATCATAGATCCTCTGAAAAAAGAGAGCATTGTTATCACACCTGCAACAAGATTAAAAATACCATAATCACTTGCTCCCAGATTTTTTAATAGTAGAGGCACTGTAACAAGTGACATTAACGTAGACAATATTACTCCTATATAAATATATATTACATTTTTTGCTATTCGTTTCTTGTCATCCATATTGTCTAATGTCGTCAATTAGAGGCTATTATTTTGATTCTTATAAACATTATTACTAGAATGAAATTCAAGTTTATGTCACTACTGTCCCGTATAATTTTCCCAAAGCGGCAGGAAGGGATAATCGGGCAGTTCATTTAAACTTTTTTTGCCACTAAAGATTTCTTTGATATTCATTTTTTCAAACAAAGCCAGCCCTATAGTCTGAGTGAAAGTATACAAACTTACAGGGATGCCCAGTTTCTTTTTAGCAATAGCCACAATGGGGTTTGAAGAACAATTTAATTTTCCACCGTTCGCGATATCGTTCAGCTATTGTCAGAGAATCAAGTGAAAAGTTGTTGGTTAGAAAATTTTAAACCATTCCGTTTAAATCAAAAACTGAATGCATCTATAAGGCACCTTTGGTCTTTCGAAATTGGCCCAGGGAAACAGACTTAGACACAGGTCAATTATAGTACTGTTTATAGAGTATACCATATTGTAAATATCCAAACTAAAACTGTGATTATCAGCATATAAAGGTCTGGCTAGTTTGATTAGAATATGGGCAAAACTAATCACCAGAAAATGCTCTTTACAGGAGAATCTTCTTTCCCGGAAGTCACCCTTGTAGCGATTAACGCATCTATAGAATTTAAAATCTGATTTAAACATCATTAGTTGTGATAGAAATGTTTTGCCTTACTTCATAATATTGGAAATGGTTACATAAAAAGGGCATGAATTCAAATCAACCAAGTAAAATAAACAAGTGTAACTAATTTAATATAATCAATATAAAAATATTTTACTTTTCCTTGTCTGGACACTAGTGACTTGCCAGAATTAATTATTCCAATTTAATATACCAAAAAAAAATATTATGGTCACCTACAGTATAACGAAAATAATATTCATATCGATATATAAAAAAACTATTCACTTTGGTGAAATCAAAGATTTAAAACATGCTAACATTGACTCTCTCCAATAAGGAATTTCAACCCCTAAGGTATACCTTATTTTTGTTTTATCCAAAACTGAAAAACTTGGCCTTTTCACTTTACTTGGAAATTCATCAGAATGACATGGTTGTATATTACAGTTATGCTCCGATACTTCATTTATAGCTACAGCAAAATCATACCATGAACATACACCTTCATTTGAAAAATGATAGATCTGATTCTTAATATCAGCTTTATCTCTTTGAATAATTGTATAAATCACATTTGCCAAATCAC
>JAQUBO010000048.1 GCA_028686735.1 Bacteroidales bacterium
AAGTGAGCTGTGGGAAAAGATAAAACCCAACAATAAAAAGGCTCATGAGAATAAACGGAATTTATTCAACTTGTCCAGCTTTAATTGGATTGCTTTCTGTAAGATTGTCTGCTCTGCTAATAATTTTTAACAAACTTTTATCTACAGATAATTCAACTTTTATCCAACTATAATAGTACCTTGTACTAGTATCGTATGCCACTGCACGATAGCCAATAAATTTCTCTCCTTTGCCGGCAAAGTTGTCTAAATATGCTAAATCATCTGCCCATAAATTATTTCCTGGAATTATATCGCTTTTGTTAAACATATAAGTTGTTTTGTCTTCAAATATTGCAATTTGCTCATATCCATTACAAATAGATATTGAGTCAATAATTCTATAAACCATGACTTGTTTATTACTTTCTTTACAAGTATCTATTTCAAAAGCAAGAGCAATTCTTGTAGTAATAACTGAATCTGCGTTAGACACATTAACGATTTTATTTATTTCTGAATAAACAATAACATCTTCTGGCATTTCAATTTTATCACCACATGATGATAAAAATACTGCTAAAATTACTGATGATAAAAAGAGTATTTTTCTCATAATATTTTTGTTTTTAATTTACTATCATTCTTTTAGAATCAATGATTTTATTACCTACAACCAAATTATAAATAAATATTCCTGAATATAAATCAGTCTTATCTATTTCTATCTGATTTTCACCATTTGTCTGTAAAGATACGGATTTTAATTGTTTTCCCTGTAAATCACAAATAATTATTTTTGATTGTTCCACAAGTTCATTCGTATTTGAAATCCAAGTGAGCTGTGGGAAAAGATAAAACCCAACAATAAAAAGGCTCATGAGAATAAACGGAATTTATTCAACTTGTCCAGCTTTAATTGGATTGCTTTCTGTAAGATTGTCTGCTCTGCTAATAATTTTCAACAATCTTTTATCTGCTGACAATTCAACTTTTATCCAACCATAATAATACGAGGTATTACTACCGTATGAAACTGCACGATAGCCAATAAACTTTTCTCCTTTGCCGGCAAAGTTGTCTATATATACAGTATCTCCGTTCCAAGAATTGCTTTCTGAAATGGTTTCATTTTTATTGATAACATCTAGCATATTTGTATTTGATGATACTAATTGGCAGTATCCATCACAATCAAGCAATGGATCAAGTTTTTTATAAATTAATACTTGTTCCCCTGCTACATTGTTAGTGTCTATTTTAAAATTAAGGTTTTTGCAACCCCCATCTATTGAATCTATATTTGATACGGTCACTGTCTTATTAATTTCTGAATAAACAATAACATCTTCTGGCATTTCAATTTTATCATTACATGATGACAAAAGCATTGTTAAAATAATTGAAATAATAAATAGTATCTTTCTCATAATATTAATGTTTTAATTTACTATCATTCTTTTAGAATCAATGATTTAATTTCCCCCCGCTCACTCAAATTTGCAATCCTAGTGGCTGAATAATGCCTAAAGTTACGAATTTATTATTAAATAATACCAATATACCCATTAAACTCTAGTTTTTTATCTTACTGTAATCAATTGCTGTGGTTCCATAATTACTTCCAACAAAAAATCTAAGTCAGCATAATTGCAGGCTGAACTAAACATATAATCTTATGAATGGGCAACCAACAGATCTTCTACAACCTTTTTCTTTTTGACAATGATGCAATGAATCCACAATCATTAGCTTTTGTTCCTTCCTTATAAAAATACTTGTACTGAGTTAATCGAAATATCTATCCATTCAACAATCGTTAATATTATGAAATATACTACTTGTTGATCGCATATTTTATATCGGTCGCTCATATTGTTTTTGATAAAAATACTTAAATATTTCATTGGTTAAAACACTCGAACTACAAATTTGAGCGAGCGGGAGAAAAAAGTTATTTTTTATGGTTTTACGCTTCGTAATTTCTTAATCCTGGAAGGTTTTATTGAGCTGTGGTAAATTGCTAAGACCTCTACTGTGGTAGGTTTAATTCGATACAATATCATGTATTTACCTAAGATAATATTGCGATAACGTTTTGTTTTTGTAGGTAGAAATTTATTTTCTGGAAATGTGAGGTAAAGGCTTGAGAGCATTTGAGTTTTTCTCTCAATTTCAATGTTAAAATTATATGCAACAAAAGAGCCAAACTCTGTCAGACCATAAGTTAAGACTTTTACCAATGTAAAATAAAAGTGCTCAGCAAAAACAACTCTTTTTATTTTACGTCCTTGAGGTTTTCTTTCCGCCATAATTTCATTTTTTGTTTAAATTCAGTCAAAGAATAAAAAGGGCCCTTTTCAGCTTCTTTTACCATATCTTTAAAATCATCATCAGTTATTTTGGGATTTTGATCAGATGGTTTTGTCCAGTCTATTTTCTTTTTTGCGGTTCGAGTTGCCATAGTTATAATATTTACTAATATTAACGGCAAAGTTAGAAAAAAGTTTAATCAAAAGGAAATATCTTTTTCCATCGTAAGGACTTCCATAATTACTATATTCAGCATTCTCAATAAGTTTATCAACAAACCTTATTGCCTCTGATTTGGTGTGGTAACCCCCCCCCCCCCCCCCCGCTCGCTCAAATTTGCAATCCTAGTGGCTGAATAATGCCTAAAGTTACGAATTTATTATTAAATAATACTAATATACCCATTAAACTCTAGTTTTTTATCTTACTGTAATCAATTGCTACGGTTTCACAATTACTTCCAACAAAAAATCTAAGTCAGCATAATTGCAGGCTGAACTAACCCGCATTATTACTTTCAGTGAGGGCTAAAGCCGTTCATCGCATTATTCTTGGTTGGTTTGTAATAAATTGTTAGTCAGTGGATTGGCACGGTGTTTATGGTTTTATTATTAGCCAATTTTTGAGAAAGCTTACGATTATCTTTGTGCATCTGCTTCGTTGCGAAACTCTTGAAATATAAGGATATATCTGCAAGTTTCGATGCCTACCAGCTACACAAAGCTAATCGTATGAATAATGCGGGCTAAACATATAATCTTCTGAATGGGCAACCAACATATCTTCTACAGTCTTTTTCTTTTTGACAATGATGCAATGAATCCACAATCATTAGCTTTTGTTCCTTCCTTGTAAAAATACTTGTACTGAGTTAATCAAAATATCTATCCACTTAACAATCGTTAATGTTATGAAATATACTGCTTGTTGATCGTGTATTTTATATCGGTCGCTCATATTATTTTTGATAAAAATACTTAAATATTTCATTGGTTAAAACACTCGAATTACAAATTTGTAAAAGTACAAGAAGAAAAAGGCAACGATCGTAAAACAATAGTAGATAAACTAATGCTAAAATATGGAGAAAACAATCCTAATGTAGGCACATTTCATAAACAAAGACAAGATGGTTGATAAAAATCACTTAATATCGAACCTAATAAAGGAATATCCTGATTTAAAGGAAAAACTTATTAAAAGAAATAAAGTTTTTAGTCGCCTTAGTAATCCTGTTGTCTTTAATACTGTTGGCAAATTTGCAAAAATATCTGACGTTGCAAAGGCTTCGGGTGAAAACTTAGACGAGTTGCTAGAGTTCATAAATGCGAATATAAAATAAATAATAATTTAACCGAAACCGTCATTGCCTACAACATCTAAACAATTAATATAATTTAATACTTTTTGTTATTTTTGTCCGTTAATAGTTTTTATGAAGATTTCGGTGATAATAGTAAATTATAATGTTAAGCATTTTCTCGAACAATGTTTAAACTCTGTATTGGCAGCAGCCAAGCATTGTGAGACCGAGATATATGTTGTTGACAATAATTCTGTTGATGGCTCTTGCTCAATGGTTAAAGAGAAATTCACAGAGGTGCATTTAATCGAAAACAAAAAGAATTATGGTTTTTCTTACGCAAATAATCAGGCAATAAAAATATCAACAGGCGAATATGTACTACTGCTAAATCCCGATACTGTAATTGAAGAAAAGACTCTTCAAAAAGTTAGTAACTTCATGGACACTCATCCAGATGCAGGAGGGTTAGGAGTTAAAATGATTGACGGCAAAGGTCGTTTTTTACCTGAATCTAAGCGTGGTTTACCAACACCCGAGGTAGCTTTTTACAAAATTTTTGGCATATCAAAATTATTTCCAAAATCAAAAAAGTTTGGCAAATATCATCTAACATACTTAGACAAAGAAGAAACTCATGTTGTAGATGTGCTTTCGGGAGCATTTATGCTGCTTCGTAAAGAGTGCCTTAATAAAACTGGATTGCTTGACGAGAACTTCTTTATGTACGGCGAAGATATAGACATGTCATACAGAATAAGTCTTGCGGGCTATAAAAACTATTATTACCCTGAAACAACAATTATTCACTATAAAGGAGAAAGCACAAAAAAAGGGAGTATCAACTATGTGATTGTGTTTTATAATGCAATGATAATATTTGCAAAGAAACATTTCTCAAAAAGACATGCCGGAACTTTTAGTGCATTAATAAATATTGCAATATATATCCGTGCAGCAATGGCAATAGCTTATCGTTTTGCACGCAGCATAATAACTCCGATAATTGATGCAATTGTTATTATTGCAGGTTTTTTGGTTATTGCTCCGATATGGTCTAACCATATTTTTGGAAGCGAAAATGCTTATCCCGAGAATTTATTTATTTATGCAGTTTTGGCTTATGCCTTAATATGGATCTTATCTCTACTATTTCTTGGCGGATATGATAAGCCCGTAAAGACAAAAAATATTTTTAAAGGTATTGGTGCAGGAGCAATTATTATACTCGTACTATATTCTCTATTACCTGTCGAATTTAGATTCTCAAGAGCCATAATCTTATTAGGAACTGGTTGGACAACAATAATTTTACCATTAACAAGATTTTTACTCCATTTTACTGGACGCAGTATTTTTAAAATGAATATGCCAGGAAAAAAACTTGTAGCAATCGTAGGAAATAAACAAGAAAGCTCCAAACTCGTAAAATTATTAAATAATAACAACCCAAGAATTAAAATAAATGCTTTTGTAAATCCCATCAATACAGGTTCTGATAAATATTTTGCAGGTACAATCGATCAACTTGACGAAATTGTAAGAATTAAAAAGATTGACGAGATAATTTTCTGTGCAAAAAGCTTGCAATCCCAACAGATAATTAACACAATGCTTAAGCTCAACAATGTAAAGCTAGACTATAAAATAGCAAGTCCAGACGGAATATCCGTTATAGGTAGCAACTCAATAAATACAACTGGAGAGCTCTACAATATCGATATAAATAGCATTATCAAGCCTGAAAACGCACGAACAAAACGAATGCTAGATTTTGTTATCGCTTTTGTTTTTACCATTCTACTCCCAATTTTAATAATATTTATTCCAAACCGAGGTAAGGCAATCAAAAACCTATTTGCTATTCTTTTGGGCGGAAAATCGTTTGTTACTTACTGTACTGATAAAAATGCAGATACAAGCCTTTTACCAAAAATCAAAAATGGCGTTTTTACTCCCGCAAACATCATTTCAAAAGATAATACCTCAAGAGAACTCATCGAAAGATTAAATATGATGTATGCTAAAGACTACAAAATAATACAAGACATTAACATTATTTTTAAATCATGGCGAAAACTTGGACAGAATTAACATCAGAGACAATAAGACTTAGAAAACCAGAACCCGAAGATCTTGAATTCTTATATTCTATCGAAAACAACTCGGATTTTTGGTTTGTAAGTAACACTAAATCGCCTTTTTCAAAATGGCAATTAAAACAACATATTGAACACACAGTTTATGATATCTACACCAATAAGGAATTGCGTCTTATTATCGAAGACAAAAAAACAAAAAAAACTTTTGGTTTAGTTGATTTATTTGAATTTGACCCATTTCATAAACGAGTAGGGATTGGCATTATGATTAATGAAAACGATAGAAAGCAAGGACTAGCTTCTGAATGTATAAATACAATAATTGATTATTGCTTTAATATTCTGGAAATAAATCAGATATGGTGTAATATTGATGCTGAAAACTTAGTAAGTGTTAAATTATTTGAAAAGGCTGGGTTTACAGTTTCTGGCGTACTAAAACAATGGAAAGTTCAAAATTCAGAGTATAAAGATGTGTTGTTTTATCAATTATTAAATGATTAATATCCGATAAAATATAAAAATTTATATCTCCTCTGAAAGCACTAAAAAGAGTAATCAGTTAATTACCAACAACATAACCCCAATGGTTATATAAACAGGTTAACATTTGAATCTTCTGCTCTTTCCAAATAAGCAGCTACACCTCCATAAGTAACGTAAGGCTTGAGTTCTTCTTTTTTTACCCCCATTACATCCATCGACATCGTACAAGCAATAAACTCTACTCCACTTTCGTGTGCTTGTTGCATCAGAGTTTCTAAAGATTCAATTTTTTTATTTTTCATTACACTCCTAATCATTTTTGGTCCGATTCCCCCCATATTCATTTTCGAGAGTTTAAGTTTTTTACTACTTTTTGGCATCATCAAACCAAACATTTTACCAATAAAGTCTTTAGAAACAGCCTCAGGTTTTTGACTTTTAATAACATTTAAACCCCAAAAGGTAAAAAAGAGAGATACTTTACTACCCGTTGCTGCGGCACCATTTGCAATAACAAATGATGCAATAGCTTTGTCCAAATCATCACTAAACACAACTATAGATTTATTTTTAGCAGGCATATTTGTCTGAGCATTTGCGACTTCAAGTTTTGCTTGTTTTTCAATGATTGCAGTAACCACACCGGCAGATTCCTTAACCTCGACAATTCTGTTACCTGTTATTTTAGCCCAAGCTTTTACATCTGCTGAAAACGCAGGATCTGTAGCTTTCACCTCCATCATCTGTCCTGACTTAAGATTATCTGAACTTTTTTTCAGCTTCATTATTGGTCCTGGACACTGTAGTCCACAGGCATCAATTACTACTGTTTCAGTCGTCTGGGGCAAACTATCTTTTGTTTTACTATCAACTTGATATATCAAATTATCAATTCTAATTTCATCATTAGCATAAACGTCTTCGTTGCTTTGTTTTTGACTCGCAAACTCATAAGTTTTATATCCTCCAATCAGATTAAAAACCTCATTGTAACCTTGCTGCATCAAAATCCTAGCAACTATATATCCTCGCACTCCAACACTACAGTATGCAACTATTTTCTTATGTTTAGGAATCTCATCCAAACGGTCTCTAATTTCATCAAGCGGAATATTAATAGCACCACGAATTGTTCCCAATTCAAACTCATCTTTAGTTCGCACATCTAATAAAGTAGTGTTTTCTAAATCCATAGACTCAATATCTCGCCACGAATAAGGTTTCATTGACCCATTTAATATATTTTCGGCAATAAATCCCATAATATTTACAGGATCTTTAGCTGACGAAAATGGCGGAGCATATGCATGTTCAATTTCTGTTAAATCGTATATTGTTCCGTTTAATTTTACAACTTGTGCCAATAGATCAATCCGTTTATCAACCCCGTTATAGCCAACAATCTGAGCACCATACAATTTCCCATCCTCAGGTGAAAAAACAATTTTGATGCTCATCGGTATAGAGCCTGGATAATATCCAGCATGTGCTCCTGCATGAATAATAACTGACAAATAAGGTATTTTTTTATCTTTTAATGTTCTTCCCGAAACACCAGTTGATGCAACAGTTAAATCAAAAACTTTAGCAATTGCAGTATTTATAGATCCTTTATACACCGATTTATTACCAAAAACAATATTGTCAGCACAAATTCTACCCTGCTTATTTGCTGGTCCAGCCAAATAAGTAATTTGTTTTTTATGGATAATTGGATTCGCAAACTCTATAGCATCACCAACTGCATAAATATCAGGACCTGAAGTTTGCAAATATTTATCAACGACAATTCCTCCTGTTGTGCCAACTTCGAGACTAGACTCCCTAGCTAATTTACTATCTGCTCTAACTCCAATTGAAAGAATAACTATATCGGCATTTATCTTTCTACCACTTTTGAGACTTGCAACAATATGCTCATCTTCCTTTTGAAATGAAGACACCCCATCTTTTAAAAAGAATGCAACATTTTTTGTTTTTAAGTGCTGATGCACAATTGAAGCCATTGAATAGTCTAACGGCGTCATTACCTGTTCTGCCATCTCAACTATAGACACAAAAATCCCCAGTTTATGAAGATTCTCAGCCATTTCTAATCCAATAAATCCAGCACCAACAACAATTGCAGTTTTAGTTTTATGATTTTCAATATATGATTTAATCTTGTCAGTATCTGAAACATTTCGCATAGTAAAAATACCTTCTGTATCTATACCTGGTAAATTAGGGCGTACAGGTTCTGCTCCAGGAGATAAAACAAGCTTATCATACGACTCTGAATATTCTTTCCCAGTACGTATGTCTTTTACATTTACAGTTTTAGATTCTGGAATGATTGACACAACTTCGCTTAAAACACGAACGTCCACCTTAAATTGCTTGCTAAACACTTCGGGAGTTTGAACAAATAAATTTTCTCGCTCTGCAATTACACCCCCAATATAATAAGGTAAACCACAATTAGCATACGAAATATATTCTCCACGTTCAAACATAATAATTTCTGCATTCTCATCATTTCTTCTTAAACGAGCAGCAGTTGTTGCTCCTCCGGCTACTCCACCAACAATAATAATCTTCATATTAGCTCTTTTTTATATGGTAAAATCCAAATTAAACTCTAAACCACTAATCTCTAGCTTTTTTTCTTCTCCCTTAGTACTTAACTCAAACATCATCTTTCGTTTGTCGCTATTAGAAAAACTACGTATTACATATTCTTTTTGCTCCAAGGATAACAAAACACGAGAAGTTCTGCTTGTTGATATCCCAGTGTCTGCAGAAATATCTCCAGAACATTTTACACCTTCGTATAGACAGCATAAAACCATCGCCTCATTAATGGTTACATTTAACTCACTATTTAGCTTATATTCAAACTGCTGAATTCTTCTAAAAACTTCTTTTATCTTACACAAATTTTCCATTTCATTAAATATAGTTGCTACTATCAAATATTTTAGGCTGCAAATATAATCATAAAACAATAAAAACAATAAAAAAGTTTATTTTTTTACAAAAAAAAGGCTCACAAAATATTTTGCAAGCCTTTATTCGTTTGTTAAACTATAAACGATGCTACAAGGACTTATTAAGCCTCTACAAGGTTTTGTCTATTTCTCTGACATTTTACTGGCACTACACAAGTTCCTGAAGCACGACTAACCACAACAGGTTCTTTAAGCACTTCAGCTGCCGACCCTGCGATATCTGTACGTGATTGAATTACTTTTCGTGCTTCAAAAATCATTTTTCGTGAAGAGTTACCAACTTTAGTGATTTCGCCTACAACTTCAATAAAATCGCCAGCATATACTGGGGCTAAGAATTCTACACTATCATACGAGACGAATAAACCTTCATCTCCATCATTAATAATAAGCATTTCAGTTGCGATATCGCCAAATAGTTCAGTAATTTTAGCTCCATCTACTAAGTTACCACCATAATGAGCATCCTTTGCACTCATTCTCAAACGAATCATTGATTTTACTTTCATAATATATATATTTTAAATGTTATAATTTTTATTATTTTTTCTATCACAAGCTACGACAATACCTTACTGCTAATATAGACATAAACTCTCTCGTGAAAACATTATGTTCTATTCCTATGTATTCAAGGGGGTTTTCCGCAACCTTTTTATATAAAAAAGGGATATTTTGCTCTTCTACCAATACCTTATTCTCATTTTTATCACATCCTATAAAGACAAAAATTCCAATTGCAAACATTATTGCTATTACCAGTTTAATTCTTAAATTTAAAGTGTTCATTTTAATAATATTTTAATATCGCCTACTTTCAGATAATAGATTAAAGTCGCTATTTCGGCTTATCCGACCACTACAGACTCTTTTTGTTGATTTTTTACTGATCTTCTTTTTTATTTTCCAAATAAAGTCGGTGCTATTGTCAGTTTTTCATCTTCTAAATAGCCTATAACTCTTTTGCAAGTCTATCAGTTAATAGAGGTATAAGTCTCGTTACGTCTCCGACAATCCCAATATCAGCAACTTCAAAAATTGGAGCAAACTTATCTTTGTTTACTGCAATAATAAAGTCTGACTCTTCCATTCCAGCCAAGTGTTGGATTGCTCCTGAAATACCTAAAGCAAAATATAAATCAGGGCGCACAGTTTTTCCTGTTTGCCCCACCTGTCTTTCATGAGGTATAATTCCAGCATCGACCATAGCCCTCGAAGCTGAGACCTCGGCATTAAGGACTTTAGCTAATTCTTGTAATTTATCAAATCCCTCATTACAACCAACTCCTCTCCCCCCTGAGATTAAGACTTTTGCTTCAGTAATATCGACCTTTCCTTTATCTTCGACGACACTTTCGAGTATTCTAACTTTAAATTTAGATTTATCAAAAACCGGTTTATAATTAATTACTTTCCCTTTTTTACCCTCTTTAGGATCCAGTTTTTGCATTACTCCAGGACGCACAGTTGACATTTGCGGGCGATGATTAGCACACATAATAGTTGCCATCAAATTACCTCCAAACGCTGGTCGAGTCATCATTAGTTCACCCTCTTCTGAGATTTCTAAGCGAGTACAATCAGCTGTTAAACCCGTTTCCATTCTTGCCGATAACCTAGGTCCTAAATCTCTACCAATAGTAGTTGCACCGATAAGCACTATACTTGGTTTAAATTCACTTATCGCTTGAAAACTCGCTTGAGCATACTGTTCAGTCAAATAATCTTTTAATTCTGGTTCATCAATACAAATAACCTCATCAGCACCATATTCGATTAATTTTTGATTTTGCTGACTAATATTGTGTCCTAGAAACAGAGCAACAACTTTTTCGTTTAATTCATCTGCCAATTGTTTAGCTTTCCCCAACAATTCTAGAGCCACAGCCTGAATGTTTCCATCTCTTTGTTCGATAAAAACACATATATTTTTATAACTTGATTTATTCATGTTTTACTAAATTAGACCTGTTAAATAATAAATTTTTCTTTCATTTTACTAACGATAATTCCGACAGCCTCTTCTGCTTCGACCTCAAACACTTCTCCGCTCCCTTTTCGTCCTTTTGTAAATGATTTTTTCACTCTAGTAGGCGAGCCTTTAAGTCCAAGTTTATCTTCATCAACATCAATTATATCTGCCCCCCATATCTCTACCTTTTTATCAAATGCGGTAACAATACCAGCCACAGTCATATATCTAGCAGTATTTGCAGTTGCCAACACTGTAAGTACGCAAGGCATTTCCACCTCCATTAATTGATATCCTTCTTCAGTTTCTTTTTTAATTGTTAATAAATTATTTTCACTATATTTTAAATCTGCCACATAAGAGACCTGCGGCAATTGCAAGTGTTCAGCCATTTGCGGTCCTACCTGAGCTGTATCTCCATCAATAGCCTGACGACCAGCAATAATCAAATCATAATCAAGCTGTCTTAATGCTCCTGCCAATGCATTTGAGGTGGCCAGAGTATCAGCACCTGCAAATTTACGATCTGTTAATAAAATGGCACGATCCACCCCCATAGCATAGGCTTCACGTAATATTTTTTCAGCCTGAGGGGGTCCCATAGTAATAACTGTTACATGAGCATTGTACTCATCTTTCAGACGTAAAGCCATTTCGAGTCCACCTTTATCATCGGGATTCATAATACTCTCAACACCAGTACGGATCATTGTTCCAGTTTCTGGATTTATTTTAATTTCTGTGGTGTTAGGTACCTGTTTAATACAAACTATTATTTTCATTTTTTTTATTTTTACAATTCAAAATCCTTATATATTTTTTTATTTCCAAAAAACAAAAAAACCACTTTATTTACTTAAAAAGTTTTGCAGCAATTACCATACGCTGAACTTCAGAAGTTCCTTCATATATTTCGGTAATTTTAGCATCACGCATCATCCTTTCTACAGGATATTCTCGCGTATAACCATATCCACCATGGAACTGAACCGCTTTAGTGGTAAGCTCCATAGCAAGTTCAGAAGCAAAAAGCTTACACATAGCTGCATCTACAGAGTATGGTAATTTTTCATCTTTTTTATATGCCGCAGCTCTTACTAACAAACGAGCCGCTTGCACTTTTGTCTCCAAATCAGCCATCTGAAACTGTGTATTTTGAAAAGCTGCAATCGGTCTTCCAAATTGCTTACGTTCTTTGGTGTATTTAATGGTTTCATCCATAGCACCTTGTGCTATTCCTAATGCTTGAGCACCAATTCCAATACGTCCACCATCAAGTGTTTTCATAGCAATTCCAAATCCTTTTCCAACAACTCCCAATAAATTTTCTTTAGGTATTTCGCAATTTTCAAAAATCAGTTCACAAGTAGAAGAACCTCTTATTCCCAACTTTTTCTCCTCCTTACCAACACTAAACCCAGTCGTTCCACTTTCGACAATAAAAGCAGAAACTCCTCTAGTTCCTTGAGCTTTATCTGTCATCGCCAAAACAATATATACATGAGCATAGCCAGAATTAGTAATAAAAATTTTAGATCCATTTAAAACCCACTTATCACCTTTATCTACAGCAAATGTTTGCTGCATAGCAGCATCTGTTCCTGCATTAGGCTCTGTTAAACCAAAAGCACCAAGCCATTCACCGCTACATAATTTTGGTAGATATTTTATTTTTTGCTCTTCACTTCCATTTTCTAGAATTGGAGCAACACACAAAGAGGTGTGAGCTGATAGAATAACCCCAGTTGTTGCACACGCTCGCGACACCTCCTCAACTGCCATACTGTATAATTGATTTGTACCTCCCTGACCGCCATATTGTACAGGAACAGGAATACCCATCAAGCCAACTTTTCCCATTTTTTCAAGCGTTTCGACAGGAAACCTTTCTTCCTCATCAATTTCTGCCGCTATCGGTTTAACTTCATTTTCTACAAAATCTTTAATCATTTGTAAAAAAAGTTCTTCTCTATTTGTTAAGCTAAAATTCATAATAATATCTTTATCATCATTTATTTATATACATATATTTATTTCAGTAATCCATTTTTGCAAAATTAACATTTTTTCCTAAATAACTAAGCAATTACTACAGTAAATGTCTTACAAAATATGTGTTTAATAGCATGAATTAACTAAATCATAACATAAAATACACAAAACCTGTGAAAATACTTAAAAGCATTAACAATATTGGCTTCATAATATAATTAGTCTTTGCAAGAACCGAGTTTACGAGCTCAGCGTAGCTAAAACGTCAAATTACCCATAAATATTTATATACTTTATGGGTAATTTGACGTTTTCTTGCGGACACTAATTACAAAGCTTCAACAACTTGTGTAAAAACATGATTGTGAAAAATTACTTGAAAACTAGATTATGAAATGCCGAAACTCTTACAGCACTAGTAAGCCCCCAAACAAAGCCATAATACAGATGGTGAAAAAAAATATATCATTTATGATTAGTAACCAATATTTAGGTGCAATTTAATTACACAGAACCCACAAAGATTGATTTCCAGTTTTACTACGTAATGCTTGCAGTTCAGCAATTGCAAAAGAATTTTCGACAAAACTTTTAACTGTAACTCTATACATACCATTATTGGCAGCTAATACTTGTGAAGAAAACCCTGCATCAATCAACTTCTGTTTATAGTTATTTGCATTTTCAACATTCGAAAAACTACCACCTATCACATGTACATTAAGATTGGTACTAACAAGGTCTTTATCATCCATTTCAAGCTCAAGAGTTTCTGCGTTTACAGATGAGTTATCTTCAATATCTTCGATAATTTCTGTTGTTGAATTATCAGTAGGGATTGCATTTTCTTCGATTTCGGATGGACTATTATTTGTAAGCAATTGAACTGGAACAATATTAGCATTTTCGTGTATAGCTTGTTTTTCAAATTTAACCAAATCAAATTGAAAAGCAATAACAACCAGCCCTGCGATTACTGCAACTGCCGAAGCATAAAACAAAGCAGGACTAATAGACCTTTTCTTTTTATTAGTTTTTGCTTCTTTAGATTTCGACAAAATGGGTTGCTTTTGTATTTCGACACTTTTTTTTGCGGTTTTAAGCATCGGGAAATTAAATCTTTTTAAACCAAACGAAGTCGCCAATAAATTTTGATTATCAAAAGGTTTAAAAACAATAACCCCGTCATTTACAGTAAATATACCTAGCTTCTCAAATTTTAAATAATTATTGCTTTTCAACACAAAATTAAGCTCAACAACAAAACTTTTAACATAATTCTGAGCCTCTTTCCAATCAATATTAAATTCACGCATTAGGTAATTCATCAACAAACCATCGTTGTTTTTCAACTCCCCGTTAAAAGCGATTTTTTTTACAGGTGGATAAAACTCCTGATTAGACAAATCTATTTTTGCCTCAAAATAATTGCAAACAAAACCACCAAATTCTGGAATTATAACACAATCATTTTCCTCAACAAGCTGATATATAATATTATATAAATCCATTAACTAAAATCTTTTGAAATGTAAATATACAACAATTTTTATAATTCTACAATAATAATTTCGACACGTCGATTTAAGCGTCTTCCTTCTTCTGTTTCGTTATCTGCCACAGGCACCCGATTTCCAAAACCTCGATACTTTAATCCAGTTTTATCAAGACCTCTTGAAATAAGGTAATCATAAACTGCCGCTGCACGTTTTACAGATAATGTTTTATTATATGAATTACTACCTACATTATCAGTATGTCCCCTTATCTCAATTCTCAATCCAGGTTTAGACTTAATAATCTCAGATAATTTATCTAATTCCGTAAACGAGGCTGTTAAAAGTTCTGATGAATTAAATTCAAAAAATATCCTGTTAAGATTAAAACTATCGCCTATTTTTGCTCCATTAAAAGCTTCGTCAGTAATTTCGGTTTCTTTCATTTCTAAAAAAGACAAACCCGAATTTAAATTATTATCATCGTTAGAATTATCATTATTATCGCCATTATTAAGACCATTAGTATTACCATTACCACTGTCATTATCATTACCATTGCTATCACCACTACCAAAATCGTTGCCATTGCCATTGCCATTACCATTGCCATTTTGATCAGAATTAGCATCCGATTTTTCGCTTAAAACACCTCCATTATTTAAAGCACTATTCTCATAATTACCTACATCATTACCATTACTATTATTATTAGAATTATTTAATTTATCCTCGTTATCGTTTAACGAACCACCATCTGCTAAAAGACTAAGGTCTAAACTATTATACCCTGTTTCAGGGTCATAATTATCTGCCATCCAATCCGAACCAAACGAAAGATTATTAAGACACCCACACTCAAAAGAGTTTTCGATTTCAAAAACCCTAACATCATCAATATAATAATATGCATAAATAAAGTTTGTATCAACCATTTGGTGAGTATTTTGGCGATAATTTGTAAGCGAGTTATCCCAGAAATTTCCTATTGTAAGGTACTCTTCATTACCTCTAGCCCTATAGGTTCCGCACAATTCTTGCCAGTAATCATGGTTATCCATCATATTTTCTGGTTTATTAATAATTTGAGGACGTTGAATAATCAAGCCTGCATCTTTTGTGCCGATTTTCTCTTTTGTAAGTGTAATACCCAAAGCATCAACCGCATATAAGGATTTTGAAGAGTTAACATAAAAGAGTTTTACACAATATAATTTTTCAGGTTTTAAGGATTGAGTTAATTTAGTTTGAATATACTCTCTTGAGACACCTTTAACAATTTTTGTTGTATCATAAAAGACTTCTCTAAGAATAATTCCAGCGTAAGCCACACCTTCTGCTGGATAAATCTTACCTGCAAAATTTTCAGGTACACCGGCATCTCCCGGGCTACAAATATGCAAATGGTCAGGAGTTCCTTTATTTGGGTTATACCACTGTGGGAAAGGTTTTGCAATCGTCAATTCGGAAAAAGAAGTGGGACATGACCACGCATCCTCAAAACTATTGTTAGGTACAAGGTTTTGACCTCTTGCCAACACAAACATTAATAAAAACACTAATACAATAATTAATCTTTGCAAATATACTCTCACATTTTTTGTAGAAGACAAAAACGAGTCAAAAACAAAATTTTCGCTCGCCTTATAGCAAATAAAAATAGCGTCATACATTAAGCTACCACTAAATACATAATTTGGCTTATTCTTATACAGATGTATTATACTCTTAGTTTGCATATCTTGTATTAACCCTACACATCAAAAACACTTTCATTTAGGATTTATTTTTTTTTCGAGTCCAATTTGCGAGGTTTAATTTTTTTGGTTTACGTGGAAACACTTGACTCATCTGTATCAAGCGATTATACGATTTTACATGTCTATCTTTTTTTGAATTATAAATGTCTGAAATGTTAATAAGGATACCAGTTTCTTCGACACCACCGAATGCGTCATTTGCAACAGTCCCAAATGTTATCATAGAGGGGGAAAGGTTCATATAAGCATTAACAAGCGGTGGTATTTTCTCACCAACTTTACGAACCATTGCATTTAGTTTTCTATAATCTGCATCGTAATTATCGCCAAAGAAAAGTCTTTTTGTATTTTCATAATCAAAATCTATTGGGTCTTTGGGCACAATATAACCAGCCTTATCGGGAAAATACAAATTAAGAAATGATAAAATATAATTACGAGCTTTTAGGTCAAAGTGTTTGTACATTGTAACCTTTCCAAAAAAATATTTCATTTCAGGATACTCAATTATCAAAGCACCTAAACCATCCCACAAATTATCTAGAGCAAACATCCCTTTACGAGCATTTCTTCCGTATTGATAATTAGGCTGCACAAACGACCTACCCAGCTCAATTGTATATGGCAAATAATCTTTAAGAAATTTCTCCGAAAAATCAAATAAATTAGATGTTGCTAATTTTCCATCTGGATTATCAAGCACCGATTCACCTAAAACAAATCTATACCCACCAATAATTTCACTTTCATCGGGATCCCAAACAATTAACTGTAAATAAGGCTCATCAGCCAAGTCATAGGTATCTAAATCAATTGACTTACCAGTACCACCACCAGCCATACGAAAAGTAACTTCACGCAGGCGTCCTATCTCTTTCATCAAATTTGGAGAATCCTGATGAGAGAAAACATAAATTTCGGTATTACCATAATTCGACTTACGTAACATTTTATCAGCTGTAAGCTCAGCAAGCAATAATTCTTTACTCACAGGTGGTATAATCGGATTCATTAATGTCATATTCAAGCAATTTTATTATTAGTGCAAATTTAACAATAATTTGACAATGTTTCAATTATTTCAATGAATATACCTTTTTCTTAAGATAATCTGCCCATTGCAAAAATGTTTTGGATTTGTCAAAAAAGGCGTACGGAACAGGTTCTCCGAAAACAATTTTTATGGTCTTACCCTTCTGCTTAAATGTCTCATTAACAAGATACAACATCTCAATATTTGTTTTTATCCTAAAAAACTTTCGAAGTTTAGCTAATCGATAAAAAAAGTTTGAGTTACGTCCTTCTATATACACAGGAACTATATCTCTTTTTGTCTCTACAGCTTTACTAACAAAGCTTTTTTGCCAAGTAGTATCAATAACTTTCCCTTTTATCTTTCGCGAAACTAAACCAGCTGGAAAGAACAATATTTGCTTATCCGACTTATAAGCAGCATTAACTTTCGCAACACTTTCACGAGTTTGCCCACCCACCTTATTAACTGGAACAAACAACATATTCATTGGCTTTAAAGCCATTAATAAATCGTTTACAACAAATACAAAATTATCAAATTTTTTAGACACAATATCCATCAAAACTACACTTTCTAAGCCCACTAAAGGATGGTTTGACGCAAATACAAACCTACCCTCCTTGGGGATATTCTCAAAACCAGCATATTCAACCCCAAGTTGCATAAAAGAAATAGTCTTCCTGACAAAATCCATACCCTCAAGCCCAGGGCAAGTTTTTAAAAATTCATTAATTTCATCCTGATGCAAAATTTTCTCCAAATATCGAATCACACATCGAGGGATTCTTCTCCCAAGCTTTTGGTTTTTTGAGCTAATTATCTCTCTCACATCAATATAAAGTGGCTTTTTATCTGACATATTCCTATTTGTTAATTTCTTACAAAAATATAATATTTTTCCAACATACGCAAAGCCCTAACTATGAGCACCTTGCGTTTTTTGCAAACAAAAGTTATTAACAATGTGGAGAAAAATGGGAAAAAATGTATAAAAGTGGGGAATAATATATATACTTTTACATAGAAATTAAAAAACGTATTTTATGTTTGTTGGCGAACACAATGGCAAATTAGATAATAAGGGGAGAATAATCTTTCCGGTGCAATTAAAGCGTCAAATTCCTGAAGAGGAACAAAATCAAGCTTTAGTTCTTAAAAAAGACATTTATGAAAAATGCTTGAACCTATATACCATAAATGAGTGGGAATATCAAACTAATATTTTAAAGAAAAAGTTAAATCCTTTCAATAAACGACATTCCGATTTTTTGCGTGAATATTATAGAGGCACAGCAGAGTTATATTTAGATTCAAGCAATCGGCTGCTTATTCCAAAAAAGCTTCTTGACTACATAGGAGCAGAAAAGGAGTTAGTTTTTGCAGGTCAAAAAGGAAAAATAGAGATTTGGGCAAACGAAAATTATAATTCAAAACCACTTACCGAAGAAGACTTTGCGGATTTAGCAAATGACATTTTAGGTGGCAGTTTTGGTTTTTACAATGAGGACTAAATTATGTATCACAAACCTGTTTTGTTAGAAAAAAGCATTGAAGGTCTTAACATTCAACCCAATGGGATATATTTTGACATTACTTTTGGTGGTGGAGGGCATTCAAGAGAAATACTAAAAAAACTATCGAACCAAGGACATTTATATGCTATAGATAGGGATCCAGATGCTCAAAAAAACGCAATAAAAGATAAGCGTTTTACTCTAATATTTGGTAATTTTAGATATATAAAAAACTATATTGAGTTTTACAAACTTGATGGGGTAGATGGGATACTAGCAGATTTTGGGGTTTCATCTCACCAATTTGACATCAGTAACAGAGGGTTTTCGTTTCGTTTAGGAGGCAACTTAGATATGCGAATGAACCCCGAACAAACTACAACAGCATCAGATATTCTCAATCAATATTCAGATAAAGACCTTTACACTATTTTTAGAACCTATTGTGATATACACAATCCAGGCAAATTAGTAAACAGCATTATCGAATACCGTAAACTAAACACTTTTAAAGAGATAGGAGGTTTTCTCGACTTAATAAAACCCTTAATGCCCCATAACAAAGAGATTAAGTATCAAGCCCAAGTTTTTCAAGCATTACGCATTTCGGTAAATGACGAGATAAACTCTATTAAGGAATTTTTAGATGCAACACCAGAAGTACTTAATAAAGGTGGACGACTTTCAGCTATATCCTACCATTCGCTTGAGGATAAACCAGTAAAAAATTTAATCAAAACAGGAAATACAAAAGGGAACTTAGAAAAAGATATTTTTGGGCGGACAGATTTACCTTTTAAAGCAATTAACAGAAAAATTATCATTCCCGACCAGGAAGAGATAAACGACAATCCCAGAGCCAAATCAGCAAAATTAAGAATTGCAGAAAAAATATGAACAAAACAAAAAAAATAACAAAAAAAGAAATTAAAGCAAGCTTTCGTGGTATTGTCAATGGGTCAATAGTTGCCTCTGACATAGTTAGAAAGCAGATTCCTTTTATCATTGTTATTTTTATTCTTGGATTAATATATATATCAAATCGATTTCACGCCGAAAAAGTTTTTAGAGAAACAGAAGAAACTCAAAAACTAATCGAAGATTTACGAGCAGAAAAAATTGAGATTCAGTCAGAATTAATGACAATTAGCCGCAGAGGCGAAATATTAACAATGCTAAAAGAAAAAGGGTCAAATCTTGAAGAATCAAGCACGCCACCAAAAAAAATATCATATCATATTGATAACGAATGAGCGATAGGACTAACATATTAGCCAAACTTAATATTGTATATATTTTACTAATGAGCTTTGGGTTTCTCATCATTGGTAAAATAATTTATTATCAATTTTTTTATGACAAAGAGATAATCAACAATGCCCTAAAGACAACACGCATTTACACTTCAATAGAGCCCATCAGAGGCGACATCTACTCTAACGACGGAAAGCTACTTGCCACATCAGTCGCATATTTTGAGGCAGGAATAGACTTAAATTGCGATGCAATCACTCAAAAAGTATTTGATCAAAATATTGACTCACTTGCTTTATGTCTTGGGCAACTATTTGATGACAAAACAGGTGAAACATTTAAAAATGAAATGATTGACGCTAGAGATAGCGGATCAAGGTATTATCGCTTTAGCTATAATATTAGCTATTCAGATTTTAAAAAGCTATCTACATTTCCACTACTTCGTAAGGGTAGAATAAGAGGAGGATTTGTTTATCAAAAAACTTTTAAGAGAGAGAAACCATTTGGAGAACTTGCCCGTCGAACAATAGGCACAGTAGCCTCACCTCGCCGTATAGGAGTAGGACTAGAAGATGCTTATGACGATCACCTTAGAGGCGTTGAAGGATATACAGTAAAAGAGAGAATCCCAGGCAATTTATGGATGCCAGTTGAAGATGCACAATATGTAGAACCAAAAGACGGATTGGATCTAATTACAACTATAGATATTGGATTACAAGATGTTGCCGAAACTGCTTTAGAATCGCAGTTACGCAAACACAACGCAGAGTATGGGACAGTAGTACTTATGGAGGTAAAAACTGGAAAAGTTAAAGCCATTGCAAATTTAAAAAAACATCCGAAAGGTTTTTATTATGAAGAATTAAACTTTGCAGTCGGGAATGCAACAGCTCCCGGATCAACTTTTAAATTAGCCTCAATAATTGTAGCACTTGAAGACGGATATATTAAACCTGATGAAATGGTCGAAACAGGAGATGGTACGATTGTTTATTATGGTAAAACAATGAAAGACACCCACGAAGGCGGATACGGTAAAATCTCAATACAACAAATATTTGAACTATCCTCTAATGTCGGAATTTCAAAAGTGATAAGAAATAATTACAAAGACAAACAATCGCAATTTGTTGCAGGATTAAAAAAACTTAATCTCGACAAGCCCCTTGGTGTTTGCATAAAAGGAGAGGCTGTTCCAGTAATTCACAAACCTGGTGATATCGAATGGTCGGGACTTTCATTAACACAAATGTCGATTGGATATGAGTTGCAAATAACACCTTTACAAATACTTGCTTTTTATAATGCAATTGCAAATAACGGGATATTAGTTAAACCAATTTTTGCGGATGCACTTACATATAGAGGAGAAGTTATTAAAGTCTTTGAAACCGAAGTAATTAACCCACAACTATGTTCTCAAACCACCATTGCAATGGTAAAGCCTATGCTCGAAGGTGTTGTTGAACGTGGTACTGCCGAGAAACTTCGTAGTGAAAACTATAAAATTGCAGGAAAAACAGGTACTGCACAAATAAACTACGGTAACGACAGCTTGCCCACAGAATACCATGCTTCTTTTGTGGGATATTTTCCTGCCGATGCACCAGAGTATTCTTGCATAGTTTCTATTTACAAACCACGCATAAATGGATACTTTGGTGGGTCAGTCGCTGGTCCAGTATTTAAAGAACTTGCAGATAAAGTTTATGCAACAAATCCTAAATTTCACAGATTTACATCGAATTTTACTGTAACTCCAACTATCCCTTATGCAAAAAATGGAAGTAAAATAGAAACTGAAAAAGTTTTTAACTGGTTACAAATAACTACCAATTATAATAGCATGGGGCAAACTAATTGGGTAAAACCTTCTATTGATGGGCACAGGATTAAATACAATCCCATAAACTATAGTGATAAAACCAAAGTCCCCAATGTTATTAATATGGGTCTAAAAGATGCTTTAATAATATTAGAAACCCATGGGTTAAAACCCGTTATTAAGGGTAGAGGCAAGGTTGTAAAACAATCGCCTGCTCCAAATAGCTCGTTTAATAAAAATGACCAAA
>JAQUBO010000049.1 GCA_028686735.1 Bacteroidales bacterium
TTAATTTATGCTCATCATCAACAATATAAATAACATTTAATGTTTCAGAATCTTGTCCAAATTTCCTAATATGTTCAAATGTTTGAGCAATTGTAAACTCAGGCTTAACAGCAATATACTCTGGTGTCATTAAACGTCCAATACTATCCTCGGGAAAACCTAAGAGTTGTATTGCTGTTTTCCACTTTTTAGGCGAGAGAAGTTGTATTAATTGTTGAGACGTCTTACTTGGTAACTCCTCCAAGAGAGCAGTTCTATCATCTGGTTCAATATCATTTATTAAATTTGATAGCTTTTGTTCATTTTGAACTAATCCATTGATTATGTACTCTTGTTTTGCAAAAGAAAGAAGTTGAAAAACCTCTTTTGATAATTTTCTATTTAAAAGGGTAAACAATTCAATTGCCTCATTACCAGATACATCCTCAGTAAGATTAGCTAATTCAACAAGATCTAATTCATTTAAGGATATTTTTAATTCTTCCCACTTCTTGTTTTTTATAAAATCTCTAAAATCGATTTTGGATAACATCATATTTTGCCTCCTTACTTTTTTATTATGCAAGGAAACACGAAGTCCCTTACAAAGTTATAAACATTTCTAATTTACTATAATACGAGTCTTCGTCCATTATTACAAAATTTGAATAATTATATTTACAAAATTAATATTATTTTTTAATTGGCTGACATTTTTGGTAAATTTATTATCTTATGAAATATAAATTCTATATTTTATACCAATTAAATTACAAAACACCCTATTGGATGTTGTAATTATTTTTTGCATATGCAAGGCAAAAAATTGCGACATAGCAATAGTTACGTCAATATTTTTTAACGAAGCAAATGCGTAAAATAATCAATTTATATCGGGTGTTTTGTGATTAAATTGGTATTACTCACAAGTATGGCTGTCGAGTTACTCTAAAGCCAGATTGTGGTAGTGGTAAAAATCAAATTATGAAAGTAAGTATCAGTTTTTTATTTTACAATCATTCCAGCAGCGACAGTTTCATTAGTTGCTTCGTCAATTAAGATAATACTGCCCGAAATATGATTTAACTTATAGTCATCTATAAATATTGGTGATGCAACTTTAATAGTAACATTAGCAATATCGTTCATATTTATTTCCTTTTCATTAGGATCTTCTTCGAGAGTATTAATATTTAGTTTTGTATTTACAGCAGATAGTACACTTTTAACTTCGTTAGTAGAATGACGAAGAATATATTTACTTTTTATTTGCAAGGGTTTTTCGTTAAACCAACAAACCATAAGATTAAACTCTTTTGCAAGTTCGGGCACATTATCTGATGGAACAATCATATTTCCTCGCGAGATATCAATATCATCTTCGAGACAAATTGCGATTGAATCTCCAGATTTAGCATCGTACCGATTATTTCCAAAATCCTCTATGCTTTTAATTTTGCTTGTAAGCATTGACGGCAGTACGGTAACTTTATCTCCAACAAATATTTTTCCACCAGCAAGACGACCAGCATAAGCCCTAAAGTCGTGATATTCATCGGATTGAGGCCTAATTACATATTGCACTGGGAAACGCACATATTTACTATTATAATCATCGGCAATTCTTACAGTTTCTAATAAATGCAATAGTGTGCTACCATTAAACCAATCAAGATTATCTGATTTTCCAACAACATTATCGCCAAATTTTGCACTAATTGGAATAATATGAATATTTTTCGCGCCTACTTTGGTCGATAATTTTGTAAGTTCTACTTTTATTTCATCAAAACGATCTTGAGAAAAATCAACAAGGTCCATTTTATTAACACAAAAAATAATATGTTTCATATCCAGCAATGACGCAATAAAAGTATGTCTTATCGACTGTTCAATTACCCCATTACGAGCATCAATAAGAATTACCGCCACATCGGCAGTTGAAGCACCAGTAACCATATTTCGTGTGTATTGAATATGCCCGGGAGTATCAGCAATAATAAATTTACGATTAGGAGTAGAAAAATATCTGTATGCGACATCTATAGTAATTCCTTGTTCTCGTTCGGCACGTAAACCATCAGTTAAAAGCGAAAGATCGACCTCTTCGGTTCCTTTTCTTTTTGAAGTTTCTGTAATATTATCAAGTTGATCTTCAAAAATTGATTTACTGTCATATAATAATCTTCCAATAAGAGTGCTTTTTCCATCATCAACACTCCCAGCAGTAGTAAATCTTAATAATCCAATTTCGGGTTTAATATTTTCCATTTTATTCTTCTTTTCTTCAACAACAAATCTTTTTATTTTCCATCAAATTAATTGATATAGAAAGAGTTAAAGTCATTATATAAATACATATTTACTTAAAAATATCCTTCTTTTTTACGATCCTCCATAGCCGCCTCACTCCTTTTATCATCTGCTCTACCCCCTCGTTCGGTTATTCGAGATGCAGCAATTTCTGTAACTATTTCATCGAGCGTATTTGCTGTTGAAAGAGTAACACCAGTACAAGTAATATCGCCAATTGTCCGACACCGCACATCAAGTTCTTTAACTTCTTCGGTAGGTTTTAACTCCATAAACGGAGCCCAGGCCAACCAAGTTCCATCGCGTTCAAAAACCTTACGTTTATGTGTATAATATAAACTTGGTAATTTAATATTTTCGTACATAATATACTGCCAAACATCAAGTTCTGTCCAATTACTTATTGGAAAGACTCTAAAATGTTCCCCCATATTTTTACGTCCGTTAAATATATTCCATAATTCGGGACGTTGGTTTTTCGGATCCCATTGTCCAAAATCATCACGATGTGAAAAGAAACGCTCTTTTGCACGAGCTTTTTCCTCGTCTCGTCTGCCACCACCAATTGCACAATCAAGTTTTTCGTCTTCAATAGCATCGAGGAGTGTAACAGTTTGCAATTTATTTCGACTAGCGTTTACACCTTTTTCTTCGACAGCTTTTCCTTGATTAATTGAGTCTTGAACATATTTTACTATTAGTTCACAACCAAATTCTTTAGCAAGATTATCACGAAATTCAATTGTTTCATCAAAATTATGTCCTGTATCTATGTGCATTAGCGGAAAAGGTATTTTTGCAGGCCAAAATGCCTTACGTGCAAGATGCACTAAAACAATAGAATCTTTCCCCCCCGAAAATAACAAAGCGGGGTTTTCAAATTGTGCAGCAATTTCACGCATTATAAAAATCGCCTCATCTTCTAATAGTTTTAAATGATTTGTGTTAATTTTAAAATCACTCATTATTTAATATTTTTAAAAATTATTTACCATTTGTGTGTAGCCCACATTCTTTTCCTGAATTATGTTCCCACCACCATCTACCAGCTCTAAAGTCTTCTCCTGGTTTAAGTGCTCTTGTACAAGGTTCACAACCAACACTCACAAACCCTTTATGATGCAAACTATTATAAGGTACATTTTTCTTCTTTAAATAGCTCATTACATCATCTAAAGACCAATCAAAAAGCGGATTCATTTTAAGTATATTATAAGCCTCATCATCTTCAATCATCTCCATTTGCGTACGTCCAGAGGATTGATCTGCTCTAATTCCAGTAATCCAACACTCCATTCCGTTTAATGCCCGTTTTAATGGTTCAACTTTACGAATATTGCAGCATTCTTTACGGTTCTCAATAGACTCATAAAAGCTAAAAGGTCCTTTTTCAGTAATTAGCTTTTCAACTGCATCAGTTTGAGGAAAATAGACTTTAATTTTTTTCTTATACTTCTCTAAACTTGAGTTAAATACTTTATAAGTTTCTTCAAAAAGTCGCCCAGTATCAAGACTAACTACATTTATATCTATATTATTATCAAATATCATGTCGGTAATTACTTGATCTTCAACTCCAAAACTTGTTGTAAACACAACTTTATTAGGGAATGCATTTGCAATAAATCTAATTTTCTCAATTAGTTCTAATTTCTCAATTTTATTTAAAAGTTCTATTTTATTCATAATTATATTTTAATCTGCCGATGAATTCAGCGAAATTAACATTTTTCTGACAACTCTACGACGAATCATATTATAATGCCTCACATAAACACGCATTTTCCCCCATCGCACAACATTCCACGCCCTTTCGTGAATAAAGTACAGCACCATTTTAATTGCCGCTTCAGCTAATGCCACACCTGTTGCTTTTTCGGTAGCTTGCGGGTCATCTTGAAAAAACCAATACGCCAATAAAAAGGTGGTTGTAGAAGCAATAATACGCCATGTTATGGTTTTAATAACACTTTTTATGGGCCTTTCTCTTACTTCTACTGACTCTTTAATCTTTTTTGATTTTTTTGTCATCTAAAATAAATTTAGATTGCAAAGGAACAAAAAGGTGTCGAAATACCACATAGATAAAATACTAATTCTTGTGGGTATAAATACTAATAAATTTTTAGTAAAACTAAATCCTAATCAGTTAAAAATACATGAAGATGCTTAGTGCATTACAAAAATTCTTAACCCTTACTATTGGTTTTCAAATAAGTCGAAAATTAATAGATTGTGGAGAGTAACTCGAAGCTAAAACATTTTAACTCCTACCAAAATTGCAAAAATAATTTTATATGCGTAAACTCATTTGGCTCTTCTGGGTATTCTGTTTCAATGTATGTATAAGTAATTGTTGGGTTATGTGCTGGTGGCTCAAGAGATTCATTCCACGTAGCATACTCTCTGGTATATTCAATACTTACAATAACATTTTGAGTTTCTTCGGTAGTGTTTGTTTTATAAAAATATGACGCATCATTACCACTATGTGTATATGGATTTAACCAAACATTTTGTAAAACCATTGTCATTTCTCTATTGTCAATGGGTGATGTGGGATCTAAACCGCCCCAGTTTTCCCTTTCATAAATTGTCATTTGGCCAGTAATGTAATTATATGTTACAGTCTGATCCATCCAATCTGAATAGGCATTCGTTATGATTAACTCTTCGGTTATTTCTTGATTATAATACATTGTACTATAATATTCATCTGCATAAACTCGATAAACTTGCGGGATTAAGGGGATTTTGTCTAAAACTGTATTAGTGCCATCCGAAATTCTATGAATTAGAGCATCGGTCATTCCATAACCTTTTAAAAAAGCAAAAGAATCGAAGAAGAGATAATCAGGAATATGGTGCATTTTTACCGCATAATCAAAATTAATACTTTCAGTTGTACTTTTATTAATAAATAATAAAAATGCTACATGCTTTTTATCCATTTTGTTAATGCCTGGCTCATCAATAATAAACGTACTGCTATCTATGTCAGTAATATCTTCAAATAGCATGTTTTTATTTTCGCTATCATAATTACATAAATACACTTTCATATTTTCATTTTGCTCAGATATTCTTTTATATTGCACCATTAATCTTTCATGGTTACCATTGTAAAGTTGCACCATTTTAGACGCAATATAAGGGACTTCTTCTCGAATTGTATCCTCAATTATAGTTTCACCTTCCAAAAATTTGAATATCTTTGATGTAACAAAATCAGTATTTCTAAAATACTTACAAGGATCCTCTCCTTCATTTTTGTTTAATAATGTGAAGTTGGGATTTACTCCTGATAAGATGTATTTTACAAAACCTTCAAATTCATCTCCAATTGTTGAGTTTAATTCACTTTGAATAAAGCCATCCAAATAATTTAGCCAACTCCCGAAATATGAAGTGTTTATAAGCAATGTTTCGGGTTTTAATTTATCTCCCTCTCTATAGGTTCTCATATAATGTAAAAATGAACTTGACACATTGGCTTCTGCCGAGTTTACTTTAAATTTCTCGAAAACAGGTATTGATGATGTTAAAGCATCCCAAGAATTTGCAATTAAATCAAAAATAGATTTTGAATCTTTTGAACTTGACATTGCATCATTAAAATGAACTTCAGGCTCGGGAATAGGTAATTCTGATTCATTCCATACCATTCTGTCTGCAAGCGGAGCATTAGCCTCCATCCAAAAATAATTGTCGAGTAAAACTGTCATGTAATAATCTTGTGTATAGTGCATATACTCGTGTGCCAATGTTCTTCTTAAATCATCAAGACTTGTATTATACGTTGGATCTATATAGAAATATCCTCGCCCGGCAAGATATCCTGGTGCACCGATTTCACCACCAGCGCCTTTGTTTCTTATGCCAACATAAACATTAAACCTTAAACTCGGTACTTCTAAGCCTAATGTTTCAAATTTATCAATAATCTGATCCATATATTCTCCAATATCTTGTATCATATATGGAGTTCCACCATCATCTGGATTTGAATTTGAATTATGCCAAGGTTCTGGAGGATTACTTAATACCGCATACTGATAGGCTTGATAGAAATTGTCTTCGCTACCAACATCCCATTTATAAATGACATTAACTCGATTTCGTGTGTGGATGTGTGTATATGATCCATGAGCGATTTCATACCATGATAATTTAGTGAAATGATTTGTGTAAAACTCAACAGCTCCATCATCCGCTAATGTTAAACCTCCGTTAGTATATTCAACCCAATTTTGATTTTTATCATCGTAATATACAGGTTTATAATTATCGATATTAAATTGATTATAATCATCTAAATTAAAGTTCTTCAATCGGATTAGCAAAGGGACATCAAAGAGGTTGCCAGCACTAATATTAACATCATAAACACTTGCTAAACTAACAGAATCGGGAGCAACAGGTGGGTTTAAAACTTTTTCTATTGTTAAACGAAAATTATTATAAGTAAACCCGGCCGTAATTACAATTTCGATGCTATCAACAGCAACTGTTATTGGTTCGTTTTGGACAGAAATTAAAGTGTCCAGCAATAAATCTCCATAAGGAAACACTCTAACGGAATCACTAATTAGAGGATTGCAGGTTCCTTCTTCAACAATATAACGAAATATTAAGGTGTCTTTTGGCTCTACAACAACTTCTCTATCAGTAATAAAAGATATATTTTCCCTTATTTGCTCGTTACTCATAGTATCAGATATATTATACCAATTTATTGAGTCTAAGGAAGCCTGCCATTTTATATTTCCTCTTAAGTCTGGTGTTAACAAACTAATTTGATGATCTGTAAATACATTGCCCATGTTTTCTGCAGTTGTGGTATAATACCCATCAACATAAATTGAATCGTTTTCATTTGCCAAAAGAATAGTCTCTGTCTGCAGTTCGAGTAATTTTGAATATCTAGTGTTTTTTATTCTGCACGAATATTCGCCTTCATATTCCTCATCAAAACCATTAATAATTAATGCTGGTCCATCAATAAAAAACGCATCATTTTTATACCATTTATAAGTATTATTTTCATGACATAAATTACTAATTTGTCGGACATCAATCGAAAGCGTATCTCCCTTTGCAAATAAAAATAATGAATCAGATAATTCGATGGTATCTTGTTGATGATAACTAAACTCATAAGAATCTGTATATATTGTATCATCAGGCATTAAGGAGTGTGCGATGTCGTTAAAAGTCAACTTATTATTTTTAATGTTTAAATCTCTTAAATTTTCTAAATATTTTAATGGAGGCAAAGGACCAGATAATTGATTATCTAATAAATATAATGTTTCAAGATTATTAAACATTGAAAAGCAAAGCGGTATCGTTTTAAGCTTGTTTGAATTAATTGCTAAATTCTTTAAAGTAGATAAATTTGCAAAAGATGATGGCAATTCTTCTAGTTCATTATTACCAAGATATAAATCGCTGACTCTACTTAAATCAGTAAAACTTTCGGATAAGCTATTTATATGATTATTAGACAAATTCAAATCCCATAAAGCGGGCATTTCTCCCATTCCCAAGACCGTATTTAATTCATTAAAACTTAAATCCAACCTAAATAATTCGTTCAAATTCGAAATTCCTTCTGGAATAGTATCAATTAAGTTATTACTAGCAATAATTTGTTGCAAGTTTATTAAATTGCCAATGCTATCGGACAGAGCTGAAAATTGATTATTACTTATATTTAAAACATTAAAATGAGTATGCTGACAAATTGAATTTGGCAACATGCCTTCAAAAGCATTATCGTTAATAGAAAAGTTCTCTAAATTAGTCCAATTACCAACCGATTCGGGGATAATGCCATTAAATTGATTTTCATAGACATAAAAATCTTTAAGTGAAATCAAGTTTCCAATTTCAGTTGGCAATTGTCCTGAAAATTGATTTTTAGATAAATTCAACTTCTTTAAATTTGTTAGTTGACCGATTGCATCAGGAATTATATCAGAGAACTGATTGTCGGAGAGATTAATTTCCTCAAGAAAAAGCAAATCATATAATCCTACGGGTATTGTCCCAGACATTTCTCCACTGCTTAAGTTTAGAGTTTTTAATTTTGTAAGATTTCCTATACTCTGCGGAAGACTACCTACGGCCTTCATGCTTAAATGTTCCAAATTTACTAAATTCCCAATATCCACAGGTATAGATGGGATGTCAGACCCATTTAAGTAATTGATTTCTAATCTCTTAAGCTCATATAAGTTCACTATCGAATTTGGCAAAACACCAGATATAAAACCTCTTATATTCAAATATTGCAGAGCACTTAAGTTGGATATTTCATCAGGAATTTGCCCTTGCAATGAATTACTAATATTCAAAGAAATTACTCTGCCATTCATAACAACCACACCGTCCCAATAAATTACTGGTTGAGTGATATCCCAGCCTGTTGTTTGGTTCATGCTATCATGAAAAGCTAATAGAGCGAGAGAATCGTTAGGGTTTACAGGAAAGGGCGTTGGTGAAATAAATTTACAACTGGAGATATTGGTTCCAAATGTATATGAATCTACATTAAAAGTTGTGTTACTATTTAATATAAAATATCCATTATGATTTCCTCCCCAACCAAAATTGAGATGAAAATAATCATCCTCATCATAACCATCAATAACAACAGAATGTCCGATATCGCCTAATAATTCGCAATAAATAGGTCTGTTATTATCTAATTCGCTTTTTAAATAATAATTTTCAGAAAGCCCATTATGTAGATAATAATTAAAATAAGTGCTTAAAACATTAGTATAATTAGATATACCTGGAATGCTTCCCGAAACTCCATACTGGTTGTATCCACAATAATTCATGTCCATTGCTACGCCAACATGATAAGATAATAGCTCGTAATCATTCGCAGTAGGATTTATCCAGTTATAATTTGTGGTTTCAAAATCGACACATTGTTCTCCATAAGTTGGATGATTGTAACAATGAGAGCCTGTACCATTTTCTGGGTATTTATGATATGCCATAATCTGAGCCAATGCTGTTACAACACAACCCGACGGACAATCGCCAACATTTTGATGATAAAATTGATTTAAGCTAATTCCTTCTGCATCTAATAAAGGAGTAACAGAACTTCTTAAATTAGTTTTAAGTTTATTATTATCTAAAGATATTTTTTCTGTTTTTTCGTAAAAACTTATTAAAGAATTAAAAGCATCAGGACTATTATTTACATTTATAGATGTTGTTAACGAATAGCCCACTACAATAAATTCCGCCTTATTTTCTGACACCAAAACAAAACCACCACCATCATTGTTAAAACAAAAAAGCGAATTAATTGCTGTGTCATTTGATTGATAAACTTTCTCTAAATTAATAATTTCTAAATTAATACCTTTTGATATTAAAAAGTTTTCGGCAGTAAGTTTGGCTTTCTCTAAGCCTAGATTTTGAGCAGATATATTAACTGTAAGTAAAACAAGAATTAATATATTAAAGATTTTCCTTATTAAACACTTAAATTTCATATCGATAAATTTTGTGTATGTTTTACAATATTATAAACTTCGTTAATTCTAAAAATCCAGTAGTTTTATTTTCTAATTTCATTAAATATATGCCTTGTTTTAGATTAATATTTAGAACTGTTTTTCCTGCAATTTTTTTATTAATTACATTATTCCCTTTATTATCGAAAACAAGAACATCTAGTTCAAAATTAAGATCATTTGGATTAATAATTAGATAATTTGATGCAGGATTAGGATATACCAAGACCGTATTCTCAGAAATTGTCTGTTCAACATCAGTAATATCAGTGCTTATCGTCTCAGAACAATTTTCTGCATCTTTAACAGCTAACTCTAAATGATTAAAACTTACTGGTTTTGAAATTTCCATAATAAGTTCATCGCCTATTAACAAATTATCCTGAAACCATGAAAAAAAATAAGGGACTGTTCCACCTTCCACAATAACGCTCTCTCCTAAAACAAAAGAGTTCTCGGTTTCGTAATATAATTCACTAGCAACAACTTGCAGTTTTTCTGGCTGGTCAAGCATAACTTTAACATAAGTTTGAGCTTTTAAATCTGCAATAAAAAAAAACGAACATTGTGTTAATATTACTAAAATTAAAATTTTGGATATTTTCATAATGATGATTTTAAATAATAATATTTACCAAAAAGGAGTTATAAAAAAACATAGAACTCATTTTGTTTAAGCAAATATACGATATTTTACAATATCAAAATAAATTATGCTTAATTTTATAAGCAATTGGTCTTAATGCACATACACACTTAGTCTTACCACAAATATTTGTAATAAAATAATTGCCTATACTTTGATAAAATACACAATTATTTGTGGTAAAATAGAAAAACTACCAGCACAGAAGTCTAAGAATATTATTTAACCCCTATTCACAGGAATGGGGAAAAACAAATTATGATAAAAAAGTACAAATCCTTCAAAAGATTGTTGATAGTGGTAAAATTACATTATCAAGTCTTGTACTAGATATTAAAATGTACTATTTCGAAGAAATAGCAAATAAAAAACATGCTGTTGACAGTATTGATCATGCGTTTGCTGAGATTCTTCAATATATGTTAGCTAAACAAACTGTGAAATCTAAAAAGTATATTGAAAAATTAGAAACCATCTTTGAAATAGGTGGCGAAGGCGGATCCATTAAAATCGAACGTAGAAAATCCGATTCAAAAGAAGTTTTCATTTACAAACATAACGAGTTCGACCCAACTGATCAAGGATTAGATGTAAACAAAAGATTTGAATTCGATAGTTTCGAAGAACCTTTTGAGATGATAAATAGTAAATATCCTTGGCCTCAATTGTATATTATGACTATTCACAAAGACTATAGAAATTATATTATTGCAAAATTAGTTGAAAAGCTAAATGAGAATATGGTATCACTTGAAGTTTTTGGTTTTCACAAACAAGAAGTTGAAGAAAAATTTGATATTGAATTGATATATTCTGTAAATGAAAATAAAGAACCAAATTGGAACTTTAAAACTATCGTATAGTTATGTTTTACTATTTTTTTCGCATACTCAGATAACTCGTATTTTTGATATTTAATGATTCTTTAGTTCATCAAATAAAAAGTTTTACTCGCTCTTTTATCAATTCTTTATAAACCTTTTGTCTATCAGGATGCAAAAAAGAACTTTCTATTAGTAGAATAGCTTCGGGCATCCATTTCACAAGCCTTTTATAAACAGAATTGATTGTTTATCGTTTAGTTTTAGCACAGTCCCCAGGCGATCGAAATACTCTTTATTAAAATTTTTCTTTTTACCACCCAAAAGTAAAGCTAAATCTTCTTTATCCTGTGGCAATATTAATTTAACATTTAAAAGGTCGTAAAAAGGAGAAAGCACCCAGCCTATATCTGATAGCCACATTGAATAGTTTTTCAAGTGCATATCGTTATTTCCAATGATATAGTTAAACACAGTAGATTCAAAAAAACGTAATTTATCCAATAAGGTGTTTACCGATAACTCACCAATGGTTTTTCCGAGAGTTTCCATTGTTCCCTTATATTTATCAGACAATTCAAGTATTTGCAAAAAATCAATCATGTGTTTTTTCGATCCATCTTTATTACGGTCTATTCTTTTGGTGATGAAACATAATTCTCCAGATTCTAAACGAATCATATTTACAGGCACAATATCTATTTTAAACAATTCTGCTAATTTCATTGAAAGATGCTCGTTTTCCGGCATTTGTGGATAGTCGATGTTTTGTGGTTTTAGAATGTATTGTCCTGCTAAAGCATCCATAATGGTTAATCGCCCTTGGTGTCCATCTTTAACATTTTTCTTTATCCACCCTAATGATAATTTAGGTTGAACACCAGGAACTGTAATAGATTGTTCTGCAGCTTCTTTAGCCAGATTCTCCATTTCTGATAGTCGATATGGTAAAACTGGAGCATGTTTTGTTCCGTAAAATGCTTTAATGCACTTAGGATGATAATCAAGCTGATTTTCATCTAATTCTTTATAACAATACAGGCATTTACTCATTAGTAATAGCGTTAACAGGGTGAATACTTACCGCACCAATGGCATTTGCACAACATGCAAGGAGAAGCCCAATGCGGTCATTTTTGTTGATCCTCCAGCTTTTAGCTGCGATATTTAACAACCATCCTTCTGGAATGAGCCCATCGAAAAAAGGAAACAATCTTTTGCTTCTATATGGTCTTATTGTAACTGGCATTCCAAATGTGATGAATTGATTCGGATAGTTTTTTATATAATTTTCATCATACATAAAAAGGTATTCTCCATTGTCTTCTTCAGTTAAAAGACCGGCCGTTATATTATTGTATTTAGTCTTTGCAAGAAAACGTCAAATACTGCGTTACTCTCATTTCTGAAACAGTCATTTACGAAAAGTAAACTCCTTAGTTTCAGAAACTTCGAAAGCCTTGTCTTTGACACTTTCTTACCTGTCTGCCGACAAGCAGGTCAAAGACACAAAAAGCAGTAGTTTTCTTGCGGACACTATTTAACTATTCCTTGTCTCATCATCGTTTTCATTTATAGGACCTAAAACATGTCCAAACATTTGTAATACTTGATTTACCTTTGATAAAGAGAGATTTTCTTTACCTTGTTCAATCTTTCTAATAACAGTAAGGGCAACACCTGCCTTATCAGCAAATTCATCCTGACTTAAGCCCAATTTCTTTCTTCTAGTCTTTACAAAATTTGATAATTCACTCATATTATTTCATTTAGAATAATGATTTACACGTAATTATTATATGCATTTGCATACAAAAATAGTGAAATTTATTTAATTATATGCATTTGCGTATAATATTTATGTTTTAGCTTATATTATATGCTATTAGATATAATTATTCAAGATATATATAAAGTATCTAGAAGCTTTTGTTCAAATTTGACAACCCCAATAGCCCGAATATAGATATGCTGATAATACATCGCTTGTTTTTTTATTTACTTCATCATTTGAATAAGATTCTTTAGGTAAATACATTAGATTGTCGTAGTATCATCAAATTCAATGAGATATAGTAAAGAGAATCTCTATGCATCGTTTAATATTAAATTGAAACTTAGCATTGATAAGGTCAAAACTCCTTTGTGGGTAGTTGAAGATATGGAATAACCTTATAAATTTTTAGGTCTCCTAGCATAGCCATTTTCATCAAACAACATTTGAATTTTCATAATTTCCACGACAGGAATTCTTTCTAAAATTTGTTCTTTTACCTTCGTTTCATGTTCTGAATCGATATGATGAATTTCTTCATGAGAATGTGCCATATAAGAACCTAACAAATGTAATTCTGATGCGACATTTCCCTTGTTTAGGTCAAAATAGAGATAATAGTCTAGGTCTCCATAAGTTTCTTTTCTCTCAGCAAGAATAAGATAGCACCCTCCTTTTATAATTGTTACTTTTGATAGAAGTGCTTGGGCTTTGGTTTTAGTTGTCATGATTAACTCATTTTATTCGAACTTACATTAGTCCCTTTTTTTGCCAAATAAAGGTTGGTAATAATCCCAAAATGCATTTTCAATTTGATATAATATGCTATGATATTTTTCAGGAATACGAATAGTCTCAATACTTACTTGATTATAATTATACCATTTTGATAATTGCAAACTATAAACTTTAGGACCTGTTAAGCCAAGATGTTGAGATAGACGACTCTTAATGGATGCAGAAGACCCTACATACAGAACTTTACTGTACTGCTTAGGTTTATTCATTAAACTAACAGAGTATTTCGCTTTGTCTTTATGATTATACTTAAAATGATGGAAAGCTCCTTCTAATGCTTCTCGATCATTAATTTCTGTTCTAATAATATAAACATAAAGATCTCCATTTTTTGCAAAAAAATATTTTTGTTTTAACTCATCTGCTGTGAAATTGGTAGGAATATTATAGTTTGAGGAGCACGCTAAAACACTTTTAATTTCATCTAAAAGTCTAATGTCTTCTTTTAATTTATTGATGTGGCTTTCTATTATTTTTTTCATAAGTCTTTATTTTATTATTCTTTACAATACATCCTGATACGACTGCTCTATCAATCCCATCACATAGTCCAACTGACTCTCGTCTGTTAAATAAACTCTTTGATTCAATGTCCAGTTATACCCATCAGGTATCTTATTAACCATATCCTTTGAATCATTATACTCAATAGGTCGTAAAAACATTTTAATTTGATTTTTGCCTAGATGTATCTCTGCAAATGTTTTAGTTACTCGATAGCCAATATACATAGTCGTTGCTTTTTCCTGAATATTCTCGTCAAGTTCAAATATTCTACTTCTCAATTCTGAAAATAGCTCTTTGATTTTATCATTAGGTTTTCTTAAATGCTCCTCAACTGAGTGATCTACTGGTGACTTAATGAGAGAATCGATGTTTGATTTATTAGAAGATTTCTGCTCAGAAGCATTTAAAGGTTCCAAACTAAAAATTTTATTTTCATAATATCTGTATTTATACAGCTCAATTCTAGTAGGAATTACCTCAACGGTATCAATATCAAACTTATTGTATGATTCGGCAATACATATTACTCTTGGATTCTTCCAATCAATTTTCATGTTTCTGGCAACATCATCACCTAGCTTTCTAAGTATTAACATTTCAAAGAATTCCACTTTCTGAGCCTGTAACCACTTGAGATATGATAAGGATTGATTTATAACATTGTCATTCTTATTTCTTTTGTATTCAATAATTACAGGCGACCCATTCCTATCAACGGCTAAAGTGTCAATTCTCCCTCCAAAGGTTGTTGTGTATTCTGTTTCCAGAAAGTGCATATCTAGAACTTCCATCAAATTATCTTCAACAAGTTTTTGAAGTTTCTTTTCTTTATCAACTGCAAATGATTTCAGTTTTGTTAATTTTCCCGTTTGTTCTTTAAAAATTGGCATATTAGTTTCTACTTTATTTAGCATCATGCGTTGTAACTAAACGCTTCATAGTATCAAAAAATGCTTGATAAAACGAATCATCTTTTGCATATAGTTTATATAGTTCTAATTCTTGTTTTCTTTGCTGACTCATTACTTCGTCAAGTATCTTTCTAAATGCTAGATCGCTATTCTGATTATCTGCATTTTCTGCTACTTTAGACTTAAAGTCTGGATGTGCTTGAATGTGTTTTGTCAATGCAACAAATTTGACTCTTTGATCTTCTGGTGTTGCATCCCAACCGTGAAACCATCGCTCATTAAAGGATTTTATTATTTCATCTAAAAGATCTTTTTCTTCATTTCCTCCATGTGCTCCTCTAGGATTTGGATTCTGTGGTTCTAGCTCCGATTCTGAATCATCGAGGCCAATAGAATGGTTGAGTTTTGTGCGCTCTAAGCCATAGGTCGATAAGTCAACTGAGTCTAGTAGATCATCAATTAATTCATCTTCTTTTGTCTTTACAATTAGTTTTGGAATTAGAAATTTTAAAAACCAGAATAGTTTTTCCCAAACAATAACTTCGTAAGGCATAATTGAAGCCATTTGTCCATATATTTTAACGAACTGCTTTGCTTTAATTTTAAAGTCAGCTTTTTGATCATCTTCAAGCTCTAATTCTTGATTAAAACGATTAGCAGCAAAATCTATCACAGGACTTAATTGTTGTGCATCAAATCCCTTAAAATACATTTCTACAAATGATTCTACTTCGGTCCATTCATAAACTCCTGCTTCATCAAGAGTTTCTTTTAATTCGTGCAATACATTGATATCTGTTGCTTCACTTAAACTTGTTGAAGTGTAAAATGGATCAAAAGAAGTTTTAATATCATCAACTTGATTGAAAAAGTCAAGAATAAACAAGTGTTCCGTTTTCTTATCATATTTTGGTGCAGATCTATTTAAACGAGATAAAGCCTGTACAGCCATTACGCCTTGAAGTTTCTTATCAGCATACATTGCACATAGTTTTGGCTGATCGAATCCGGTTAGGTATTTATTCGCTACAACTAAAATGCGATATTCGTCTTCATCAAACTTTATTCTGGTCTGTTTTTCTCCAAAACCATTAATACTAGCTTCAGTATATTCAATTCCATCAACAGTTTTTTGTCCCGAAAAAGCTATCAATATCTTAAATGGATTTCCTTTTTCATCAAGTATTCTCGAAATTGCTTTATAATATCTTATTGCAGATTCGATGTTTTGGGTGATAACCATTGCTTTAGCCTTAGCTTTTAACTTCTTGGTTTTAAAGATTTTAGAAATAAAATGCTCGGTTAATATTTCAGCTTTTGTGCCAATAGTTTGTTTGTGGCGTTCTACATAGGCTCTTAATTTTTTCTGTGCTTTCTTAGTATCGAACAAAGGATTGTCTTGTATTGATTTTTCTATCTCATAATAACTTTTGTAAGTAGTATAATTAGCTAATACATCGAGAATAAATCCTTCTTCGATTGCCTGTTTCATTGAGTATAAGTGAAATGGTTTAAATGAGCCATCTTCTTGCATTGTCCCAAACCTTTCGAGTGTTGAGTTTTTTGGAGTAGCAGTAAAGGCGAAATAAGATGCATTTCCTTTCATCTTTCGTGCTTTCATTGCATTTAGAATCAAATCTTGAGAATCTACTATTTCTTCGTCGGATTGCTCCATTCCAATAGCCTGATTCATCTTACCTGCAGCAGATCCACTTTGAGAAGAGTGAGCCTCGTCGATAATTACAGCAAAACGTTTTTTTGATAGATCGGCAATACCATCAATAATAAACGGAAACTTCTGTATTGTTGTAATGTTTATCTTTTTACCACTTTCGAGATTCTCTTTTAAGTTCTTTGCAGATTCTGCATGAGCAACAAGGTTCTTTACCTCAGAGAATTGTTTAATATTTTCTTTTAACTGCTTATCTAGCAATCTACGGTCTGTAACAACAATAATAGAATCAAAAAGCGGATCGTTCTCTCCTCTTGATCCTGGGATACCAGCATGTTCGGGATAAGTTTCTATAAGTTGATATGCTGCCCAGGTAATCGAATTTGATTTCCCTGAACCTGCTGAGTGTTGAATAAGGTAAGTATGCCCTACTCCATTTGTTGAAGCATGTTTTAATAGCTGGCGAACAACATCCATTTGGTGATAACGAGGAAAAAATAAAGTTCTCTTTGTTAACGCATCTCCAGACTTGCCATCAAAACGAACAAAATGTTGAATAAGGTTTGCCAAACTTTCTTTAGCAAAGACTTCTTCCCAAAGGTATGCTGATTTATGACCGAACGGATTTGGAGGATTTCCTTTCCCATGATTATTACCTTTATTAAATGGCAAAAAGAATGTATCTTTTCCTCTTAGTCTGGTTGTCATATAAACTTCGTCGGTATCGACTGCAAAATGCACCAAACAACGGCCAAATTCTAGAATAGGTTGTCGAAAATCTCTACTGTATTTATATTGCTTTATACCATGCACCTTAGCATTTTGACCAGTCCAAGCATTTTTGAGTTCAAGAGTAGAAATAGCAATACCGTTAATAAAGATTACCATATCTATTTCTTCTCTGGAATTCTCTGTATTATATTGTACCTGGCGTGTTACACTAAAGATGTTGTTTTTAAAATGATCTTTTACTATTTGAGAACTACTAGCTAGTGGTAATTGATAAAACAGAGTAAAATGAGCATCTTCAACTTCAAGACCTTTGCGGAGTAAACGTAAAATACCGTATTTCTTAACCATACGATCGTAACGGTTTAGAATTTTAAGTTTCCAGTCTGATGCACGTTTTATTTTATTTAGTTCATCTTCTTGAGTAGATTCAAGAAATTCCCAAAATATTTTTTCGTCTATCGCAAATTTTGCATTATAATCATGAGATTGGCCAATGTGATAGCCATTTCCAGAAACATAATCTCCCTTCGGCTCTCCAGATTGAGGTAATTCTCCATTTAGCTCTTCGAGGCAAGTGCCACATAAAGCCTTCTCTATTGCAGATTCTAATGCTTGTTCGTTAGTTTTGCTTACCATAATTTATTTTTAAATAGGCTATCAAATTATCTTCAAACTCTTCAAGATTGTTGCCAAGATCAATATAGCTTTTGGGTATCATCGTCCTGTAATCACCATATAAACTAAACTTTTCTGGATCATTAGTTTCATTTAGAATTTCAATCAAATGCCCAACTTTTTCTCCAACATCATTGTTGAACTTCATTAAGTGTTTTATCTTATCAACAGAATCTACTTCATAACGATCTTTTTCCCAATAACTAGTCATATCGATAGAACATAAAGCATACCTTTCTTTCTGTTTATGTGCCGTAATAGTTTGCTTTCTTGAAATTCTAATGGGTGTTTTTTCTTTCCATTTTGATTTTACTTCAATGTAATAAGCAGGTTGATCTCCAACAAAAATAATTAAATCCTGTCCGTTCTGAACATCTGCAACATTAGCAGTTATTTCTTGTGAAATATTAGCTTGAAGTTTTCTGCAAAGAATCTCTTCAAGATGATTACCAAGTGTCTTTTTATATTGGAAATCACCTTTTTCTTGCTTAAGTTTTTCTACAGCATCTTTCCCTAATTGAATAATATCAAATAAATCCGGATCATTACCAATTGAAGCAAGCTTTTTAATCCTGTTAGTATCAAGACTCAAAATCGAAAAAGAATCATCGCTGTCAGCTAATTGAACCAGAATGCTCGATTTGTTTAAATTAAGTCTTGGATAATATCCTTGATAACTAATAGCGTCAGATTTGTCTGTACTCTGATCATTTTCTTTAAATAATTTAATTATATCAAGGATTTCTTTTTTATATTTATGATTATTTATTTTTATTGCCTGATTGTTCTCTCCAAAAAAAACATCCTCAATCTTAGCAGTTAGATCATTAGTATTTTTCTTTTTACCTTCTTTATGTATGTTATTAAAATCTGCATCAATCAATTCTGTTTTGATAGAAAATTCAGGCTTAACTACCTTGTCATATATTTCCTTGATATCAGATGGAATATTATTATCAATATTCAATTGAGATAATTGACACAACTGCTGTAATTGGTTTGGAAATACACTAACATTTTTATAAATCTCAAGATATTCACTATAACCAACAATCTTTTGCAAAACTTCAAACAAATACGTATGATATTCATTAACCCATTTTGCATCTTCTTGACTTATATCATTTAAGAAGCATCTGAGTAATCTTTTTTGAGTTGTTCTTACGTCAAGCTCATCTTCCTTGTTTTTATTTGGAATAATTACAATTAAATCATATGTGATACTGTAATATTTGCATATATCCTCAACGATCATCAAAGGAGTACTAGAAGAGTTTTCACTCGTAGTGATGCTAGCAAATTGAACCATTGCTCTCAAATAATTTTCTGGCAATTCTTTTCCTTTGGTATTCAACTGCACTTTTTCTTCAATGGCAATATTTAATTGATTCGTGTATTTACGTCTTCCAAATGACTCTAATTCGGTATTAAATATGAAATCAGGATTAATCTGTCTATTTGAAATATTAGGATTAATCACATCTGCAATATCAATAAGTTCTTTGGTTAACTCAACAGACTTGCTTAAATCAGATAGTTTGCGAAACTCTCCCTTAATGTTAGGCAAAAGACTTATTGAATTAAATAAATCACCATGACCTTTTTTAAAAATAAACTCATAAAAAGTAATCAATTCCATAGGATTAAATTCCCTCAAATTCTCTTTATCTTTTATATGCGTAGCAAGTGAACCAAAATTGATATATTCAATTTCTTCTAAATCCCATTCATCGATTCTAGCAGTCCACTCTCTTACAATTTCTATTAATGGAATATTTTCATAAAATTTTGATGCAATTGAGTAAACGGAATTGAAAGTTTTATCATTTTCATCGTTAATTACTTCTAACAGTTCGCTATCTATAAAAGCGGCATTTGATGGACTAATCTTTTCTTTAGCAGTATGTACTAATTTGTATTCTTTAAATCGATTAATCCATTCTTTCTTGAGTCCAATAAAATAGTCATTCAGATTATTGTCTATATTATCAATATTAAAATTAATCTTAGCAAGTTTGATTGGATTGACTATATTTGACCAATTATTTTCAATATAATTAAATATCATAGATGAAGCCTCCTCAATAAGAGATTGATTAGCTTGCTCTTCTGTTTTATTATCTTCATTTGAGGATTTTAAGTACAAGCCATCTCTAGGTTCTGTTGGAAGAAAATTTCGTGAATGCAGTAGAAAATTGAATCCAAATTCCTCTGTACCAACAAGAGGATAAAACAAGAATAATTTTGGCAAATTATTTTCAAAATAAAAAGCTTCGTTACTTATATTTAATGGCAAAATTATTTTAAGTCTATCACTTTTTAAATACTTGATAATTTTAGGTTTATTATCGATGAAGATTTCTCTTTCTCGAATATTTGTACCTATTTCGGGATTTGGTTTTGTATATATGGTTTTATTACCTTGCTGGTTAATAACCGACACTTTCTTAAGTCTATCATTAAGTATCATAACATATGGTAAAATACTTGATAAAGATTCAACAGCATTTGTTGCTCTTTCTTTATTTTGTTTTGAACCAAATAAATATTTAAAAGATGTTGTTTTTATAGGTTCTTCTATTGTTGTATTTCCGCGAAGTAACGACTCTAGTTTTTGTTTTAAATTATAAATTTCATCACGAAGTATTTGCCAATTATTTGTTGTTCTATCAATTCTAAATTCCTGTAATGGAACATAGCCTCCTTTTTTTTTCAATGAACCAGTAATTTCAATAATTTTACCAAATTGATGAGTAGTAATAAATCCTGTCCCAAACTGACCTACTGGTTCATTATTGTCAAAGTTGATTTTAACTTCCTCTAATGTCTTTGAACTAACTTGTTTAAACAAACAATCCAATGTACTTGGATTGAATGGTTCTCCATTATGCTCAAATGTTAAGGTATCTTCAGTCAAATTAATTGTCACTTCACAATTTTCAGTAATATCTATAGCATTCTGAAAAAGCTCCCATATTGCTCTTTTAGCATCTTTCTCAGTTAGCCCCTTGATGCCTTGAATGATTTTATCAGCATGTTGCTTAATATCATTAAGCTCAGATTTTCTAGAATAGCTTTCAGCTGTATATTCTTCTGTCAGTGTAATAATTTGCTCTCCCATAATTAACTATATTTCTCGTATTTTTTAAAAATATTAACTCACTCGAAATCTTCTTTATTTGTAGTAATACATTTTCAAAACTCTGGTGAATACTCATCGTCTCCTTCTTCGTATTCATCATCGTTTGCGACATAATCATCCCAACTTATAAAATTAGGATCATCATTATCCAATTCCATACGTTGTAATACTGACAAATCAATAACTGATGGGTGTTTTCTCATCCATTTTTCATGTTTGATTCCCTCAATCGCCTCATTAATTTCGTTCTCAATTACTTCTCCAGTCTCTATTTCTATAGCCTTATATGCAACTCTATCGCCATTTATCATATCACGAAATTCTGGTAAAATAAACAATGAACTCATGTGAGATATTTTAAACTCATTTACTTTTACTGGCTTATAATCTTTCTCAATATTGTATACCTCGACTAAAATTTTAGGTGACATTTTATTCTTGGCTCTTTCTTCCTCATATTGCTCTTCTGCACCTAGTTGAGTTTTTCTTAAAGTCTGCAGATATGGTTCAATATGCGGAATGATTTTATCGGCATCCACAGATTTCAATGCAGTTTTGATATACTCATCTATTTGCTTATTACCAATAAATTCGTAAATATTCATAATTCCCTCAACATATTCAAACTTATCATCATCTGGTAAGAATTCAAATAATTCTTCATCATTAATGAGATTTTCTCCATCCGTTATTAAGAAA
>JAQUBO010000223.1 GCA_028686735.1 Bacteroidales bacterium
AAGCCACTATCTTTTTTGAATAATATGCTAAAAATAGTTTCTGTAAATCACAAAACATCTCTTAAAAAGGCTTATATTTGAGCAAAATTAGAAAAAACAGGTGGTTTTTAGACGGACTGCCGTTAGCAACAAGCTTATACATTACTGCATTACGTCTCTGAATCTTTAAATTTATTTTGCTTCCCTCTTTTTTGCCGACGCACAAACAGCACATTTGCAATTACTCTCAAAAGTATTTATTAATTTTGGTGTTCGTGTATGTTTCACATTTCGCACCAGCCGACACTCGACCTGAAATTGCAAAAGAGCTGCTTTGCCATAGCATTAGTTTTTTTATAAATACATATACTTGTTTGTTTATATTATTTAAATATAGTAATTTCGCCCTACATTTAAGCAAATTTTTAACATAAAAAACACAAAATGAAAAACAAATTAATATTATTAACATTCATGTCTGTTATTTCTATGATTTTTAGCAGTTGTGAGAAAGACTATTATAGAGAAAATGGCACAAAGTGTCAGTTACGATACTTTGAAAATGTAGATTGTGAAGATGAAGTGTTCGGAATGCTATATACAGAAGTATGTACTGATGAAACCTTGAATCAATTTGAATGTCCTTCGGGCTTTAGCTATCCAATTCCTGATACATTGAATGGATATTTAATAGGACACATAAAAAAGACAGATATACCTAAAGATTTAAGAGTTGTAAGCGAAATTATCGAAGTTATCATCTATTTTGACAATCATCAATATACTCAAAATAATGAGTCTAAAGATAGTGAATCAAAATATCTAGATATTAAATTTATAGAAAAATATTAGTCTATGAGAAAAATTATACATATATTGATAATACTACTAGCAGTATTATCAATTAGTAAAGCACAAACAAATTCTATTTTTATTGACCCTAATGGTGCAGAAATAAATTTTATTAACGATTCTACATCTATAAATATATCAATATCTAACACAAACAATTTAGATAGAATAGTTAATAATTTAGGGGGTATATTTCCAATTTCTAGTAATGAAATTATTTATGACGATAACGACCCATACATTACGGTTATAAGCGATAGTAAAATCACTTATTCAAATTCGTTTATCGAGAGTAAAATTCAAACTGTAGTGGGCGATATTGAATGTATTTCATATTCAAAAAAATCATTGTCAGACACTTCTCAGTTTTGGTTAACAAACTATATAGTTTTCGAACTTAATAAAGGCTATTCTACAAATAATGTATCAAGTTTAATTTCTCAATATACACCGTTTTCAATAGAAAATGATGGTTGCTACTGATATGCAGTTAAATGCAACAACGAAGCTGATTTAATTAGTTTGTCAAATGCTTTACATCAACATGTTGCTGTAAATTATGCAAGTCCAGATAAAATTATGTCAATTCATACTCAAATAAATGATCCTTTATATAATAAGCAGTTTTATTTAAATAATACAGGTCAGTTTATATCTTCAGAAAATAGTTTAGGTAGTGGGAATGGAACTTCTGGTGTAGATATTAACGTTGAAAGTGTATGGAATATTGCAAATGGTTATGGAAATAGTAATATTAGAGTGGCTATAATCGATGATGGTATTGAGCCTCATTCTGAATTGTCAAATTTAATTGAAGGTTGGCCTACGTATAATACATTTAATGGTAAACCTGAAAGAAATGGGAAACATGGACAAGCTTGTGCTGGTATAATTGGAGCAAGTCATAATAATTCTAATATTGCAGGTATTGCTCCTAATGTAACTTTAATTCCAATAAGAGTTTTAAAAAGAATATCAAATGATGGGACAGAAACTCCGTTTTCAGGAAGAAAAATAAGTAAAGGGATTAATTATGCCTGGGAAGATTTAGGTGCTGATGTATTGTCAATATCAATGAGGTTTGATTATGATTATAAAATTAAAAGTGCCATAAATTGGGCTATGTCTGATGGTAGGGATGATGATGGATGTATAGTAGTTGCATGTACAAGTAATTTTAGCAATGGTGACCAAACATTTAATACAACATTTCCAGCCGACTTAGATTATGTTATAGCTGTGGGAGCTTTAAATAAAAATGGTACTAGGGCTCTTTATTCTAAATATTTAGATAAGATTGACTTAGTAGCTCCTTCAAGTGGAGTTTATACTACGTCCCAAGGCTCTAAAGCAACTGGGAATATCCGCACAATAGATAGAGAAGGAGATAAAGGTTATACAGATAATGATTATAACGAATACTTTGGAGGTACATCAGCATCCTGCCCTCAAGTAGCAGGTGTGGCAGCTTTAGTATTATCAGCTAATCCAAGTTTATCACGAACTCAAGTAACAGAGATTTTACAAGAAACAGCTAATAGAAACATCTTGGATAATAATTATAATTTTAGTACAGATACAGAGCACCCAGATATTCCTTGGAACGAAGAAGTAGGACATGGTTTAGTAGATGCAACAAAAGCAGTTTTAAAGGCAAAATATTATAGTGCTACTGTAAGTGGTAGTAGTACATTAAACTCTTGCAATACTCAAACATACACATTTAGCGATAATATTCCATCCGCAGTAAGTATAAGCTGGATAATACCAGATGAGTTAGAAGTAATTTCAGGTCAAGGAACTAACTCTATCGAAGTTATGGGCTTAAAAAACGGAACACATACTCTTACTGCAAAAATTACTTTAGGAAACAGAAGTATTTACTTTGACAAATCAATAATTGTAAGTGGAGGATTAAGTCATACAGTCTATAATAATACTACTCCTGTTAATAATTCTAATATAGGTGGTACTAATATAATTGCAGGTGATTTTAAAGTAAGTTCTGGACGAACAGTAACTTTATCAGGCTATTTTTATATTTCACCAAATGCTAATATTTTTGTAGAGCAAGGCGGTCATTTAATAATAGATGGTGCAACCCTTACAAGTCTTTGTGACGATAATTTATGGAGTGGTATATCTGTTTATGGAGATAAAAACCTAAGTCAAACCACAACAAATCAAGGTAAAATTACAGTTAAAAACAATGCCATAATCGAGAATGCAGAAACAGCAATTCGCACATGGGAAAGTGGCGATTATAACACTACAGGAGGTATTATAAATGCTAGTAATTCTACGTTCCGTAACAATAAGCGTTCAATTGAGTTTATAGCATACAAAAATATGATTACCTCTACAATAGAAGCTAGTAATATAAGTTATTTTACAAACTGTAGTTTCACAATAGATAATAATAATAATTTTTCACAATCAGGAGTAAGCTTTACTACCCATGTTAGTATGTGGGGAGTAAACAAAATACCATTTAGAGGCTGTACTTTCGAGAATATTACAACATTTAATGGCACTGAGCGAGGTAAAGCAATAACAAGTTCAAGTGCAGGGTTTACAGTAACAAGACATTGTTCAGGTCAATTAGTAGATTGCGATTGTTTAGGAACTGAAACATTTTCTAGTTTTAATGGATTTTCTAAAGCTATTGATGCATATAATAGTGGTAGCAATTATACATTTACTGTCTCAAAAGCTGATTTTACTGAAACATACAAGGGAATTATAGTTGAAGGAATAAACGATTTCTCTATAACCGAATGTGATTTCGATTTATCGGTAAATCAAATGTTTCCGTTAAATAGCCCAAGTGGTATAGAGCTATTTAATAGTTCAGGTTTCAAAATTGAGGCAAATTTATTTTATACCAATAATATTTCTTATATATCAGGTTTTAATTGTACAGGAATATATGCAAATAATTTAGGCATCTCCGAGAATCTAATTTATCGTAATGAATTTAAAAATTTATGGGTAGGGACAGGAGCAACAGGTATAAATGGTTCAACAGGAATTAAGATTACAGGTTTGCAATATCAATGTAATACTTATGATAATGTTTTACATGATATAAGAGTTTATGGTAACATTAGAGCAAATCTAGGTTCTGCTTCAAAAGGTGCAGATAATAGTTTTATTAATAGATATTATCCAGAAATAGATTGTTCAGGCAGTAGTTTTGCATACTATTGTAGTAATACTCCTGATTTTATTCCAACAGTACATTCTTATATTATATCAAGTGCAAATTCCTGTGCTTCAACCTTATGTAATAATAATAGTATAATTATTACTAAGTCCGTATCAGCTTCTGGTACAGATTCAGATAATTCTGCAAATTCAGATGAAATTCAATATGAAATTTTACAACAACAACATGATTCTATATTAGTTCAATTAAGTGAAATTGTTAATAACTCAGATGCAACATCTGATTTAGCAGAAGAAGAATTGGTCGAAGAATTAAGTGTATTGAGTCAGGAAATGGCAGAAATAAGTAATGATAATATATCTACAATTTTAGAAGATTCAGTTGTATTTGTTCGTCAGGATTTAGAAGATTGGTTAAATACAGTTCACACACCAATTTCAAAATACAATCTATGTTTAAGTTACTGCGAACAAAGTGATTTTATTTTAGCTAACACAATTTACGATTCTATCCCACTATTACTCGAATTAGATAGTTTACAATTAATAGAATACTCATATTTTGGAGAATATCTTGATTTGTACCAAACTGTTTATGCAGATAGTAGAACATGGGCAGAATTAAGTGAAAATGAGATGTCAGTCTTATTAAATTTAGTAGATATTGGTAGTGCTTATACATCGTCATTGTCAAATAGTATTTTGTGTTTCTTTTACGCTATATGTGCCGAGCATGAATATGCTTTAGAAGATATAAACGACACCGTACCACCTATTATTCAAAGTAAATCTATTGGAGCACCAAACGTTGACTCAGATCTAATGGCTAATGATTTTGAGTTATCTGTTTATCCAAATCCAGCAAATTATGAACTATCTATTAATATAGACGTAGAACAATTCAACGTAAAATTAACAAATACTTTAGGTTCAGTTGTTGTAGATACCGATAACGTACGTTCAATTGATTTAAGTCAATTGCCACAAGGAACTTATGTTGTTAGCGTACAGGTTGGTGAAATTACAAAACAAAACAAAATAACAATTGTTAGATAGTATATTTTGAATACTTTTAAAAAAATTACCAACTGAAAGTTTTTTCTTTCAGTTGGTAAATAATACTCTAGTTAAGAGTATATTTAAGTGTAAAGTTTCACTACGTTGTTAATGGAAACTTTCCCCCTCCCTTTGCGAAGTGAAGCATAGCGAAACGAAGCAAAGGGAGGGGGAAAGTACGATATAAATGATAACTTGCTTAATTTTGTAATCAA
>JAQUBO010000224.1 GCA_028686735.1 Bacteroidales bacterium
ATCATTTTTAAGTAAAATTAGAACCTAATCGAAAGATTTAATATAGAGGATAAGAAAGGATGAAAGTAACATGATAAATGTTAATAGTGAAATAAAACCACTAAAAAAAGTTTTGGTCCATAGACCGGGAAATGAGCTACTTAATTTAACACCAGACTCACTTACAAGATTGCTCTTTGATGATATACCATATTTAAAAGTAGCTCAGGAAGAACATGATGAATTTGTCTCCATTATGCGTGATAATGGGGTAGAAGTTGTTTATTTAGAAGATTTAATGACTGAAACGTTAGAACAAAGCCCTGAAATTAGAGAAAAATTTCTTAAACAATTTATTTTTGAGGCGGGAATTACCACTCCTAAATATCGTGAGGTTGTTTTTGACTTTTTAAATAATTTTAGCAACACAAAAGAATTAGTTTTAAAAACAATGGAAGGGATTAATATTAATGAGCTTCATGCGATGGAAAGAGATGAGCAGCATTCACTAGTAGATATGATTACTGATGATTATAAATTTTTAGCAGATCCGATGCCAAACTTAGTATTTACTCGCGATCCCTTTGCATCAATTGGTAATGGCATTTGTTTAAATAAGATGTATGCAGTAACTAGAAATAGAGAAACAATATATGCTGAGTATATATTTAACTATCATCCAGAGTATAAAAACACAATAATTAAATATTATAATAGATATAATCCATATCATATTGAAGGCGGTGATATTTTAGTTTTAAACGAAAATACTTTAGCAATTGGAATCTCACAAAGAACTCAGGCAGAGGCTATTGAAGCCTTAGCTAGTAATTTATTTAAAAATTCAACTTCTAAAGTTGATACAATTCTTGCTTTTAAAATACCAAATACTAGAGCATTCATGCATTTAGATACAGTATTTACCCAAATTGATTATGATAAATTTACGTATCACCCAGGAATTATGGAAACTCTCGAAGTTTACGAAATAACACCAAGACTTGAAACAGTTGAAGAAGATGATATCATAGTTAGAAAAATAGAAGATAGTTTAGAAAACATTTTAGAAAAATATTTAAAAAGAGATATTACATTAATACCATGTGGTGCAGGAGATCAAATTATTGCTGAACGTGAGCAGTGGAATGATGGATCTAATACTTTATGTATTGCTCCTGGCGTAGTTATAGTTTATGATCGTAATAATATTACAAATGCAATTTTAAATAGAGCTGGGTTAAAAGTTTTAGAGATGAATAGTAGTGAACTATCTCGTGGACGTGGTGGACCAAGATGCATGAGCATGCCACTGTACAGAGAGGATTAATATGAATTTAAAAGGAAGAAGTTTTTTAACACTCTTAGATTACTCGAAGGAAGAAATATTATCTTTAATTAATCTTTCTGAAAAATTTAAAAAATTAAAAAAAGATGGGGTTGTTCATAAATATTTAGAAGGAAAAAACATCGTTTTACTTTTTGAAAAAACCTCAACTAGAACAAGATGTTCTTTTGAAGTAGCTGGTAATGATTTAGGAATGGGAGTAACATTTCTAGATTTTGCTAGTAGCCAAATGGGTAAAAAAGAAAGTATTGAGGATACTGCGGAAGTATTAGGTAGATTATATGATGGGATTGAGTATCGTGGTTTTGATCAAGACTTAGTTAAAAAAATAGCAGAATATGCTAAAGTACCAGTTTGGAATGGACTAACTGATGATTTTCATCCAACGCAAATGATTGGGGACCTTTTAACAATTAAAGAACATTTTGGTTATTTAGAGAATTTGAATTTTGTTTATATCGGCGATGGTAGAAACAATGTTGCTAACTCTTTAATGATTGCCTGTTCAAAAGTAGGATTAAATTATACATGTATTGCCCCTGAATCTTTATTTCCTGATTCTAAACTTGTTGAAAATTGTAAAAATATCGCTAGTGGGAAAAGTACTATTAAAATAACTAATAATCCAAATAAAGTATCAGGAGCCAATATTATATATACCGATGTTTGGGTTTCTATGGGAGAACCAGAAGAAGTATGGGAAAAAAGAATCAAGTTATTAAAACCCTATCAAGTAAATATTAATCTTTTAAATAAAGCTGATTCTAATTGTATATTTATGCACTGTTTACCATCATTTCATGATACTAATACAATAATTGGTCAAGAAATATATAATAAATACGGACTATCTGCAATGGAAGTAACCGATGAGGTATTTAGATCAGAGAAGTCACTAGTGTTTACTGAGGCAGAAAACAGAATGCATACAATAAAAGCGATAATGTATTCTGGGCTATCTGATGAAAATATTGATGAAAAATAAAATAGTAATCGCATTAGGCGGTAATGCTCTAGGGAGTACCCCAGAAGAGCAATTAAAATTGGTTAAATCAACAGCTAAAAAGTTAGTTGATTTAATAGATAATGGCAATGACATAATTATCAGTCATGGCAATGGTCCTCAAGTAGGAATGATTAATACTGGAATGGAGTTTTCTTCTCAAAATGGTGGAGGTACTCCAATTATTCCTTTTCCTGAGTGCGGAGCAATGAGTCAAGGATATATCGGTTATCATTTAGAGCAGGCTATTATAAATGAGTTAAACTTGCGTGGTATTAATAAAAACTGTGCAACTATTATAACTCAGGTTGAAGTAGATGAAAAAGATGATGCATTTAATAATCCGACTAAACCTATTGGCATATTCTACTCAAAAGAAGAAGCTGATAAACTTGCTCTTAAAACAGGATATGAGTTTATGGAAGATGCTGGTCGTGGATATAGAAGAGTTGTACCTTCTCCGAATCCGATTAGAATTCTAGAAATAAATACTATTAAATTATTGATTGATAATGGAAATATAGTCATAGCTATAGGCGGTGGTGGTATACCGGTGTTACTTAAAGACAAGGAGTACATTGGAACGGATGCTGTCATCGACAAAGACAAAACAAGTGCTTTACTAGCACGAGAAATTGGTGCAGATACTTTACTTATATTAACTGCGGTTGAAAAAGTTTATTTAAACTTTGGTAAAGATAATCAAAAATCATTATCTAGCATGACTACAAAAGAAGCAAAAAATTATTTAAAAGATAACCACTTTGCATCTGGCAGCATGCTACCAAAAATTGCATCTTGCATTGATTTTGTTCAAAATAGTAAAGATTCTATCGCCATCATTACATCCTTAGATAAGGTAAATGAGGCTTTAGATGGTAAAACAGGTACAAAAATAATAAAGGAGTGAAAAAAATGAATTCAAAAGAAAAAGCAAAAAGAAAAAACTCTTCCACTAATATGGGGATACCAGGTCTTACTGCATTTTCAATTATTCTAATTTTACTAGTTCTTGTTGCCGCATCAACTTGGTTTATTCCTGAAGTTACAAATGCCAAATTATCAGATATTGTTATGGCACCAGTAAACGGTTTCGTTGATGCAATTGATGTCTGTATATTTGTCCTTATATTAGGAGGCTTTCTAGCAATGGTTAAAAAAACTGGCGCACTAGAAGCAGGTATTGCAACACTAGTTAAAAAACTAAAAGGTAGAGAATTATTAATTATTCCAGTATTAATGTTTATCTTCTCTATCGGTGGTACAACTTATGGAATGCTTGAAGAAACCGTTGGGTTTTATATCTTGCTAACTGCAACAATGGTTGCAATTGGTTATGATTCAATTGTTGGTTCAGCTATAGTATTATTAGGCGCTGGCTCTGGTGTTCTAGGATCAACTATTAATCCGTTTGCAGTTGGAGCTGCAATAAGTGCCCTACCAGAAGGAATTGAGGCAAACCAAGCTATAATATTACCGCTTGGCATAATTTTATGGTTAAGTGCTTATCTAATATCTGTATTTTTTGTTATGAGGTATGCGAGAAAGGTTAAGAAAGACAAAGGATCGACCTTCTTATCTTTACAAGAAAGAAAAGATATGGAAGAAGAATTTGTTAAAAAATCTCATGATGAAACAGATGTTAAATTAACTAAAAAACAAAAAAATGTTCTTTGGTTATTTGGACTAACATTTATTGTCATGATTGTTGGCTTTATTCCTTGGGTAGATTTCGGTGTAATCAGCGCTGAAGTTGCTGACTCAGGAAAACATTGGTCGGCTATTTTAACTGGTCAACCTTTTGGGTATTTCTATTTCCTAGATGCTGCTACTTGGTTCTTATTAATGGCAGTTATTATCGGAATAGTTGGAGATTTAGGAGAAGAAGGAATAGTTGATACTTTTATGGAAGGTGTTGGAGAAATAGTTTCCGTAGTTATGATAATTGCTGTTGCTAGAGGTATCAGTGTTATCATGAGTATTACTGGTCTAGGTGAATATATTATTGAAAATGCAGTTGAAGCTTTAAGAGGAACATCTGCCTATGTATTTACACCACTTAACTATATCTTGCACTTATTCTTATCAGTTTTAATACCATCTTCATCAGGTCTTGCTAACTTGTCTACACCAATTGTTGCACCTATTGCATCAGGTATAGGATTAAATCCATCCGTAACAATTATGAGCTATGTTGCAGCTAATGGATTAATAAACTTAATTACTCCGACTTGTGGCGCGATTATGGGTGGCCTAGCTCTTGCTAAAGTAGAATATCGAACTTGGTTTAGATGGTCATTCAAAGTAGTTCTAACAATTGGAATAGTTTCTATGATTATTTTAACTGCCGCGATGGTAATAGTTAGTTAAAAAAGTACAATTTGTACTTTTTTTTATATTTGTTTAGAGAAAAAATAATATTGTTTTAGATATTTATATATGTTAATATAATTATATAAGAAAGGAAGCGTAGATTATATGGAATGGTGGCATATTTTATTAATTATAATTATTTTATTAGTATTTTGGTTTGTTGCAACTTATAATAGTTTAATTAGTCTTAGAAACAAGGTTAAAAATCAGTGGTCACAAATAGATGTCCAATTAAAAAGAAGATTTGATTTAATTCCTAATTTAGTTGAAACTGTTAAAGGTTATACTAAACATGAAAGTGAAACTTTAGAAAAAGTTATTCAAGCAAGAAATACTTACTTGTCAGCAAAAACACCAGAGGCTCAAATGGAGGCTAGTGGAGAACTTTCAAAAGTTATGAGTAAACTTTTTGCATTATCAGAGTCATATCCTGATTTAAAAGCTAATACTAATTTTATGGATATGCAAAATTCTTTGAAAGACACTGAAGATAAAATATCTTATGCAAGACAATTTTATAACGATATAGTTATGAAATATAATACTAAAATCGAGTCTGTACC
>JAQUBO010000225.1 GCA_028686735.1 Bacteroidales bacterium
CAAGCAGCAGCAGATTATATTTTAAAAACAGCCAATATAAAAGAAATGGCAGCATAGAAATTTGAGTTTTCTTTCTGAAGACCGACCACAAATCGGAACAGGAAGAAAATTCGCGAACACCCGAACCCGCAACTGCTTCACCCAGACCTTGCAGTTTTTTCTTCCTGTTCCCAGATGTATTGCTTTGACAAATTTTGGCTAATCGCCCCTATCCATACACAACAAATATTCGCTACAAATAGCCAAAACACTCATAATACAAATAAGGTGGGTGGTGCGGTGAGTTAAATGTATTTCTTTCAGAATTTCCAATTCTATACAAAAAAAGTTTTTAAAAAATTTCTGTTTTTCATAGCAGAGAGCCCTTGCTAACTCTACTTTTACAACATGTTTTACTCATGCATTATTCATGCAGCGGTCATGCTGGTGTCATGCAGTACTCATGCTGGTGTCATACCATTATCATATGATTGTCATGCTGTGCTCATATAGAGATCATAAGCAAAATTAAAAGAAATTAAACCCTGATAATTCCGTATAGTGGAAATCTAAATCTCGAAAGAAATTAGATTTACATTAAAAAAAATGAAAGCAAAAACTCAAATTACTAGAAAAGAAATGTGCCGGCAAAATATAATTGCCGTAAAAGTGGAAGATTCGACCAGAGTTTATAATAGTACGCTCGGCGGAACAGTAACCAAACCGATCCGCAGAACAAAGTACCTAAAGATCTGCTGGATGTGCGGAACTACTTATGAAAGCCATAAATCGAGTTCATACGCCTGCTCACAAAGATGCTCAAACAACCTGGCGTATGCTCTAAACAATGGCTATGATCCGCCGGCCAATATGGATCAGTTAACAAAGGAAAAGAATGTGAAGGATGTTGTTAAAGGATGGATAGAGTAAACAGTTGTAGTACAAATTATATTATGCTTTCCAACTTGAGTTGATTATGGTAAATGTTTTATTTATCACAAATATCCTCGAATAAGCAGGATTACTAATAATACGAACAGCCCTACCTTTAAAATTGGTCTATATTCGACTAAACATAAAAGCCAATTCTATTTACATACGAATTAATTGTGTTTCAATTATAGTAATACAATTTTTTATTTATAGCTAAAATATTGATTTTTAGAATTGCCTAGAATGGTTAAAACCATAAAAGCCCCATTTATCAATTCTTCTAAATAGACAATCATTATAAAAACAAGAATCTCATTTTGTCCAACAATAAAGATTCAAAGAATCATTCCACAATTTTTCTAAATTTGATTGATAAATAATTATTAATTTAAATCAAATTATTATGACAAAAATTAGAAATGAAGTTGCAGCAGCAACAAGAACACAATGGCAGGCAAATTTTAATGCAGAAAAAAACAACATTTACGACAGTTTTCAAAACAAAAAAATTGTCCTATCAAAAGCTACCTACGAAAAACTGAAATTTGATTTCAGCTGCCACATTAGAATCTATTTTGGATTAGATGCTGGTGGAGGAGCAAATGTTATTGCACTACCAGCTTATAAATTAGATGAGTTAGATTCTGAAAGCATGGACCGACAATGGGACAATATCTATAAAGAGGGATATATTTTTGAACTTTATGCCGATAAGGAAATTACTATCGCTCAGGCAAAAACTCTAATCACTAATTGGAATACTAAAAGTAGTGATGAATTATTTATAAACGGCTTTATCATTCCTAGATCAAACCTTATTGATATTTTTGAGAACCAAAACAAAGATTTTGCGCTACTAGATTTTGGACTGAAGAAAGAAATTAAGCTTATGACACAGGCATGTAGTTCAACAGGAACTCCTGAAACAAATCCAGTCGTTGGAGATTTTGGCTACCCATGTCCACCACATTGTCCAAAAATTGGTTTTCTTGATTTGTAAAATGTATATTTGCAAAAAAAAATGTTAGGATACTTTCTAAATGTCTACTTTATTCTTAGTTTGGCTGTTCTAATCCCCTTATTTATTGGAATTACCGAAATTAAGATATTTTGGAGAATAAAAGAATTTAGACTTATTTACAATTATATTATTATAGATGCGTTGTCTTTAATCATTGGAACCTTAGTTGCATTACTTGGACATCATAATATAATTGTAGGCAATACTTTTTCCATAGTAGAATTCTTGATAATTTCTCTGTTTTTCATTGAAATTTTAAGACCAAAAAAAAAGAAGACATATCAAATTATGGTATGTCTTCTTACTTTAGGATTGTGTATCAGGGGTTTAAGTCATGCAAACACAAGTTTCGATAATTTCAGCATTACTATAAAATCTATAATCTTCATTTTTCTTTCAATAACCTATTTCTCAAAACTAATGCGAGAACAAATAATTGACAATCTCTTTGCCTATCCAAATTTTTGGTTCAATACTGGAATATTAGTTTATTTTTCTAGTAGTATTATCATAATGGCATTTTCGAATTATTTCTTCAATCTATCGCTGGAAGCACAAAAAATACTTTGGCTAATTCATTCTTTCATTAATTTAATATGTTATATTATATTTGCAATTGGATTTTACAAATGCAAGCTGAAACAGAAATATTGATTTTAATTGTTATTGTAGTATTTGCCATGATAATCATGGCTCTTTCAATTGTGATGTTTGGGCTTCAATACCATAAGAAAGGAATTTCTACCAAACTAGAAATAGAAAAAATCAAGACTAAACAACAATTGGAATTAATCAATACAATTTCCAAAGCGCAAGAAGAGGAGCGCCGTAGAATTTCTGCTAATCTACATGATGAAGTTGGCTCATCTCTATCTGCAATAAACATAATGATTGATGAAGCAAGCATGATAACTGAAGGGAGAGCTCATGATCTAATCTTGAGTGCTGACAAAAGCTTGCAAAAGACAATGACAGAGATTCGAAACATAATTCAAGATATAACCCGCATTATTCACCGCTTTTTGTAGAATATGTTAGTAAATGTCAGATTGTCAAACATTTATATTGTTTATCAAAAGTCATTAATGCACCCGAATTTTAGTGCTGCTTGCGATTGTCTTTGTGCATCTACTGCGTTGCTAACTTATTGTAATACATTTGTATAACTGCAAAGTTAGGCGCCTTGTATCTACACAAAGCTAATCGCATGAATAATGCGGGATAAGTCCTGCAATTGTTGAAAAATTTGGACTTTATGCAGCAATTGAAGAAATCTGTTCTAGGATTAATGAAACAAAAAAGGTCTGTATTTATTTTGACACAATGCATGAAAATCCAATTCAAAATAAAATCATTGAACTCAAACTATATAGAATTGCACAGGAACTTATTAATAATGCTCTAAAGCACGCCAATTGTACTGTCATAAATATTGATATCTCAATAAACGAGAATGAATTCATAATTTCTGTACGTGATAATGGAATAGGAATAAATCTTACTCAGGCAGAAAAATCAAAAAGTTTAGGATTAGAAAACATACGTGCACAAATGGACTTTTTAGGCGGCAAGTTCAATTTAATAAACGTATCGGAGGGTGGAACAAATGCAATAGTTTTTGTCCCATTAGAAAAAATGCTAGTTTTGTAAAAAAAACCAAAAACAATGGATGAAATAAAACTTGCAATTGTTGATGATCATGAAATCTTTGTAGAAAGTTTATCTCAAGCACTTTCCAATATAAAAGGCATCAAAGTTGTTTTTACCTCCAACAATGGTTTAGATTTCGTTAAACATTGTGAAAAATCTGAAGTTCCTGATGTAGTATTGCTAGATATCTCTATGCCTGACCAAGATGGATTCGAGACTTGCAAGCGCATTACAACAAAACTCTCTAGTATTAAAGTAATAGCCCTAACTGGGCACAAAGAAAAGCAGTACATTGCCAAAATGATTCGTTCAGGAGCAAGTGGATATCTGTTAAAAAATGCCAAAATCATTGATGTCGTAAATGCCGTTAAAAAAGTTGCAGATGGTGGCTTGCCATTTAATAATGAAGCCATTCAAGTCATGTTTGATATATACAAAGAAACTGATGGAAATATCGCTGTAAAGAATGATTTCACTAAGAGAGAATTAGAGATAATTCATCTTGTTTGCAAAGAATACACAACTAGCGAAATTGCTGAAAAACTATTTTTAAGTGAATCGACAGTTTCAAGTCATAAGAATAATATATTTGCTAAAATGAAAGTAAAAAATGCAATTGGTCTTGCAATTTACGCATTTACGCATGGTCTATTAGAATAAAATTGTTGATTACTTTCAGAGTTTTAAGGGTAATCCAAAAAAATAATTCAAAATAATTCTAATAAATTATCGAAATCTAAATAAAATAAACCCTTAAAACAATGATTTTTAATTTCAAACTTTTAGTTTACGCCTGAATACCAGCCAGTTATAGTATTTTTGCAATTTGTTTGGTAAAAACATTTTTTCAAACATATCAACTAAAAGGCTAAATTCACACCAAACAAAACATTGTTAATTAAGTACTTTTCTGTATGAGAACTATTAAGATTGGAATTATCGATGATCAGAATCTATTTGTTCGGGCTATTAAAAGATTGCTTGACAATTTCCGTGAAGTAAAAGTTGTATCAACAGCAGAAACAGGCGAAGAGCTTTTAAACAAATTAAAAGATTTGGCTTTCCCTGATGTAGTTATAATAGGTATAAATAGGATTACTCAGTACGAACCTGGCTCATTAAAACGACTAATTACAAGTTTCTCAAACTGCAAAACCATCGCCTTAAGCTCATTAACTGAGAACAAAGATATTTCAGAAATTATTCTTTGCGGTGTACAAGGATATGTCTCAAAAAGTGCAGAACCAGATGAACTAATCGAGGCAATAAAAACAGTATTCATGGGAGGATTACCATTTAATGACCAATGTTTGCGCATATTGCGCAATCAGTATTGGCAAAAGGAAATCTCTCAGGAAATTAAGACAAACTTTTTATTTACGCCAAAAGAGTTGGAAATAATTAAACTAATCTGTAAGGAAAATACGAATAGTGAAATATCTGATGTGCTAAATATTTCCAAAAAAACTGTTGAAACTCACAAAAGACACATTTTATCAAAAATTGGAGTTAAAAATGCCGTTGGAATTGCGGTTTATGCAACGAAGCATAATCTAACTTTATGATAAAGACTTTAGTTGCCTAATAACACTCTTATGGGGTAATATCCAAATAATTCTGACTTGAATTTCTAATCTTTTTTGTGAAAATTGACGTTTTTCGC
>JAQUBO010000226.1 GCA_028686735.1 Bacteroidales bacterium
TCTAATCCAGGCGGTAGCACTACTGTAAGCGCACCTAAAAGCAAAACACTTAACTTGCAACAACTGGTCAATTACAGCAAAAGGTTCAATGATCACAACGTGAAAGTTACATTGTTGCATGAGATGTTTGAGTCAGATTCATATAGTTTGTATGGTAGTAGATCTAACATGTTCAACTATTTTGACAATCAGGAGCTTGATGGGGCAATTACAATAACTAACAATGGCTCATCCACAAGTAACTATCAGAGTGAAGGCTATGGAGGTCGTGTATTGTATGACTATAAAAATATTTATAACTTCGATGCCTCTTATAGACGAGATGCATCGTCACGCTTCCATCCTGATCATCAGTGGGGTAATTTCTTTTCTTTTGGTGGAGCATATCTTATCTCCCAAGAAGAATACTTCGATGTTTCGTGGATTGATATGATGAAGCTAAAATTGTCTTTTGGACAGAATGGTAATGATCAAATTGGTAACCATAGATTTATTGATACATATAGTATTGAAAACCTTGATGGTGAAATTGCAGTTACTTTTCTTAACCGTGGAAATAAGCACATCACTTGGGAAACCAGATCTGCAATTAATACTGGTGTAGAGTTTGAACTATTTAAAGGTCGCTTCAGAGGTGGAATTGATTATTACAACAATAAAACCTCAAATATGCTTGCATCGGTTTCGGTACCATATTCATTGGGATACTCATCATACTATGACAATGTGGGAAGTATGCGCAATAGTGGCTTTGAGTTTGACTTGCAAGGAGAAATCCTCCGAACAAAAGACTTCAAGTGGAGTATGTATTTAAATGCTTCATTAAACAAGAGTAAAATTCTAAATCTTGCAGAAGAGCGTAGAGGCGAAACTATTTACAATATTAATGGAGAAGAAGTTGCTAAAGGATACAGTTCTGGACGTTATTTCTATGGTGAAGGTTTAGAATATAAAACTTGGTACTTAAAGAAATTTGCTGGTATTAACGATGAGGGTAAATCTACTTGGTATGTAAGGGATGCAGAAACTGGAGAAATATCTACTACTTCTACTTATAGCACTGCTACTTATTTTGATAACGGTAGTTCACAGCCTAAAGTTGTTGGTGGTTTTGGAGGAGCTTTTTCATGGAAGGCATTAGAACTCTCCTTCTCATTTGCGTATAGATTAGGAGGATATGGATATGACTCTGGTTACTCAACACTGATGACAGGGCCTTATAACGGACACACTGGATATAACTTCCATAAAGATGTGAAAAACTCTTGGACACCGGAGAACAAAAGCACTGAATTTGCACGTTTTCAGTATGACGACCGTTATTTCACATCTGCATCAGATCGTTGGTTAACAAAAGCTGATTATTTGAGCCTTCAGAACGTATCACTCGGTTATAATATTCCTAGAAATATAGTTCAAAAATTAGGGATTGAAGGTATAGGTGTATCTGCGGGTGTGGATAATTTACTCTTCCTTTCACACAGAAAAGGTTTTGTTCCAAGCCGAGATTTTGATGGGAACGTCGACTTTGGATATTTTCCAGCAATGAGCAGATATATGTTAAACCTGAATTTTAAATTCTAATTAAAGAAAGAAGTAATATGAGAAATATATATATAAAATTAATAGCTTTAAGCATCCTGACATTTACTTTTGCTGGATGTATAGATGATTCCATTGCCACCAGCTATGCAACTGGAGATCAGATTGGAGGTTCTGAGACAGCTCTTGAGTCTCTTGCGAATAGCTCTGCAGCATTTATGTATAGCTATAGCTATTTCGGTACAATGGATAGTCAAGAATTTGGCTATCCTGCAATGATGTTAATGCGAGATGCTATGACAGACTGCCCTTATGTGACAACTAATTATAATCACTTTAATACTCCTTGGGCTTCATTGGTTGACTTTTCATCCAACAGATCTAAGCAACCATGGCGCTATTATTATCGTATGATTTTAAATTCAAACAACACAATTATAGCAGTTGGCGATCCAGAAGAAGCAAACAAAAAGATACAAGAGTTTTATGGCAATGCTCTTGTATATCGCGCTATGTCGTATATGGATTTGATGCGATTGTATGAATACAAGAAAACAGGAGTTGGAGTATTAGACTCGGAAGCTGAAAGTCGCGATATTTATGGACTGACTACGGTTATTATTGATGAAAATTTCGATAATGCTAATGCTGAAAATAATCCGCGCGTTCCTTTTTATCACATGTACAGGTTTATTATGAGTGACCTAAATAAGGCTGAAAAGTATCTAGAAGGTTACAATCGCAATTCAAAAATTAGAGCAGATATATCGGTTGTGCAATCACTTAAAGCTCGACTTTGGTTGGAGATTGCAACTCGATTCCAGAAATATCCTGAGGATTTGCAGACTCAATTAAATCATGAAAATGATGAAGAGTTAGCTATTTATGATAAGCTTGGGGTTACATCGGCAAAGGAGTGTTATCAGCATGCTGCACAATATGCACGCTTAGTAATGAATAAATACACACCATTAACTGAAGACCAATGGCATAGTGTGACAAACGGTTTTAACGATGCTAACGTGAATTCTTGGATTTTTGCAATTACCATTAATTCAATTGATGCTGTTCATAGCAGGGTAAATAATTTCTACTCTAACTGCGTAACCGAATATTCTCGTGGATACAGTCGTTCTCAATATCACTCTTATCGTATGATTGACAAAAATCTCTACGACCAAATAGATGATAATGATTGGAGAAAAGTAACGTGGATTGATCCTGCTGATGCAGGAAAGAAGCCTGTTCCTGAAAAGTATCACACGCTACTAGATGATGAAGAGTGGGCAAAGAGAGATGCATATGTTGGGTTTAAATTCCGTCCTAATGAAGGAGATATTTCCGATGATTACAAAAATGCACTTCAAGTAGATTTCCCAATTATACGAGTAGAGGAGATGTACTTTATTGAAGCTGAGGCAAAAGCTTATACCGAGGGTTTAGGCTCGGGGGTAAATGCTCTCACCTCTTTCTTGAATAGCAATCGATATAATGGAGGCACATACAATATCTCTCCAAGTGATGTGGATGATTTTGTAGATAACTATCTACTTACACAAAAAAGAATAGAATTCTGGGGCGAAGGCTTGTCTTTCTTCGATATAAAAAGACGTGAAATTCCAATTATACGTGGTTATAAGGGTACTAATTGGATAACAAGCTACCGCTATAATTCAAGGTTTGGTTACACTCCATCTTGGTTAAATTTATATTTACCAAATGAAGGAGAAGCTTCGCTAAATAAAGCAATAAAATTAAATCCAGATCCTCAGGTGTATGACGTATATGATTTATGGACAGAATAATTAAATCAGAAAAAAACATGAATAAAATATATAATATAAAAGCATTGTTAGTAGCAATGTTTACATTGATAACTGTAACATCTTGTGATGACAACGATAAGTGGGAAGCAGGACCTCAACCTGCATCCAATAATCCGGGAGTTTATTTTGACCGAAAAACTCCATCTATAATTGAAGTAGAAGCTAATCAACAAGGCGTTTTGTTGAAAGATTTTTTCACCATTAAACTTGGGCGCGATGAGTCTAAAGCTACCTCTGCACTTAAAGTTCCTATAACAATTAATTATGCAGAGTCAAACCTAACTGTCTCTAAAACTGTTGATTTTGAAGCAGGTGAGACAACAGCACTCCTCAAAATAAATATCGGAGAGTTCGAATTCAGCAAGCAATATGCTTTATCAATTGAAATTGATGAAAACTTTGCCCATCCATACATATCTTATGAAGATATGGCTAATGGAGGAAGCACTCGTCTCGATACGAAAGTGGAGGTTGTATCTGTTCTCGGTACTGCCACATTTACTATGGCAGACAATTCTGGGAGTAATATTCCTGAGTTTTACCCCTTCGAACACGTTATTTATGACAATCAAAATGGGACTTATTCTATTAAGAATTTCTTGTATAATAATGCAGGTTATAATTTTGATTTCTCAATTGATGAAGACAACAGTATTAGACCATTAGAAGAGTGTGGATTTCACTCTACAGATGATAATCGTTGGTACTTTTATTCGGCAAATGCAGATGCATCCGCCAATAGAATTCCATGTTATATACCAGGAGCCAATCCTGATGACTATGTAACATATATTTATTTTTACACTGCAGACAATCCATCCAGTTATACTGATTTTTGGTTAGATTTATCTACCAAGACCGGTAGAATGATGGGCTATTCGCGCTATTCAGTGTCCTCTTCTGGACGCATCGCTTTCAATATATCTTGGGAGTAAGTTTCTAAATAGTGTAGCAATGTTTAAAAAAACACAGCTGGTGATAAACCGGTTGTGTTTTTATTAATTATATAAAACAATTCAATAAATATGAAGAAGATAAGTATAGTAGCATGTTTTTTATTTCTCTTTGTAACCATCCTCACAGCACAAGCAGCACAAGATGTTGTTGTAAAAGGTTTTGGTGGTCTTTATGTGATACACAATGATGATGAAACCATCAGAGTTGTATCTGAGCAAGCTGATGGAAATGTTTTGGACACCACAATTTATGAAGCTTACGAAGATTTTAAACTTCATTACTATGCCGCAGACAAAGATACTGATGTAGATTTTGAATTTCAACTTCACGATAGAATTAAAAATTCATGGAAGCAGGATGTTCCTAACAAAACACTTGTTGTAGCTGACCTTCACGGTCGTCTGGATGCTTTTGTTGCTATTCTAAAAGGCAATGGAGTTGTTGACGATAACCTTAATTGGATATACGGCAAGAATCAATTGGTTTTTATTGGAGACATCTTTGATAGAGGTCGTGATGACAACGGTATTGCATGGTTGGTTTACAAGTTGGAAAAAGAGGCTGAGGATGCAGGAGGACATGTAAATTTTGTTTTGGGCAATCATGAAGATTTAATTTTGAAGGCTCTATTCTAACATACGATTGATTTTTTTGTATCTTTGGTGAAAATATCTATTATGAATCCACATAACGAAATCTTACGATTATTCAAAAGCCTCTCAGTTAAAGAGAAGCAGATGATACTTAAGGAACTGAATGAGACATCAACAAATACGACGATCCGCCATAAAGATTCAATCGTTGATTGTTGTCCGCACTGCGGGTCAAAATTGTTTGTCAAAAATGGGCATCGGGGAACCTATCAGAATTACAAGTGTAAAGTTTGCTGTAGGGTTTTTACTTCTAAAACA
>JAQUBO010000227.1 GCA_028686735.1 Bacteroidales bacterium
AAAATCGCCAGTCCTTTTGGTATCGAAAAAGCTGACAGACAACTTCATTAACTTTATCAGGAAATTGGAAATCAGTGAAATGTTTATCCTTGTGCTAATATGCAGCATTATCCACGAGCGTATGAAATCAACCGACATACGACTCACAAATAAAACCATCTGGGCAAAAAGTACAAGAGTTATAAACGACAAGTTGTTGTTGGCAATCCCAAAATCGACAATACTTTGTGTAAGAAAAGGAAAAATTAATTGGAGGAGAGATCCAAAAATCAGCCCCAATACAAGTTGCCAAATTAGTTTTTTATGTGGTTTTAGATAGTTTAGCAAAAATTTTAAACTTGTTCTACTTTGTTTATCTTCGTTGTGTTCGTAAAATGTTGGAGTTGGTTCAAGCAATAGTGCTATACCTAGGTCCTCGCCATCTTTTTTAGTACTTGCCCAACGGCTTAAAAACTCTTGTTTAGTGTAAGTTATTTTAGATGCCCCAGGGTCGGCAATATAAACTTTAGTTTTATTAATTTTATAAACAACTACAAAATGATTTTGATTCCAGTGTGCAATAAAGGGAGTAACTTTTTCTTTTTCTAAGTTTTCGAGAGTAGTTTTAACTCCCATTGTTCGCATGCCAATACTCTCGGCAGCATCGCTAATGCCCAACAACGAAACACCCTCGCGCGTGATGTACGCGAGCTGCCTCAAAGTTTTAGTTGTATAAGACCTACCGTAAAATTTGGCAATCATTCTCAAACATGTTGCTCCACAATCTTTAGAATCAAGCTGCTTGTAATAATTAAAGCGGCTCATAGAGAAATGTTTCTATTAAGGTAACAACGTATATACATTACTTTTGCTTACTTTTGTCAAATTCAATAATCTTCTTCATGTCTTCAACATTGATTCTTTTTGCAATTATCTTTTTATCTTTACCTAATAAGTATACAACCGGAGTACTATAAATGTCGTAGTCATCTCTAAATTGAGAATGAGGGTATGGGCCATCCCAAACATTAAACCAACCTTCTTCAATCAGATTTTTATCCTCAATGAACCGAATCCATTCTTCCTTATCATATTGTGTATACAGGGCAAAAACATTGACATTTAAATATTTTAGAGTGTCTCTATATTCTTGCATAAGCTTAGGGATTTCTTTTTTACAATGTCCACAATTAGGTTCGAAGAAAACTAGAATTGTGTAATCAGCTGAAACCTGATGTAATGAGATAAATTTATCATCAAAAGTATTCATTCTTTTAAGATCAGGCGCAATATTACCAATAAGATTTGGACTTATCTTTACCACTCTTTCCTTAAGTTTTACTAAATAATCATCCTGTGCCCAATATGCCTTGCCATTTAAATACCAATTTTCAGCAATATCTACGAAGACTGCATCATATCCCATTATTTTTGATAGTTGAAAGTAATCTAATAAATGAGAAAGCGTATATTGGAATACCAAGCTGTCGCCTGCGTTAAAAGCTTTATTAATTATCATTTCGGCTTCTATTATTAAAGAGTCAGGAATCGGAACAACCATCTTTTCAAAGTAATAGTCAATCTTACCTTGATATATTGGAGTTCTAATTAGTCCACCTTCGCTAAAGTCAATGAAATCAAAGTAATGATCTTTATAATAATTATATTGAAAAGACGAATCTGTAACAACTCCATTTTCATCTTTTGGTGGTTCTGGGATCTCGACTTCTTTCATAGAAAGTAAAATTTTAGTGAAAAATAAATTTGGGTTTTTTTCAACTAATTTGTCAATATAGATAATGCGGTCAGAATTTAGAATGTTTATTTCTTTGTACAGATCAGATTTTACTAATTCAGACTGTTCAAGCTCCAATCTTTTTAACAATTCTGTTCTATTTATACTTATTTCATTTATTTTTTTTTGATATTCGTTAAAGATTTTGTTCTCATAGCATCCTTTAACTTTCATATGCATAATAAAGTTACTTGTGTCGGTTGAAATAGTAAATTTATTTTGATTTGAAATTAGTATTTCAAAATATGTCATGCCGAGTGATGGCATAATAATAAAATAAATGCCCTTATCTAATTTTTTATTGCCTTTAAAAACTGCATTTCCTTTGCTGTCAATTTTTGTTGTGTCAACAACATATTTTTTGTCTCCAAGATAGTGCCTAGATATATTACGGTATCACTAACACCATTGATATTAATGGAAATTTCGTATCCTTGTGCTTTAACAAAAAGAGAGCACATAAATAAAGATAAAATGCAAAATAATTTCATATTCTCAATTTTTTTGACACAAATTTAAAACTTTTTACAATATTAATTTAAATTGTAAATAATAAAATGCTTTAATTCGGAATTATAAATAATTATATGCAAGTTGAGTTAATGAAATCAGACTTTGCTCTAATGCTCGACAATATATATAGTCTTCTACAGATAATTCAGAATTTGTATTTAAGCAAATAAAACCTGTCTTTTGTTCAATATTTTCTAACCTTTTCTGGCAGCATGGTCCAAAACACAAAGGTAATATTTTGCAATTCAAACAATTATCATTTTCAAATGTTGAAACGCCTAAATACTTTGCAAGTTTTAATTCATTAATCTCTAAAATACCAGAGGTATTTATCCTACCAACTTTCATGGATTCTGAATAATTACGGGCAGTACACTTATAAACACTACCGTCAAAATTAATCACCTCGTGCTTATATCTATCTGAATAGCAAGTATAGTATTGGCGTGGACGATATGCCCAAAAATTAACTTTATATCCATTTTTAATAAGACTTATAATATTCTGAAGAATAGTATTCTTATTTACTGCCTTTTTTTCTATTTGCCAAATCCTTTGAAAATCAAATAATAGTTGTTTATTCTTGGGAAATAAATTAAAGTATTCGCCAAATTCTTCAAGAGTTTCTGAATCATAATTTATCCTGAGAACAATTCTAGCATTTGGATTGGTTTTCAATATGTAATTCACACATTTTAATATATGGCTAAATGAATCAAAGCCTGCAATTTTTTTAACGGAATTATGAGTGTTTTTATTACCATCTAAGGCAATTTGGTAACTATTAAGTTTATTCTTATTGAAATAGTCAATTCGCTCCATTGTTAAAAGTGAAGCATTTGTTGTAATATGCTGCGTGAGCTCTATTTTTGAAAAATCAGGATGACTTATGACAGATTGAATTATTGGCATAATAACTTTACTGTATCCTAAAAGAGGTTCTCCACCAAACCAATCAAGATGAATATTGTTGCCAGAAGAAATTAAATTATCTAATCTCTTCATGATTGATTCTACGATTTCTTTTGTCATAACCTTTTTTTCATAACTAACAGCATTAAGGTCTGTAGAACAATACCAGCATTTTGCATTACAATTTAGTGTAGGATTTATAGTTATCCAATGTAGATTTGAATAAAATGTTTGTTTTTTATTGAAGTACCTAATTATATTTAACTCACTAATTTCTTCTTTCAAGAAAAATCCAAGTTTGTTTAATGATAAGAATAGTTTTTTATCATTTATTTCTAACTCGTCAGGATTATTTATATAATAATTAATTACTTCATAATCATCTTTAGAAACAATTAATAAAGAGTCGTATAAGGCATTGTAACAAATGATTTGGTCATCATTAAATTTTGTAAAAAAATTATAATTGCTCGATTTATACATACAATATTTTTTTAAGATTAAAAACGCTGTTCAAAAACAAAACATTTTCATAAATAATTTAAATTTGGATGGTAATATTATTTATAATGCTTTTTAAAAACTTTGGTATTTTTGAACAGCGTTAAGATTAAGTCTATTTACAGAAAGTCCCCTGACAAGTGGGAAGAGGTAATGGTGTGCAACCAGGTAAGAGCTCGCAAGAACATATTACCTGTGGTGGACCACATTCACAAGTCTGAGTATCTCCACCTTTAACTTGTTTCATCAAATTTAGATTAATCGATTCAATAGCAAGATCGCTTAATCTTTTTTTAGATTTTTTTTCCATAACTCTAAATTTTAGTTAAACAATAAATAAATAAACGTTTACAAGAATAAGCATTATCTATTTATTTTTTTAAGAATAAGCGTCAAATAAAATGACAAATATGTTAATATTATTGACACTCCTTAATAGAGATAACCTCAACTAATTTTAAAGCATTACCACAAAGACGCAACTTGAAATAATATTCTATTTCATCCATATTTTTCATATTATCGTTTTGCTTGTACTCCGAAAAGAAGTCATAATCAAGTACAGAAGAGATTTTTGCAAGCTTCTCTGTATCAATTGACCTTGATTTGAATAAATTATAAACATTTGTTCTACTACAACATATTGCATCTGCAAAGTCACTCATGGTTATCCCTTTTTCTTCAACTTTTTGTTTTATTACTGCTCCAATATGCACGCAAATATTATTCATTACTATAAATATTTTTTAGCTTCGCTTGGCTATTATAATACAGAACATACTGAAGCTAAATGTTAAAAATCCTAAGGTTTAAAAATACAGATATAAATAATAAAAAAATGCGAAGAAAGTGTTTGTTTTGCGAATACTAGGGTTTATTTAACGAATCCTGCAGTTTGAAGCATGAAATGCTAATTTTGCGTTTTTTAAATGTGATAATTTACAATTGTTTTCATAAGTTTTTATCAACAAATTCAGTTCTCAATATTAAATATCTTCTTTAATTTAGATAAATTCATTGTAATTGGCTTTAAAACTTCATTGTTACTTAATTTTATCTCAGGATAAGAGCAGTCTTTTAATTCTACACAATTTTTTGTATTTACAATGCAACTACGATTAATCCGAACCAATTCAGTTTCTTTTAATTCTGCCTCCAATTTTTCGAAAGTTTTACCAGAGACCATAAATTTATAGTTTTCACAAAAAACGTTAAAATAGGCTCCATCAGCCTTTATAACCAAAATGTCATCAAAGTAAATTTTTCTAAATGTATTCCTCCCAGTTTTTAATGTAATGAACTTTCTTTTCTCCATAATCCTCAAAATTTAAAGTTTAATATTACGTATCTTTATTCTAATAAAATGTTGCACTGTTTAGGTCTGTGTCGCTTGCAGCTAACTTGTTTATACCCTCACCTCAAATCTTCAAAAACTGTATATATATAACAAATGATGTTGTATATGTGTAGTTTTTTGAAAACCATTAGTGATGCTATTTTTATTGTTTTTTAATATTATCCT
>JAQUBO010000228.1 GCA_028686735.1 Bacteroidales bacterium
ACTCGCTACCTTCCTTTTTTAATCTAGTTTTTAGGACACTCCAGTATTTTCTTGGATTAGCACTTTCTGTTAATATCCCAATTATATCTACTATTGAAAAAAACCATTTTTCTTGGTCGTTATCCCATTCAACACGAACTCTTTGGTCTTGAAATAATTTTATTGCAGTTTCCTTTGTCATAATTACAAATTATCAAACTCGAAGATACATAATTATTTCGTTTTACAGAAAAATTTTCAGTGATACAGTATCGCTCTTACAATGAAAGCTAACGTCGTTTTGTATATATATATAAATCATATAAAAGACACCCAAAATGGGCATATATGTATGGTTTTCACTCTTACTTAATCATTCAGCAAATATATAAAACATTATTAAGCAAAACATATTTAAAAGAGGGTTTTTTCATTTTATATGGTTTTTAGCTGTTTTCATCAGGTGTTTTGTGCCTTTAAGCTAATTTTTATCGAATATAATTCAACTTTTCACCACTTTTCCTCTCTTATATGAAAAGTAAATACCAACAAATGAGATTAAAGCAAAACTTGCAAATGCCCAGTTTACAGCTTTAATAAAAACATCTTTTTCAACATATTCCATTATTGTTTTACCAAATAAAGCTGCAAAAAACAGGCTTACAATAGTCATGCTTATTATTTGACCAAGCACTCTCATTGTTGCAGCAGTTCCTGATGCTTGCCCATAGGCTGTTTTTGGAACTGAGCCCATTATTGTACTCATATTAGGAGAAGAAAATAAAGCAAATCCAAAACCTAGCCAAATAAGAGTGGCTACAATAAAAAATATCGGCGTTGATTCACCGATAAAGAAAAATGCAACAAGTCCAATTGTGCAAATAGACATTCCAGCAGTTGTTAAGAAACGGGCTTGTATTTTGTCGGATAATCGTCCTGCTATTGGAGAAAACACGGCCATTATTATTGGTTGTGCAACTAAAATAAGCCCTGCATCTCGTGGATTTAATCCTTTAATTTTTTGTAAAAATAGGCTTAATAAAAAAACTATTGCAAAAGTGGCACTATAATTTATTAAGGCAGCAATATTAGAGTATGCAAAAAGCCGATTTTGACTAAATAGTTTGGTGTCAATTACTGGAGCTGTAGATTGTGTTTCAATAAACCAAAAAACAACAAGGAAAATTGCACCAATAGCCATTAATACCCACGCCCATGCGACCGGTATTTGAGACGAGCCATAAACTAAGCAAATGAGTCCCATTATGTAAAATACAGTTCCTTTTAGATTGATCTTTTTCTTTGTATTCTCACTAATATTGTCTTTCCCCAAAAAAATAAAGGCAATTGCTGCGGTGGAAAGCCCTAAACCAGCTGAAATAAAAAATATTGAGCGCCAACCAAGATATTGAGTTAAAAAACCACCTACAAAAGGACCAAATGCAAGCCCAAGATAAACAGCAGCAACCGACATTCCCAAAACTCGTCCTCGATGTTTCGCCGAAAATGCAGATACAAGTATTGCGGGACCAGTAGTACTTGTGAAAGCTGCTCCAATTCCTTGTATAAATCTGAAAACTATAAGCCAAAAACCTGTTCCTGCAATTCCGCAAATCAATGAGGACAAAGAAAATATGACAACTCCAATCTTAAAAAGTTTTTTAATCCCACTTAAATCTCCCCATCTGCCAACTGGCAACAAAAAGATTGCAGTAGAAAGCAAAAATGAAGTTACAACCCAGCTTAGTTCAAGAGCATTAAGACCAAAACTTTTTTCTATCGCTGGTAATGCAATATTTATGGATGAAATCAGAAATGTTCCCATAAATGAGGTTATGGCAACTATGCTTAATATCGATATTTGTTTTCTTGTCCAATCCATCAAATTAATTTAAAAATACAAAAGTAGTATTTTGATTTATTAGAAAAATGTTTTTTCATGATAGTTATGAAAATCCTAGATGTTTTTTGTATCTTTATAACAATATTGTTTTGTTATAAACCTGAAACGAAAGTTTAAATCATAAATTTTTAAAACTATGAGATATTTTAATTTAATAGTTTTATTCTTTTTGTCTATAAATACATATTGTCAGACTATGGTTTCGGCAATGGTAAAAGATGCACAAACTAACGAGATATTGCCTTATTGTAATGTGTCAATTGTTGGGACAAACAGAGGTACCATAACAAACGCTGATGGATTGTTTGGTATTCATGTAAAATCTGAAAATGATGTTTTGGAGTTTTCATATTTAGGCTATCAAAACAAATCCATAACTGCCGCATCTTTGAGAGAAGACAAAATTGTATTTCTGATTAAAAACACTTACGAATTACAAGAAGTTGAAATACATGCTAAAAGTGATTACTTGTACGATATATTAACAGAAAGTCGTAAAAATCTTCAGCAAAACAAAGCATCTCATATCTCAAAAGCATATTATGCAATAGAATCGAAAGCAACAGCACTTGAAACATTTAGCCACAAAACTAGTAAGGATTCTCTTAAAACTGTTGTAACAGAGTTTCAAATATTTAGCCCAGAAAAACAAGAAGAAAAGACAGTCGAATTACTAGAGTGTTTCTATAACGCAAGGATATCAGGTGCTAGAATTACTGATTTAAAATTTCGAAATGGCAAAGTGTTTTCACAACCAGCCGAGAATTATTTTTTCTCATTACATTCATCAAAAGCAATGGGGCAATTTTGCTTTTTTGAAAAAAACGAAATATTCCCTTCCTGTCCCTTTCAGTATAGTAAGATAATGATGAAAAGATTATTTAAACTTGAATTGCTAAGTTTTGACGGACTTATCTATCATATAAAATTTGAGCCTTATGATAATTTTGATAAGTATTTTTATGGTGATGTTTGGATTGATAAGGAAACTATGCAAGTATTAAAAATAAATTTAGTTGCTGAAAACACAAAAATCTATCCGTTAGCTTCAGAGGCTGTGGTTGATACAATTAATAATTTTAGCTTAAACATCAGTAATTCGTTTAATGCAAACAACAAATATTTACCTGATTATACAGTTTTTGATTATGATTTTATCTATGATAGTCGAGGAAGTGTGTTAATTTCAAAATCAGATTTTAAGATTGTAAAATCAAAAATAAGTTCTAAAGGTTTGATTTATTATTATGATTATGGAAATCCGTTTTTGCTGCCTTTTTTTGATTATGACTTCGATTATAATGATTATGCTTTAATGTCTTTATTTCCATATAATTGTGATTTTTGGAAAACTAACAATATTGTACAACTTACTAAAGACCAGAAAAGTAAATTTAAAATTGGACAGAGTCTAAATATCGAAAGTACATACTTGGGATACGACGAGAATAATGAGCATGTAAAAGGCTACTGGACAAACGAAGGGACTAATATGTCGTCACAAATTTTTATGTTTTGGTTTTCGGATAAAAGACTTGTTTTTGCTAAGGCTCCTGAATACAAGGACTTTTTTGAAAGTGCCCAAAGTGCTTTTCCAGGAGATTTATGTCGATTAGAAGTTCAGATATTGCTAGATGTTAGTGTATTGGAAGACTCAATTATTTGCAAATCGTGGACAGTATTTAACATGATGAGATCGGTTTACAAATACCCTGCAACTCCAGAGACAGGAGCTTTTATAAATATTTATTTTGACCTTTGCGAAATGGAACGGCAAAAAATGCAAAAACAATTAGATAGTAACAGATACTCTTTATCCGAAATTGAAACAATTTATAATTCGACCACATCAAAAATGGAGAGCATTACTAAACAACTTATTAACGAAACTGATAGAGGACGAGATTATGATGCTTTAGAAAAATGGAATAAATACGTTTTGGAAAATCTTGGAATAGATAATTTGAAATTAATCAAAAATATGGAGGGAAGCAAATGATAAACTTATTTTTTTATCTCTAGCATAGCATTTTTATCCGTTACTTAACCGTTAATAACGACTAGTATCACACACCTGTTGCAAACACGTTAATCTTTCACTTGCGAATTTTGAAAATGTTTGCGAATATTAAAAGAGTACACACTAAAAACTCCAACTAAGAATTATCCGTTATTTAACCGTTAATAACGGCTAGCATCACATGACTGTTGCTAATAAAGGGTTTTAGTTCCTGCAAATTTCACAAATGTTTATGAATAATGAAAATTTACACCTCAGAATTCATCTCAAATTTATCCGTTACTTAACCGTTAATAACGGCTAGTATCACACACCTGTTGCAAACACGTTAATCTTTCACTTGCTAAATTTGAAAATGTTTGCGAATATTAAAAGAGTACACACTAAAAACTCCAACTAAAATTTATCCGTTACTTAACCGTTAATAACGGCTAACATTACACGACTGTTGCTAATAAAGGGTTTTAATTCTCACTAATTTTACAATTATTTGCAAATAATGAAGGTTTTAACCTCAGAATTCAACTAAAAATTTATCCGTTACTTAACCGTTAATAACGACTAGCATCACGTACGCTTTGCCAATACTACAATTTGACACATCAAGATTTTGTAATTATTTACAAAAACACTAGTTTTTCACATTAAAGTTCCGACTAAGAATTATCCGTTACTTAACGGTTAATAACGACTAAGCTTACACGACTGTTGCTAATAAAGGGTTTTAGCTCTTGCAAGTTTCACAAATATTTGTGAATATCGATAAATCTCGCAACAAAACTCCAACTAAAACTTATCCGTTACTTAACGGTTAATAACGGCTAGTATTCTACACCAGTTGTAAATAAAACGGTTTTTGGCGGGAAGTTTGCTCGCGCAGCTGCAAACTTCGTGACAAAAACACTGTGAGTTAATCAGGAATTTTATATCTGTGTCTTCTGTTTACAAGAGTTTATAGTTCAAACGATCTCTGTCGATATGCAATACCAATTCGAGGTTAGTAAATATTGATTTTTCATAAAACTTTTTACGACCTTATATTTTTAAAACCTTAATAGCTTATTAACATGCACAAGCGGTTTTTGGCGGGAAGTTTGCTCGCGCAGCTGCAAACTTCGTGACAAAAACACAGTGAGTTAAACAGGAATTTTAAACAAGTTGTTAAAAAGGCAAAATCAAAAATTATCCATGAATATTTTACCTCCGCTCGTTCGGATTTTTAATCTAAAGGATATTTATTTGATTTGTAATTTAACGATACTGAGGAAATCTTAATTATTTAATATTTGACA
>JAQUBO010000229.1 GCA_028686735.1 Bacteroidales bacterium
AAGCTTGTCGAAGTGAGCTTTTGTCGAAGTGTTCTTTGCGATGTGCTGAGCTTGTCGAAGTGTTCTTTGTTCGTTGTTCGTTGTTCGTTGCTTTTTGTTTTTTTTTTGTTCTTCTGTTCAATTGTTCGAATGTTCAATTGTTCGATTGTTCTCTTGTTCTCTTGTTCTCTTGTTCAAAAACGTTTTGCTTTTTACAAACATTAACTTATGAGCAAATTAAACGATTACCGACATACCGACACACTAATAACCGAACACATTTTATAATGTAAAACCATAAAGTCCTATTTGGGAAACAGAAAAACCCTAATCAGAAATTCTTTATTTGCTCATAATCAAAATCACAATTAATCCATTCGTTATCTATTGTTGCTCCCACTTTTTTATAGAGTTCTATTGCTTCAGTATTCCAATCTATAACCTGCCATCTTAGTCGTCTGCAGTTTTCTTCTTTGGCAAGCTTAAAAATGTACTTTAACAATTTATTTCCAACACCCATATTTCTATACTCTGGTTTTACGTACAAATCATCGAGATAAAGAGATTTTCCTATCCATGTAAAATAGGCAAAAAAGTACAATGCGATCCCAATAACTTCTTCAGTCTCTGATACTGCTACATAGCAACCAAATAAGTGTTTTTCTTGTTTCATAAACTCTACAGTATTCAGCACTTTATCTGGGGCATTTTCAAATAATGCCAAATCTTTAATCAATGCTAATATTTGAGGATAATCTTCTTCTGTAGATAATCGTATAGAATAATTCATATTTTTCGCAATAAAATTAATCAAATAAATTTATTTAGTGTTTCTCTATACATAACCAAAATCTCGCAAATTATAATCACTATCTCTCCAATCTTTTTTAACTTTCACAAAGAATTCGACATAAACTTTTTTGCGAAAAAACTGCTCCATATCTTCTCTCGCATGTGTTGCTACTCGCTTTAAAGCACCACCTTTATGTCCAATCACAATACCTTTTTGACTTTGTCTTTCAACAATAATAACAACTTTTATTCTGATAATTTTCTCTTCTTCTTTAAATTCTTCGACAACAACTTGACATGCATAAGGGACTTCTTTTTGATAATTTTTGAGTATTTTCTCTCTAACTATTTCTGACACAATAAATCTTTCTGTTTTATCGGTAAGCTGATCTTTTGGAAACCATGCAGGTCCTTCGGGCAAAAGAGCAAAAATGCGGTCAAATACCACATCTAGATTAGTTTTGTGCAAAGCTGAAATAATGTGCACTTCAGCTTTGGGAAGTTGTTGTTTCCAAAACTCTTGTAATTCTACCAATTTTTCTGGACGAGCAAGATCAATCTTATTAATTAAACACAAAATCGGCACATCCAAGTTTTGCAATTTTTCAATATACTCAATGTTTTTATCCGAAGTTTCGACAACATCTGTAACATACAAAAATATATCAGCATCTTCAAAAGCAGAAACCACAGAATTCATCATTTTTTCTTGTAATTTATAGTGAGGTTTAATAATTCCTGGTGTATCACTATAAACAATTTGAAAATCATCTCCATTAACAATTCCCAAAATTCTATGCCGTGTAGTTTGTGATTTATTTGTAATGATTGATAAACGTTCGCCAACTAACTCATTCATTAAGGTTGATTTACCAACATTTGGATTTCCGATAATATTTACAAAACCTGATTTATGCATATATGTTTTTTTTTACAAAAATGAGAATAAATATTGAATTTAAGGCAATTATTTTAATAAAAGGCGATACTCCGCATTATCCCATATAAATACTTTAAGTGCAATACGAGATGGACTGAGAAAAAACCTCAACTATTTAGAAGAAATAAAACTTTACTAACACAAAAAATGTATATATCATAAATAAAATAGATATTTGCACGTTATACTTGTCATAACAAAATAAAAATTGATTAAACAGATAAAAATAACATTTATAATTTCGTTTGTTTTGCTTTTGTCAATTCAGGCACGTTGTCAGTTTATAAAAATGGCTGATAGGGTAATTGTAGCAGGTTTTATTTTTGAAGAGACAACAGGCAACGCACTTCCGTATGTTAATGTTTTTGTAAAAAAAACTCGAAAAGGGACTATAAGCGATACAACAGGATATTTTATTCTTACTGCAAGAATAAATGACACACTCACATTTTCGAGTCTTGGATATGATCGCAAATACGTTGTTTTAACTGACTCGGCTGCCGATAACATGAAACCATTAGTAGTGTTTTTAGACACACGCATTTACGAATTAAATACGATAAACATAATCGCTTTAAAGAAATATAAACAATTAGAATATGAGATTACCAATATGCGTTTACCAGATGACGATTATAAAAATGCTATTCGGAACTTCCCGATTAGACCAGCCGACATTGATTATTATTCCCGTGTAAATGCACCAGGTTTTGGATTGGTCTTTAGCCCTATTTCAGCATTATATGACATGTTTAGTAAAGAGGGGAAAGAAAAACGAAAACTAGAAGAGTTACAACAAGCCGACAAACTCACCAACATTATTGAAGAAAAATTAAGCCCTGAATTAATAATGACTATAACCAAAATGCCACGAGAAGAAGTAAATATATTTATTGACTGGTGTAATTTTTCGTCTGGATTTATTACCCGTCTGACCGAATACGAACTAATCTCAGTAATTATTTATAAACACAAACAATATAAAAAAGCTAAAAGACTATCAAATTGACATATCCAGGGCAAACGCATACTTTTCTTTTGTCATGATTTTTGGATTGCTATGCACCAAAAAATCATGCCAAAAGAGATTCGTTGGCATATTTTAACCCTTGACTTTCACTACGTTCAGTCAAAAGTTAAAATAAATGAGTTCGCCAGCTGGCGAACTCAAAAGTAATAAAAAACATTTGAAATTATTGTGATAAAAAAAGTATGCGTTTGCCCTGTTGACATATCAGTAAAACTTGTTTTTTATAAAATTTAAAATTAGCTTTACAAAAATTTAAAACATATCGATATGTTACTTATTAAATCAGAATCAAAAGATGCATATTTTAATCTTGCTTTAGAAGAGTATCTTTTAAACAATTTCGATGAAGAGTTTTTTATTATTGCAGTAAACGAGCCCTCTATACTCGTTGGTAAAAATCAAAATACTTACGACGAAATTAATGCTCTATATGTTAAACAAAACGATTTAAAAATAGTTAGAAGACTATCAGGTGGAGGAGCAGTTTTCCAAGACCATGGTAATATTAATTTTTCGCATATCTATTTTGATGACGATTCCAAACTTTACGACTTTAGCAAAGTTTGTAAAATAGTATTAGATTTTGTAAATAAAAAGCTAGAACTTAAGGCAAGCTTTGCTGGACGAAATGACTTAATTGTAGAAGATAAAAAATTTAGTGGTCATGCACGTTCAAAAATCAACAAAAAAATCTTACATCATGGGACATTGCTAATATCATCGAATATGAAATCCCTTACAGATGCACTTAAAATAAATACTGCAAAACAAAACGACCGGGCTTTACGCTCTAGTCATGAGGGAATAACAAATCTCTCCGAATATATAGACCCCACACCCTCTGTTGAAGATGTTTTTGAAATGTTTTGGAATTATTTACGCAGTATATTCCCAGAATCTAAAGTTTATGAGATAAGTAAAGAAGACATTAAAGGTATCAATAAATTAGTTACCGAAAAATACTCTACCTGGGAATGGAATTTTGGTAGTGAAATAGACCTCCCACTTTACAATATATGTTCTGCAAAACATGGGAATTTCGAAATATATCTACAAGCAGATAACAATACAATTAAACAAATTAGAATTTTCGGAGATTTTTTCTCTATACGAGATATATCTGATTTAGAAAATGCACTAATAGATTGTGAATTAAACTCTAAAGCTATTACCAAAGCATTATCTAAAATCAACTTTAACGACTATATGTCGGGCATAAGTCTTGAAGAGTTCGTTGTTGCTTTTGATAATAATCCAAATAAAAAGAACAGCTAACATCAAAATAATCAAGCAAATTTAAAAGTGTAAATAGAAATTTAAACAACAACAAAGATAGACAGACAAGTGTCTGCTTTTATTAGTAGATTTTGTAATATGAAAAATATAGAGTTACTTAAAGAATTATTAAGTTACAAATTAAATAAAAAACTACCAGGAATGTCTGCTCAGAAAGAAATGATTCCTGTTTTTCCTGATAATCAGCCTGAATACTTCAATTATAATCAAGATTTACGTGATGCTGCAGTACTAATCTGCTTGTTTGAAGAAAACAATAGAATCAAAACAGTTTTAATAGAACGAGTTCAAGATGCTAGTCCTCACTCGGGACAAATTGCATTCCCGGGTGGAAAAAAAGAAGACTCAGACAACGACCTTATTGATACTGCCTTTAGAGAGGCAAGCGAAGAGGTTGGCTTAAAGGCCTCCAAACAATCATACGTGGGTAGCTTAACATCTGTACAAATTCCTATTAGCCGATATAATGTTTTACCCGTAATATGTATTGTTGATAGTATTCATAAATTAATTATTTGCAAACACGAAGTTCGTAAGGTCTTTATCGTAGATTTATTCGATTTGCTTAAGTCTGAAAATATCCGTCAGGTCTGTGCCAGACAAATAAGGATTGATGCCCCCTCTTATGCCTTTGACAAACAAATTGTATGGGGAGCCACTGCAATGGTATTAAAAGAATTAGAAGAAATATTAAGCTAAGTTTACGTTTCTAAAGTGCTAAAAACCACAAAACGAGAAAATAAGTGATTGGTTAATTCAGTATTGTTTAGGATTATTGGACAAAATAAGAACAATGAACAAAAGGAGTGTAATCGAAATTCTACCCTATTTTGTTAGTCCTTTATTTGCGAACGACTTATTGTAACTTTGCCTCTCGTTTCTGAAAGGAGTTAATGACACCATTAAAATAATTGCGTAAAAATTAGATGATTATAGAAATATTTTTCCATTTGTGTTTAGATAAAAAACACTTTTTTCAGGGCAAACGCATACTTTTCTTTTGTCATGATTTTTGGATTGCTATGCACCAAAAAATCATGCCAAAAGAGATTCGTCGGCATATTTTAACCCTTGACTTTTACTACGTTCAGTCAAAAGTTAAAATAAATGAGTTCGCCAGCTGGCGAACTCAAAAGTA
>JAQUBO010000230.1 GCA_028686735.1 Bacteroidales bacterium
GACAATATTGTTTTCCTGCTGTGGTAAGATAGGTGACCATTCGGAAATACATGGAGATAAACCACCAGTAGCTCCAGCTGTTATAGTTGAACTCTCTCCTGCACAAATTACTCCTGGAACTGCCGTGAGGGTAATGGAGGGAGATTCGTTTTCGGAAATAAATATATCTCCTGTCACTGAACAGTTATTATTATCAATAACGGTAACTTCAAATTCTCCACCCGTTAACAAAACTGCAGTTTGATTTGTTTCTCCATTAGACCATATATAAGAATAAGGGCTTACGCCAAATTGAACATCTGCATATGCCGATCCGTTTGCTGAACCTTCACATGGAATATTTAGTACAGAAATTGTCAATATCATTTCTGATGCTAAACCTATAGAAAAGTTTGTTTCAAAAATACATCCATTGTCGTCAATTACTTGAATAGAATAATCATTAACTCCGAGATTTTCGAAAGTATATGATCCATAATTATCAACATTTAATGTTTCTGAAACACTTACATCAGCAATCAGTTCAACAATATATGGTGCAGCACCGTCAGTTATTGTAAAATCTACAGAACCTGAATTAATTGTACCAAAACAAATATCATTTACTGCATTTATGAAACAAGTCACTGTATTAAATTCCTGCACGTTGATATTTTTTGACAAAGTACAGTTGTACATATCACTAATAGTAACAGAATATTCTCCGGGAACAATATTATTTATGTGATCATCAGTACTGCTATTGCTCCATAGATACGTAAATGGTTCATATCCTGTCAGATCTTCGATTATTAAATTATTTTGACAATCTATAACTTCTTCCTTTATTGAAAAATTGAATGGTATTTCTGGTATTCTTCTGGATAATTCGATTCCTAAAAGTGTATTGCTAATATATGCCCCATTCACATACATACATGCTTCGCCAATTTCATTGGGAGCTCTTAAGTAACTTATTTTATCAACTCCTCCACTTACTATTAACTCAATATATAATTTACCATCTAAACCTAATCTCATTCCAGATAATGTTCCTTGTTCCCCTTCTTTAATGTAGGTAGGATTATTATCGGAATTATATATAGGGAATTGCATAAGCTTAAGTCCTGATTCATTACCTGTAATATATAGTAATTGGCTGTTAGGAGAGAATTCATAATTATATGGTGTAAAAGTAACATGCTCTATTGATTTTACAAGACTCAATCTGTCTTCTATTGGACAATTTATATCTCTGTTGAAATTGTATATGTTAGTGGCATAAGTGAATTCTGTTGTGCCTCTTATTTCTTGTTTTGCTGCCAATAAATTCATATTCGGACTAAAACACATGTGTGCACTTATATTACGATATGGAACTTCAATTTCACCCTGAAATTCTAAAATATTATTCTGCAGTTTGTAAAGATTGTTTTTATTTATACTTTTTGTGTTCGTTAAAATCCAATAACCATAATCATCGCTTATTTTACAAGCTTCCATAACTTCTACATCATCTTTTAAAATAATTTCAGTATTTATAATTTGCATCTCACTTACATCAATTAAATAATATTTCAAAGACATCGGAAAGGTACTTGAGCTATTGTTATCGGTAACAACCAAAGCATAATACAAATAAGGATTTCCACTGTCATGTGGTAAAATTATACTGCCTTCTTTTGATGAAAATCCAAATTCTGAGCCTGTAATTTCAGTATACTCATTTAGGGCATTTATGCATGTTAAATTGTAAAGATAGTCACCTTTCATTAATAATAATGGATTTCCAAAATTATCTGAAATTGCACAAGAAGATTCAGGAAAAGTGTTGGTAGATGGAGTATATGAAAAGCTACTTGGTGCAAATTGCATTTGACCTTGATTCCAGGTCATGACATTATTATGATTTCTTGAGCATAAATCACAATCAATAATTTCAAATGTTGTTATAAAAACATCATCGCTATTTAAGCATGAATAATCACTAACATTAGTTATGCTAACTATATTTGATGAACCAACGCTTAAAATATTTGAGCCATCAACAATTAATGAATAATTTTGGCTTACCACATTATTTATAGTGATTTCCGGACCATCATTAAGTCTATAGTTAAAACTAAAAGGAGGGTTACCCGAAAACTCTAAAAATACTGAAACTTCAAAACCATAACAAGAACTAAAATTATACACATTGTTGAATTCAACCTTAGGATATGCTGCAAATATATTCTCTTCATACTGGCTTATAATCTCATGATTTACATCAAAAATTGTAAAGACTATAGTATATGTTCCTTCATCAGGAAAAGAAATGTTTGTATTTAAAGCTGATGGGGTACTAAATAGTACTTCTGGGTTAGAACATGTCCATGACAGTGTCATTTCAGATGAAATCGGGCCTCCACTTGATATAGAATAAAAATAAAGGTCAGTTTCAGGACAAGTAGAACCGCCCAAGTGTTCAAACATTGCAACTGGAGGAAGTTCATTAAAGCATAAAACAGCATCGTATGGATTGATAATCCCATACTTACTAATTTGAGTGCTCCAAGGTGTAGGATCCACGGTTTCGGTACAATCAGTACTCCAAAAACTAGGTTTATAACAAGTAGAAGTAATGCAATTGTATATTTGATTAAAAGTCGCATTTGGATTTATTGACTTAATTAATGCCCATAATGAGGATGCTAACGGGCATGACATTGAAGTTCCGCTCTCACAAAAATATTCGTTGATTCCCGCTGAATATGTACTTAAAATATCAGCACCCGGAGCAAAAAAATCCATATAATTACCATGTGTCGAAAAATTAGCAACACTCTGACTTGAATTTGTAGCACCAATTGCAACTACTACAGGAATACATGCAGGAGCATTTTTTTTATACCCCCAGTCATTCCCCATTGAAGCAATAAAAGTTATACCTAAATTATAATGAGCACTAGTTATTACAGAATATAATGGATAATTGGCAATTGCATCTGTCCATTCTGCACCCCATGACATGTTTATAATATCAGCTCCTGCAGCAATTGCATATTGAACTCCGTCATAAGAATTATCTAAGAAATTACTAGAATTTGTGTCCTTAGTTGTTTTTACTGGAATTATCCGAGAATGATTAAATGATAACGATGCCATTCCTTCATTATTATTAGTTACAGCAGATGCTATCCCTGCGACATGCGTTCCATGTGCAAAAATTTTCTCTCCTTGTGTTGTTATTACCCCTGGGTATGGATCATTATCATTATTATACTCATCTGATGCATCCCATCCAATAATATCATCTACATAACCATTATCATCATTATCAATTCCATCAAAAATATCACTAAATTCGCTTTGATTATTCATTACATCATATAAATTACTAATTGATAGTGGGCTTATTTCGTTGCAATAATTAACAAATTCATTCGCATCCACAAAATTATTTTCGTTTGTGTCATAAGTATCACTTAATAAAATACTTAAAACATTTACTGGAATTTCTCCAGTGTTTATATATATGTTATCATGTAAGTCTTGGTGATCATATCTAACTGCATTATCAACAATTGCTATTTTTATAATATTATCATTTTCAACTAAATTCCATGTGTTTTCTGCGTTTAGTTGTTGCAGAGACCATTGCCCTAAGTTATTATCACAAAAAGTACACTGTGTTGGAGGGTTTTCAAAGTATGGGTCATTTACATCTTCATTTATTTTGTAAATCGGGTATTTACTAACATATTCAAAATATGCTGTTTGATTTGCCCAACTAATTAAACTATCAGTTGAAAAAGATTCATCAAAATAAATTGTATATATATTAAATAAATCTGGTAATTTATTTAATATTTTTGGGAAAGTTTTTTCAATAGTATTCACTTTTAATATTGAATTTAATTCATCATACCCTTCAATAAGAATAGGAACAGAATTATCAATACCTGAAAAAGGTATAATAGCATTATTATAAGATGGCAAAATTCTGATGTGTGCAATTCCATATCTGTATTTTTGCTTATCAATTGTCCTCAAGACAATTTCATCTCCCCATGCAGAGACTTCATTCTCAAATACAGCCCTCACTTTTATCTTATATTCTTTATCATAATATGCTTCGTTGTTTTCTAATTCCAGAAGACTAAAGTAATTCACATCTTTTGTAATAATTTGATTTACTCCTGAGTCTGTTTGAATTACATTAAATTCATATTGAATTGCGTCTGGTAATATGCTTGCATATAAAAAATCATCTAAATCAATAGAATCTGTGTTTTGGTACATTGTAAGTAATTGAGTTGTAATCGTATTTATAAAAACGCTACTTAACCCTGAACTATTATTTTCCCCATCCCTCTGCGTTCCAACAAAATACTCATACCCAGTACTTACCTCAACACTCCATCCCCCACCACCATCAGCAATCGTACTCTCTAAATACTCATTCGCATTTTCTTCACCTGTACTGCCAAAAACTTCGATTGTGCTGTTAGGTAAAGCGGTTCCACTTAAAATACCATTTTGATAATCTGTAATTTCAGGTGGTTGAATACCTGCATTAGCACTATATACCATTTCAATAGCCTTCTCATTATTATCGAAAATATTGCCAGATATTTTATTGTAATTGCATCCACGAACAGCAACACCAACATAACCGCAATTTGCTATTAAATTCGATTTCCCTTCTTCTGTCCCACCAATTATACAATAAAATGATTTATCAACAAACACTCCATAGGTTGGAGATAAAGAAGATGTGCTGTTAAGTTTTACTTGAATGTCATTTCCATATAGCTCAACATTATTTGACCCAACTATTCTAATTCCAACTGCAGCAGTTTTAGTATCTATTGTATTGGTAATAGAAGTAAAAACGCAATTTTCAACTCGTGAATTACTTGCATTATAGAGTAAAACACCATTGTTATTAAAATTTTTTATATGAATGCCATTAATTAAGGTTGTTGCATTATTTACATCAAACCCTGATGCAAATTTATTCTGTCCGCTTAATGTTATTGCAGGATTTCCTTCAGTATAACCCACTTGAGTTGTTGCATCAATTGTTGTCGAAGATTTAATTTGAGGTAAATAATAATTTAATGCAATCTCATGAGGACCACTCCCCGGGATATTAAACTC
>JAQUBO010000231.1 GCA_028686735.1 Bacteroidales bacterium
CAGCCCCCGTGAAGTCAAAAAAGCGGTGGTTGGCAATGGAAATGCCACCAAAGCTCAGGTGCGCTATATGATCAATAAATTATATCCGCTCAGCGAAACCAAGCTGCGCGATGATGCCTATGACGCCTTGGCTATAGCCACCACACACTTTAACCGGATCAAATGGGAAAAAGCCACATGATCGAATACATCAAAGGTAAACTCACCCAGAAAAGCCCTGTAATAGCGGTGATCGAAACCATGGGCATAGGCTGGGAGCTCAAGATTCCCGTCTCTACCTACGAAAGCCTGCCGCCAGTGGGCAGCGAATGCTCACTATTCTGCTTTCTCAGTTTTTCACAAGACGATGTGCGTATCTATGGCTTTGCCACCCTCGCCGAGCGTGAACTCTTTACCCAGCTTACCAAAGTCAGCGGCATTGGTCCCAAGACTGCTATCTCCATCCTCTCCACCTTGAGCATACCCGCGTTTGTGAGAAGTATCCAAAGTGGGGAAGAGGGGCTGCTCACCAAAGTTCCCGGCATCGGGAAAAAGAGCGCTCAACGCCTGATCGTGGAGCTCGGGGACAAAGTCCACAAGCTGATGGACTATGTGGATGCCTCTCAATTTGCCGCTGTCCATGCACCGCTGCAAGAAGTGGAAAGTGCCTTGATGGCCTTGGGTTTTAACGCAGCCTTGATCCAGCGGGAATTAAAACTGCTGGGTCCGGAAGAGCGCGAGTTTCCCGAGGAGAAATTGATCAAAGAAGTGATTAAGAGACTATATCAGAGGGCAAAATGAATTTTAGATCTGAAGCATATACAGTGATCCTAAGAGTGTTCAAAGACGGTGATTTTTCCGATGCTCTACTGCAACGAAGAGCCAAAAAGCTGAAAGCCAATGGGGAAGACGTTGCTCTCTTTTATACCACGGTGAAGGGTGTGGTCAAAATGCGCCAAAAGCTGGACTTTATCCTCTCGCATTATACCGATGCCCAGAAGTATGAATCCACAGACCTCAAGATCAAGATCATGCTCTACATAGGTTTGTATCAGATCATGTATTTGGATAGCATTCCGCCACACGCGGCTGTGAATGAGACCGTGGAATTGGCCAAAAGCATCCTTTCCGAGCCAGTTGCGGATTTTGTAAATGCTATTCTAAGGGCATATCTCAGAGAGGACAAGACTAAGTTTCCCAAGGATCCAGCCCTCAGAATTGCCTACGAGCATTCTTATCCTCCGGATTTGATCAAGACCTGGATCGAGCTCTTTGGAGAAGAATCCACAGAGTATCTGGCTATGTATTTCAACGAAAATCCAGCCTTGCATATCCGGGTAAATTCCCTGGCCACCACTCCTGAGAAACTGCAGAAGTATTTTGCCCGCAGAGAGATTGAGGTCATTCCCTGTGTGGCCAGTAAGATGATGTTTACCACCAAACAGGCTTCTGAGGTTTTGAATGAAGTGGCCTTCTCGGAAGGTTATTTCTCGGTACAGGATGCCTCCGCAGCCATGGTGGTGGAACTCTTGGATCCCTTGCCAGAGCAATCTGTGTTAGACTTTTTTGCCGCTCCGGGAGGCAAGTGCACCTACATTTCAGAACGGATGCAAAACACCGGAGAAGTGATCGCAGTGGATAGGATTCCTCAAAAGATGAAGCTGCTAAAACAAGCAGCAGACCGTCTGCAAATTTCCAATATCAAACAGATTACCACAGATGCCTTGAAGTATGGCCCTGTAGCTCCGGCTTATGATAGAGTCCTGGTGGATGCACCTTGCTCCGGCTGGGGAGTCTTTTCCCGAAAAGCAGACCTCAGATGGCAGGCCCGGCACGACATCCCTCAATTGGTCAAATTGCAAGAAAGAGCGTTGGATCATGCGGCGAATTTCGTGAAGCTGGAAGGCTATTTGGTTTATTCTACATGCACTATGAATCCTCAGGAAAATGAAGCGCAGATCGAGCGTTTCTTAGCGCACAATCCCAAATTCAAGCTTATCCCTGCCGAGAAATATATTCCCAAAGCCTATACCGAAAAAGGCTTTATGAAAACCATCCCTTTCAAACACCACATGGACGGAGCTTTTGCAGCCAAGATGCAAAAGATAAAGTGAGACTATCGTGAGTAAAACAGACCTGAAAAAATGGGGATATATGTTCGGAATTGGGCTGGGCATCATCTTTGTAACCGCTTTTATATTCAGCCAGTTGATCCTTCCTGTAGCCTTTGGCCGTCCGAAAAAAGTGGAGACTCCACACCTGGTGGGCATGGGACTGGCTGAGGCCAAAAAAGTGCTCAACAATGCAAAACTCCACGTGGTGATCAAGGATTCACTATTTAGCGAAGTGATCAAGATGGACCATGTCTTAAGTCAAGCTCCCGTGCCTGGAGACAAAGTGAGACAGGAAGGTACCGTCTTTTTGGTGATCAGCAAAGGCAGTAAAATGGTGACAGTGCCGGATCTGCGTGGCAACCGCTTTCAGCATGCCATGGTGACGCTGCGAAACTACGATCTCAGAAGCAGCATCGTAGATTCTTTGTATAGTAATGAATATGCGCAAAACGAGGTCATTCGGTCTCAACCTTCTGCCGGCACGAAGCTGGAAAAGAGATCCCTGATCCGGCTTACCCTGAGCCGTGGGCCCGAACCTCAGGCAGATAGTCTGGATTTTGACGGTTTTGGCTTCACAGATTTAGATTGAAAAGCCCCGTCTGATTTTGTCAAACGAGGCATATAGTATCTGTTAAATTATTGGAAATTCTTTACTAAGGCATCCATATCAACCTTTTCGGCCAAAGTCTTCATCACATCAGCATCCGTTAGATTATTACCATCCACTACTATCGATATTTTATCCGACACTTTGATAGTCAAAGTTCCCGATTTTTCGGATTTGTCATATTCCAAGGTTGCATTGTAACCTTTTATCCGGATGGTTTTGCTACCCATGTCTGTAATGCCGCCAAACATTGCTGCCAGACCCATTAGTCCTGCAGTCTTACCGGGGAGACCGCCTACTGCGATGGTCAGATCCAAGTTCATATCACCTTTGCTGTAATTGCCTGTGGCGGCGATGGCATTTGCGCTGGCAATGATAGCTCCTGCCTGTCCCAGAGATTGTGAAGTTTTGTCCTCCAGTGTATATCCAGCGGGGGGAGCAGGGATGTATTTGATCAGGTCTTCAGAAAGTATTTCGCTGATCTTGGCTTGGGCATAATCCAGCTCTTCCTGGGCTTTTACATATTGACCGCTTTCGATCAGGGATTTAGCCGTACTCAGGCTTCCAATAGCTTCAGACTTCGCGTTTTCGGCAAAGAGTGCGAGGCTGAGGATTGCGATTAACAGGAATATTATTCCTTTTTTCATAATTCACTCCTTAGTTTTTTTACAATCTATCTGATTTTGGCATTTTGTCAAGAAAAATCGAAACAAAGCATCATCAGGAAGGCTAATGTTCACACGGATTGTACGGATGGGGAGGATTTAACCCTACTATCACGCGGAGGCATCAAGTCGCATTTATCCCAATTAATGCAGTAGGGTTTTCTCAGTCCCCTTTTTGGGACTGATTTTAAGTCTGCCAGCAAGTGTAATTACTAGCCCCAAACGCTTTTTATTTAGCTCATGCCACCTCCTCATTTTGAACTGCATTGCAATAGAAAGTTAGCCTCAGATCTTTAAGTCTATCAAGGATATCTGAGAATTTATCTCTTCGTTTTGGGTTAGATAATCCCAGCCTTAACACGTCATCCCTGCCGTCCTTTCCCAAAAGCGCTGGGACAATCAGGTATTCCATCCTTATCGTTCGTAGCTTCCTATCCTTATCACTGTCGAGCAGTACTTGTTTGACGAGCACAGTTACCAGATTGTGAAGAAGCAGGCAGATTGTCATCAAAACTGCCTCAGTAGCCCAGAAGCTCTTCATGTTGTATGCTGAAAGGCCAAAACCATCCTTCAGGTTTTCGATGATGTTCTCAAGATTGGCCCGGGGCCTGTAATAGCGCCAGATATCGTGTGGGCTGGCTGTATGGTTGTTTGTAACATACAGTGAGTGACGATAATCTTTGCCGTAGTCCTCGTCTTTGAAGAGGCTCAGTTGCTTGCCTGTGGCTTTTGGACGCCTTTTGATCTCTTGACGGACAACTATATAGCGACGATCTCCTCCCCAGTTCTCGGCTTGGTGTGAGAATGAGAATTCGCCCACTTCAAGACCGTCATCAATTCGTGTCCATTCGGGGTTTTGGTATACTATCCTTTGGAAAAACTGATATATCGGAGCCGCGATTACGTATTCGACACTGTCTTCCTCAAGCTTCAGGATAAAATTGCGGTCATAGTAACCACTATCCGCTAATACCCGTTCAATCTTGATATCTCTGATAAAGCCTCTAGTCTGGGTATAGAATTCAACTATGCCATTGGCAGAACGTGTATTCCCAGATCTGTTCCAAAAGTTGACTGTGTAGCCACTTCCCAGAAAAGCAATCTGAGGGTGATTTGACGGTCTGCCACGCTTGGCGGGGTTGTAGCCCTTCTTGGCTCCCTCCTGTTCTCCATAACGAGTGATAACGGTAGAGTCAAAACGTAGGGTATCCTTTTCGATTTTGGCCTGTTCCAGCAACGGGCGCAGGAAATACTGGCTGATGTTTTGTAATAGGGTCTCGTTCAGTGCCCTGCTATTGTACTTATTCCAATACCTGGTTATACCGGTGGATGATTTGACTAGGCGTTTCACTCCAAAACAACGTTCGAATATCTTGATCCCATTCTCCATATAGTTGATATGTGAAAACTTGGTGCCACCATTGAGAACAGAGATAAACAGCGATATGAGTTTGGAATATACGCCAGTGGAGTTATTGGAATACTCTTGGACTGGATAAATCTTCTCAACCAATTCTCTAAATTCGATCTTATCGAAAAACCTCGAAAAGATGGCAGCTGTTCCACCCCAGGAAGTGATTAATTTGGGGCTAAACTCAATTTTGACTTGACCTTTTTTAAGGCTCTTGTTTGCATGACTCTGTTGCATATTTTTCTCCTAACTTGATTTGGTTTGTTATTGAGCTCAAATCAATATGACTGGAGAATTTATGCAACACTTTTCTTTTAAGGAGGTGCCTCTACTGCATTAATTGGG
>JAQUBO010000050.1 GCA_028686735.1 Bacteroidales bacterium
TATATACAAAGAGGTTCTGGAACTACATTATCAGCAAATTTAACAAACCTAGTAGGCGGTACACAATATTATTACACAGTAAAAGCAAAAACGGATTGTAATAATACAGCTTCTAATTATGCAAGTGCAAGTAATTTTACAACAACTTGTGAAACCCCAGGAACGCCCACAAGCTTGTCAACTACAAGTATCGGGGCGAGTTCTGCACAATTAAACTGGACAGCCAATACTACAGTCGGAAGTCCCACAGTACAATATTATTGGGCAGTAAATACAAGCTCAACCGTAAATTATGAAACAAGTTATGTACAACGCGGAATGACAAGCAATCTGAATGTATTAGTATATAATTTAAGCTTAAATACAGAATATCATTGGACAGTTAAAGCAGTTACTGATTGTGGCTCAGGATCTGCATCATCGTATGCCAGTACTATTAACTTTACTACTTTAGCAATTGATTCACCAATTACTTGGACTGGTAATACAAGTACAAATTGGAATACAACATCAAATTGGAATCCTCAAAATGTACCAACAGTTGATGATAATGTAATTATTCCTACTGGACGTCCGAAGTATCCGATTGTTGAAACGGTTGGCTTAAGTATAAATAATACAAGTGTTACTAATAGATGCAAGTCTTTACATATTAATAAGGGTGCTAATGTGACGGTAAATGGGTCTCAGTTATATGTTTATTGTTCTGGAGAAATCCAGATTTCTGGTACACTTAATCATAATGCAGCTGGTTATTCTGATCATTTTCGAATAAATTCTGGTGGAATTGTTACAGTAAAAAACAGTGGAATTTTAAATATTGGAAGCACAACAATTATTTCTGAAATTCCCGCAGGAACAATTAATCAATATAATGATTTATACATCAATGACGGAAAATTAAATATTGAACCAGGATCAAAAGTTTTTATTCAAGACAATCTCGTTGTAACTGGGACTAGCAGTATCAAAGGTAAAGTTAATATGACAGGGGGAGAACTTTGGATTAAATATTATGGAGATGGGAGTACGTCATCGGATGGCTTTGATATTAATGAAAATGCTACATTTACTGCTACAGGAGGAGATGTGAAAATTTGTGGAGTAGATAACTATGCAAATCCCAATCCTCATATTCTAGAATGGAATAGTTCTGCAACAGTTGATATCACTGGAGGAACAATAATATTACTAAATGAGCAATCCGATGGGAATAAAAACTATGATGGATATATAAAATTTGGAGGTCATTCTATAAATAATTTAACGATTAATCGTCCTGGTAATTCCTTTTATGGTGGAGAAGTGACAGAGAATCCAATAAATAATATTCTTTCGGATGATGTAATAATAAAAGGCAATCTCACTATTACCAACGGCACTCTTGATGCCACAACTAAAAACATTAAAGTTTATGGAGATTGGATAAATAATGGTACTTTTACTCGTGGCACTGGTACTACAACTTTATGTGGTGTGGGTAAATCAATAAAAGGAACAAATACTACAAGTTTTAATAAACTAATCATTAACAATAATGCTTCTTATACAATTGCTCCCACAACTGGAGACAGGGCAAATGTTTATGGAGATTTAAACGTCAATTCAGGGGCAAGTCTAAAAATAAAATCGGGAAAAGTGCTCGATTTCTATGGAGCAAATGCTACCATAAATGGAAACATTATTGCCGAAGCTGCTAATAATAGTACAATTCCTGCAGCAAGTGAAGGGCGTGATTTTGATATAAATAATGCTGCTACGTTAAAAGCTAGTGGTTTAATAATTGCAGATTTAAGAATTTATAATAACAAAACAACCCTAGGGTCAAATATAAATTTAGATGGGAATTTAATTATTAATCAATCGACTTCTGAATTAGATTTAAGCACTTATGATATTACAGCAGCTGGAAACTGGACAAATAACGGCACATTTACAGCTGGCACAGGCTCAGTTTCCTTCTCAGGAGCTAGTAAAACTATTGGTGGAACAAAAACTTCAACTTTTTACAACTTAAGTTTTCTTGATGGTTCATCATATATAATAAATCCAACAACAGATAGAGCAGAGGTTACCAATACTTTTAATACGGAAACAAATTCTACACTAAATTTAGCTTCAGGTAAAAAGCTATCATTATTATCCTCAACCAATACAATTAACGGTAATATCACAACAGCTTCTACTAAATATGATGAAGCTACATTCGAAAGCCCAGGCAATTTTGAAATTTTCATTAAACGAGATAATACTTTAAGTGGTTCTGGTATTATTAGTGCTGATGTTTTAATTTTTAAAGACGATGATTTCGTTTGCACTACAACTTTGGGAAGTAATTTAACTATTGATGGCTCACTATGGATTTCCTATGAATGGTCTAATCAGGCAAAACTATCGCTTGGAACACACACATTATCGGTTGCAGGAAACTGGATTTCAAATGGAATATTTGATTCTGGAACTGGAACAGTTGTATTTAATCCTACTGATAATCGTACTATTCGAACATTTACAACAATCAATAATGGTATAGTCGCCACTAATAATAATTTTTACAATTTAAAAATAAATGCGGCATCTGGTAAAACTGTGGAGCTTCTGAGAGATGGTACGGGTGTTGAAAATCAGAGTAGCAATCCATATTCGGGTCATTTAAGAGTAAATAACAATTTAGAGGTATTGTCTGGAACTTTTTCAACTGGAGGATCTGATGTGGCTGGGCGAAAACTTATCTCGCGTGAAGTAACATTAGTCGAGTCTGGAGCAAGTCTTAATCTTGGCGGAACCTCAACTGAAAGTGACTGGGGGCAATATGTAAGTGAATTTCATGGAGATATAATTTTACGCGGAAATATTACCTCCTCCCGCCCATGCTATACGGGTTTTGCAGAAATGTTTCTTTTTGGCGCACGACTTAATGGCTCTGGTAATGTAGATGAGTTTGGTTGCGATATGCAAATTCATACAAATGCAATTACAACCCAAGAATCTGATGTTTATATAAAGGGATCACTTATTATTCAGGAAACTGGCACATTAATCTGTGAAACCAATAAAGAACTTACCATTGGTGGTGATTTCTATGTGTACAAAAATCTTACCCACAAAGGAACAGTAAATGTTCATGGAAATATGACAAATGGGAGTCATACTACAGATGTTATTGATATTAATACCAGCATATTTAACTTTATTCAAACAGGTACTAAAATCGCTAAACTAGATAAGAAAATATGGTTTGGGGAAGTTAATATTATTGGGGGCACTCGTGAATTCCAACAAGATATTGATTGTGCTTCAGATTTAACTATAGATGCAGGCTCAACTATGGATATGCATTCTGATGATCCAAAAAACCTAAGTTTATCGCAATCTGCGAACTTTGTAAATAACGGAACATTTGTACCATATACCAATACAGTTAGTTTTACTGGAAATGCTGTGCAAAATATTACAGGTAGCACGCAAACCACTTTTTACAAATTAGAAGTTGACAAAAGCAGTACAGCAGTAAATCTCCAAAATATCGCAAAGGTTTCAAATCAATTGCTATTAACAGATGGCGTTTTTAATACCACATCTTCTAAATATATTTCATTATTAGATGAATCTTCGGTTTCGCCTGATGGCGGCAAAGCAACTAGTTATATTAATGGTCCTGTTTTTAAAACTGGACGTAATGGTGTTTCTGGTAATTACAGCTTTGTTTTTCCAACAGGCAAAAATGGTATTTGGGCAAGAATTGCTGCCGAACATCATGGTGGAACAACTGCAAATACCGATCAATTTATGGCAGAATATTTTGATTTTCCTTATCCTATAGTCGATTTTGATGGAAGTATTCAGGCAGTTAGCACAGTGGAATATTGGAATTTAGCAAAATTAAATGGTAATGCGGACTTGCAAAAGAAAGTAAAGCTTTATTCAGAAGATAAAGATCGTAGTGGAATTACTAGCTTTACAAGTAATGATGACTTAACTGTTGCTCACTTTAATATCACAACTCAGAAATGGGAAGATGTTGGTTTAACAGACTCCCATGACTCAGGCACTACAGGTTGGGTAATATCAGATTTTAGTTCTGACTTTTCGCCATTTACTTTTGGCTCTAACTCAAAAGAGAATCCTTTACCAGTCAGCCTATTATCATTTACAGCAGAATTACAAAACAAAGTGGTAGAAACAAAATGGTCAACTGCATCAGAATCTAATACAGATTATTTTATTGTCCAAAAATCGAAAGACTTAAAAGGTTTTATGGACGTGGGAATTGTAAAAGCTGCTGGATTTAGTAACCAACTGCAAAACTACACACTTATCGATGATGCTCCTTGGGAAAACATCAGTTATTATCGTCTAAAAATCGTGGATTTTGATAATACTTTTGAGTATTCAAAAATTGTTGCAGTAAATGTTCCTGTGGATGATAAAAAACTAAACGATAACCAATCAAATTCATTTGAAATAATTAGTTTATATCCAAATCCAGTAATAGATGAATTTTATGTATTAGTAAATGCTGTTGAAAATACAACATTAACATTATCCATAACTGATATCAGCGGAAAACTCATTTATCAAACAAAACTCGCAGTACTAAAAGGAGAGAATAAAATCAGCCTAAATGCAAATAAATTTGTTGAAGGATTTTATATTTTGACTTTGCATAATAAGAATAATAGGGAGAGTAGTAAGTTTGTAAAAAGGTAAGATTATGATACACTGATGTTCAATAAAAATTAGAAAGGGGCTATTTGATTTTGATAAGAAAACCTATCCCGCATTATTACTTTCAGTGAGGCTATATTTTTAAAGTATTGTAAAGTATCATCAAGTTGTTAATATATACCCGTATGAAAAAGCTTATAGTATTTGTTTTAAAATATTCTACATATCTCATATTACTAGCAATTTTAATCCAATTATTGATTTATTGTCTTGTTGGATTAAAACATATTACAATAGCATCATCGCTAATTTTTTATTTGGGCTTATGGTTAATTGTAAAATTCATAATAATATTATTCGCAAAGAACAAGCAGCCACTACGAAGCAATTTAATTCTTATTAATTCAAGTGTTTTTTTTACACTTATTATTATTGAAGTGGCATTGAGAATATCTGGTTTGTATTCCACCTATTTTGAAAAAAGAACATATTATTACAACAGCATGTATGAAAATAAAAATGCAGATTTTTTTATTAAAGGACGTGAAAACTCAACTGAGCTAAGTTTTGGTCGTGAATATTCATTTACAAGAACTCCAAACAAAGAGGGCTTTAGCGATAAAGAGTGGACAACTGAGAAAGATGATTCTTGTTACCGAATAATTGCAATTGGAGACTCTTTTACCGAAGGTGATGGGACAGATGCAGACAGTACCTGGCTAAAATTCTTAGAGCGTAAAATGTCTAATGAATATGTCGAGTATTTTAATGCAGGTCTTTGTGGAAGTGATCCAGTATTTGAATATTATATTTTAGAAAACACTTTAATTAAATACAAACCCGATTTAGTTATTTTATGTATTAATCCTTCTGATATTGAAGATATTATAATTAGAGGAGGTTTTGAAAGATTTCAAGATGAAGAAATCGTTTTTCGAAAAGGACCGTGGTGGGAATTTATATACGCATCAAGTCATGTATCTAGAGCATTTTATAATGTATTCTTCGACGATAAATTGTTACCTAAATCAAATCCAAAACTAGAAAACGAAAATTCTTTAAGAATAATTCAAAATTGTTTATTGAAATTTAATAATTTTTGCAAAATAAATAATTGTGAATTTGTTTGTGTGTTCCACCCCTTTAAAACAGACCTAATCAAAAACAAGAATGCATTTAAAAACACCATGTATTTTTGCAACAAAAACTCCATCTCATATATTAACCTTTACGAATACTTTCAAAAACAAAAAGTAAAAACCGATATAAACCAATATTATTGGCAAAAAGATGGACATCATAATGCAAAAGGCTACGAACTTATGGCAGATGGAATACTTAAGGGTCTAACTGAAGAACACTTACCCCCTACCCCTTAAGAAACCAATATCATTAAGTATTACAAATAGACGAAAAAAGCTAGTTTAATAACGCAAAAACTATAAAATCGATATATTTCAGACAACATATAACTTTTTCGCCAAAATTAAGCTGACTATAATGGAAAACAGCACAATTTTATTGTCTATCATATTATATATTAGTGCAATAAATAGTTTTTCATCATAAAAAAAACAACCTTAAGCGATATTTTTCGTTATAATTTATAGAAAGCCCATTTTAGGCTAAAATGTGTTTTACTAAAATATTACAATTATGAAAAATACACTTACACTATTATTGGTTTTAATACCATTTTTTCTATATCCGCAAGTACAATTAATTAGTACTGAAACGTCAAAAACATACCCAGACAATACACATATTATTTATATGCAATTGTCAGACTATCCTACAAGTATAGATTTTTTACAATTTGTTGAAAATAAGATTTTATCAAACACCTTAATTCAAGAATTTAAACTATCGAAAGATGGTAAAACATGTGTATTTCATGCTCATAAAGATATTACTGAAACCATGATTGTTGAAGAAATCAATAATGCTCATCATCTATATTTTACAACCAAAACTGATAAACCCAAAAAAGAACTTAATAATAAATCTATATCAAAACAATCTTATAATAAATCTGCATCTAAAAACCATATTGAGTCAGTAAGTGAATTAAATTTTAAAAACTTTGATAATGCAGATATTTATGTCGATTTCACTTCGCAAGATGAGATTTTATTAAAAACATTACCAAACACTTTACCTTCTAAATCTGGGTCTTGTTCTTCAGCGGTTACCATACAATGTGGCATTACATATACAGCAAATCTAAGCTCTTCAGGAGGAGCATGGAGTAATTATACTGGAGCCTCACGTACCTATCTAGGTTCAGAGCAAGTTTGGATTTTCACACCAGCAACAACAGGGACATATACTTTTAACTTAGATGAAGGAGAAAAAGATGCAGATTTTTTTTTAATGTCGTCATGTAATCCGAATTCAACTAATTTATCATCAAATTATTGGGATCATGGCTCTTATACTATTAACTTAACAGCAGACACAACTTACTATTTAATAGCTGATTTATACACACCAAATACATCAACAACAGTTACTGTCAGTGTAACATGCCCCACCCTCTTCCGGTCAGCAAATTGTCCAGTTTATTCAAATACGGTATCCAGTTCTAACAGTCATTGTTCAAATCAAATTTACTATTTAGAAGTATTAAATACCGCTTGCGACGGAGAAATATTTTTTGACATTGTAGGAAACTACGGATCATCGTATGCTAACGAAATAACATGGGAAATAAGTAGTAATTTAACAGGCGATATTATTGCATCTGGAGGTCCTGGTACAAACGGAACAAGTATTTTTACTACTATTGGTCCAATTAATCCAAATATACAAGGTAACGCTTTCAAAATAACAGTATATGACTCATACGGAGATGGGTTTTCTTCAGGTGGTTATATAACTATACAACAATCTGGATTAGAAATATGTACACCTATTACAGGAGATTTTGGTGCACAAGCACACTCTATGTTTATGCCTAATTTTTTAATCTCACCAGCCACCATTACTGTTTCAACTCCAAGTGGTAATGTAGAACAAACAGTTGTCAATTGCAATGACTTTAGAGTTCCTTTAAGCATTAATAATGCGTATTTTTGTTCTACAAGCTCAGTAAATTTACCATGGGAAATAACTTGTCAATCTACTGGTGCAGTTATAGCAAGTGGCACACATAATATGACGATATATCCAAATACACCTTCTGATATAAGTGATATTGTAGATATTAGTTTTGATGCTGCAAATTGTGAGTGGGTAACAAATTGGCAAAACGATTGTACACTTAGCAATTTAGGCTCATTATTTGACATCTCACCTGATCCAAGTACTCCTGTTGATGCATGTATTGCTCATTCTCCACAGACTTTTACTTTACAATATTATGGTTATAGCGATTTGGCTTGCTGCAATACAGCAGGTCCTAGTTTACCAGTAACTTATACAAACTCAACAAGTAATGCATCGGCAGTAAGCAGTCCTTTTGGAGGAATAAACAATGCCGCTTATTTAACACTTACAGCTTGTGGAAATGGAGGAAATGCAACATCACTTAACCTTACACTTAATATGTCAGGATACTGTTTTGTGCACCCAAATTATGATGTAACCGATTTTTGGATTACAATTATGGTTGACGGAAATGTTGTTTCCGACCAAGTATTCGCAGATCCGGCATCTTCGGCTAATATTACACTTAATTTAGCTAATATACCAGGTGGATATAATCAAAATAGTATTATTGAAGTCTATATTTATCCAAATACATTTAGTGTAGGATCAACATACACTACATTTACACCAGGAGTAACATGTGGTTCTCTTTCATCTGGCGAATGGACAGCAGGCTCATTTAACTTGTCTATTGATGCAGTTTTCGAAGAGATGGCTCCGTCTCCAATTTCATGTCAATATACTGATAATATAAATCAAGACTGCTGTAATGTTTATCCTGTTGCAAACTCTAATGACGAAATTTGTTCTGGAGAAACTTTTGATGTGTTAACTTGGCAAGACTTAGTTAATAATACTAATACTGGAGCTTGCATAGTTTTTTCAAGCGTTTTGCCTATTGGAGGCTCAGTAGCACCAGACGGAGTTTGCCCAAATGGAATTAACAACACATCAAATCCAATCGTTCAAACTGTTTCTGCGTATGCATATTGTGATGCAAATGCTAGTGGGTCTGTTGATGCGGGAGATACTTATACTTTGTTAAGCACATATTCTTTAACAATTAATCCAAGCTTAACACCAATTTTTACACAATTAGGACCTTATTGTGTAGGAGATACTCCTGCAAGTTTGCCCACAAGTTCCAATAATGGAATTAATGGAACTTGGTTACCTTCTACAATAAGTACGGCTACAGCAGGAACATCAACTTACACATTTACACCAACAGCTGGCCAATGTGCTTTAACTCACACTTTGACTATCACAATTGAGCCAAATGTAACTCCAACTTTTGCAGCAGTTGGACCATATTGTTCTGGTGCAACAATTCCAGCATTGCCAACTACTTCGACAAATGGAATAACTGGAACCTGGTCGCCTACAATAAATAATACAAGCACAACAACTTACACATTTACTCCAACATCAGGACAATGCGTTACAAGTACAAATTTAACCATCACAATTGAGCCAAATATAACTCCAACATTTGCAGCAGTAGGCCCTTATTGTTTAGGAGCCAGTATCCCAGCTTTACCAACGACTTCTACAAATGGAATTACTGGAACCTGGTCGCCCGCAATAAATAATACAGCCACAACAACTTATACGTTCACACCTTCATCTGGACAATGTGCAACATCAACAACTTTAGTAATTTCAATTGAATCACAAGTAACTCCAAATTTTGCAGAATTTGGTCCATATTGCGAAGGAGATGCAATTCCAGATTTACCAACAACTTCCAATAACGGAATTACCGGAACCTGGTCGCCCGCAATAAATAATACAGCCACAACAACTTATACGTTCACACCTTCATCTGGACAATGTGCAACATCAACAACTTTAGTGATTTCAATTGAATCACAAGTAACTCCAAATTTTGCAGAATTTGGTCCATATTGCGAAGGTGATGCAATCCCGGATTTACCAACAACTTCCAATAACGGAATTACTGGAACATGGTCGCCAGCAATAAATAATACAGCCACAACAACTTATACGTTCACACCTTCATCTGGAACATGTGCAACACCAACAAATTTAACAATCACAATTGAGCCGAATATTACTCCAACATTTGCAGAATTTGGTCCATATTGCGAAGGTGATGTAGTTCCAAATTTACCAACAACTTCCAATAACGGAATTACCGGAACTTGGTCGCCCGCAATAAATAATACTGCCACAACAACTTATACGTTCACACCTTCATCTGGAACATGTGCAACACCAACAAATTTAACAATCACAATTGAGCCAAATATTACTCCAACATTTGGAGAAATTGGTCCATTTTCTATTGGAGAAACAATTCCCCCATTACCAAGCGTTTCTATTGAAGGAATAACCGGAACTTGGTTACCTGCAATTAATAATACAGAGACAACAACTTACACATTTACTCCAACTGCTGGGCAGTGTGCAACAACAACTGTTCTAACAATTATTATTGATTCAAATATTAGCCCAATATTCACACCCGTTGGACCATATTGCTCAGGATCGACAATCCCAGATTTACCCACTACTTCCAATAACGGAATTACTGGAACTTGGTCGCCTGAAATAAATAATACCGCCACAACAACTTATACATTTACACCAAATGCTGACCAGTCTGCTAATACACAGACTTTAACAATCACAATCAATCCAAATCCTAATATAAGGGCATCAGGAAACAATCCTCTTTGTAACGGCGATAGTAATGGCTCGCTTAATATTACAATTAGCAATGGCACTCCTGAGTACATAATTAATTGGGGTATTAATTCTACTAGTATATCTGGAAACAGCTATCTAATTCCTAATTTATCAGCGGGAGAATATACACTAATTGTAACTGATGCAAATGGCTGTACTAATAGCCTCACTACAAATCTTGTAGAACCTGCTATAATAGATGCGACAGTTTCTTATAAAAACCCATCTTGCATTGGAAATAATGACGGTAGCATCGAAATTAAAGGTGTTGGCGGCACAGCCCCATATTTGTTTAGTTGGAACAATGAAACATCTGCGATAAATTATTTAAGTGGATTAATAGAAGGAACATATAATATTATTATCACGGACGCAAATCAATGTAATTTTGAGCTTGGGGCAATTATTCTTGTAGATGTTGATGAAGAATGTATTAGAATTCCAAACGCTTTTACTCCTAATGGAGATGGCATAAATGATACCTGGATACTTGAAAATATTGAAATGTTCCCTAAAGCCTATATTCATGTTTTTAATAGATGGGGACAACAATTATATCACGCTAAAGGAGAAGATGAACCTTGGGATGGAATTTATAACGGAAAACTTGTACCTGCAGGAACCTATTTATTTATTATCAATCTACATAATAGCAATAAACCATACATAGGTACAGTAAGTGTAATGCATTAGAAGTAATATAAAAGTCAATTTTGAATTTACCACTCGTTGATTTATGCAAAAATATAATCTGCAAATTAACAAGTTGTACTCGTTTCATCAAGTTTACAAGAATCTTATTTTACAAAAATCGAGATACTTCTTGGATAAGCTTAAGAGTTAAAAGTCGCATCACAACATCACTTACTATCTTTAAGCATTTAGAAACTCACAACAAAAACAAATCAAACAGAAACTTGTTTTAAATTTTACAAATAAGAACAAATATATTTTTGTAGTTTTGTAATCTGTTTTGCAAAAAGATTTAAATAAGATAAAATGGAAAAAGAACAAGATAAGGTATTAAAAGAAGTAACCGAATCGGAATATAAATACGGTTTTACCACCGAAGTTGAGGCAGATGAAATACCTATTGGATTAAATGAAGATACTGTAAGACTAATATCTGCAAAAAAAGAAGAACCAGAATGGATGTTAGATTTCAGACTTAAAGCATTTAGGAAATGGCAAACCATGAAAATGCCCGAGTGGGCTCATCTAAATATTCCAGAAATCAAATATCAAGACATAATTTACTATTCAGCACCTAAGCATAAAGTAGTTATAGACAGTCTTGATGAGGTTGATCCTGAAATAAAAGCGACTTTTGACAAACTAGGTATCCCTCTCGACGAGCAAAAAAGACTTTCAGGCGTTGCCGTTGATGCTGTAATGGATTCGGTATCAATAAAAACCACTTTTCAAGAAACTCTAGCCGAAAAAGGCATAATATTTTGCTCATTTTCCGAAGCTGTAAAAGAGCATCCCGATCTTGTAAAAAAATATATGGGAAGCGTTGTACCTTATGGTGATAATTTCTTTGCTGCTCTAAACTCAGCAGTTTTTAGTGATGGGTCTTTCTGTTATCTTCCCAAAGGAGTGCGTTGTCCAATGGAATTATCTACATATTTTAGGATAAATGCCATTAATACTGGTCAATTTGAAAGGACACTTATTATTGCCGAAGAAGGAAGTTACGTTAGCTATATGGAAGGCTGTACTGCACCGCAACGAGACGAGAACCAACTCCACGCAGCAATTGTTGAAATTGTTACAATGAAAGATGCCGAAGTAAAATACTCTACTGTACAAAACTGGTATCCTGGAAACAAAGAAGGCAAAGGTGGAATTTATAATTTTGTAACTAAACGTGGAATATGTAAAGGCGAAAACTCGAAAATAAGCTGGGCACAAGTAGAAACAGGATCAGCAATTACTTGGAAATATCCTAGTACAATTCTTATAGGAGACAATTCGTCTGCAGAGTTTTATTCAGTCGCTGTAACAAATAACTATCAACAAGCCGACACTGGCACAAAAATGATACATCTTGGCAAAAACACGAAAAGTATAATCGTTTCCAAAGGTATTTCGGCTGGGAAAAGTCAAAACTCATATAGAGGATTAGTAAAAGTAAATAAAAAAGCTGCAAATGCCCGAAACTTCTCTCAGTGCGACTCGCTTCTGCTTGGTGATAAATGCGGTGCACATACTTTCCCTTATATCGACGTAGAAAACGAATCGGCAATAGTAGAACACGAAGCAACAACATCTAAAATTAGCGAAGACCAAATCTTTTATTGCAACCAACGAGGAATAGCTACCGAAGATGCAATTGGATTAATTGTAAATGGTTACGCCAAAGAAGTTATCAATAAACTTCCTATGGAATTTGCCGTTGAAGCTCAAAAATTATTACAAATAAGTTTAGAAGGCAGTGTTGGATAATGATAGAAACAAATTACGACATATTACAAAAACTTACTAATTCTAATTTTGCGTTAAACAAAAGACTAAACGAGTTATGCGAAAACCCAGATTTGGTGGACGCATATATCGAATACACATTATCAGAAAATAAATTTGCGTGGAGAGCATCGTGGGTAATCTCACACTTCGCTTGCAAACACCCAGAGAAAGTCCAAAAATTTGCAGATATTCTAATTAATAATTTGAATAATATATCTAAAGACGGACATATTCGCGAAACTCTTAAAACAATATACAAGCTTAAACTAAACGAAAATCAGATAAGTACTGTTTTCGATTTTTGTATGAGAATATTAGAAGATAACAAAAGACAAGCATCGGTTAGGATGATTGCATTTAATTTTGTATTAAGAGTAGCTGAAATATATCCTGAATTACAAAACGAAATTTCAATTATAGTAGAAAATATAAAAGATTATTTATCACCAGGAATTAGAAATTCCTTTATTAAAAGACTAAATAAATTAAAAAACAATTAAACATTATGTTAGTAATAAAAGACTTACATGCAGAGATAAATGGTAAAAAGATACTTAACGGGATAAATCTCGAAGTAAAACCAGGCGAAGTTCATGCTATTATGGGGCCCAACGGGTCAGGGAAATCGACTTTAGCAGCTATTTTGGCAGGAAAAGAAGATTTTGATGTTACTCAAGGTGAAATATATTACGAAAAACAAGATATATCGGAGCTTAGTGTCGAAGAACGTGCAAAAGCGGGTATCTTTTTAAGTTTTCAATATCCTGTAGAAATTCCAGGAGTAAGCATGATAAACTTTATGAAAACTGCCGTAAACGAACAACGCAAATATAAAGACCTAGCACCTATGAGTTCAGCAGAATTTCTTAAATACATGCGCGAAATGAAAGACCTTGTTGAGCTAAAGTCTGATCTTGCAAACAGGTCGGTAAACGAAGGTTTTTCGGGCGGTGAAAAAAAACGAAACGAAATATTCCAAATGGCAATGCTTAAACCCAAACTTGCGGTACTGGACGAAACAGATTCTGGTTTAGATATAGACGCACTAAGAATTGTTGCAAATGGAGTAAACAATCTAAAATCGGCAGAAAATGCAGTTATCGTAATAACGCACTATCAAAGATTATTAGACTTTATAGTCCCTGATGTTGTTCATGTGCTTTATGAAGGTAAAATAGTAAAATCTGCTGGAAAAGAGCTGGCACTTGAACTTGAAGAAAAAGGATATAACTGGATTAAAGAAGAAATCGAAGCTTAAAACTATTTATTATGGACATTCAAAAAACTTATGAAAACTATCTAGATATTTTTCAAAAAGTCTCGCCTAATTTCAAAAAAACAGATTCTGACAAAATATATCAAACTCGAGTTAAAGCTTACGAACGTTTTAAGAAATCTGGAATCCCCGATCATACTCACGAAGATTACAAGTATGCAGGAATTGCCGAAATTTGTAATAAAGAATATGAGTTCACAACCGACTCACGAGGAGCTGTAGTAGATCTTAACTCCTATTTTCGTTGCGAAGTAGAAGATATGGACACACACGTGATTCTTCTTTCAAATGGCGAATATTACGAGAAAAACGAAGAACTCACAGGCATTGACGATAATATAATTATTTGCGGATTAAAAGAAGCAAAAACAAAACATGCAGATATAGTTAATAAATATTATAATCAACACGTAGGTTCATCCAAAGATGGTTTTGTAAATTTAAACACAATGTTGTCCAATGATGGGCTATTTATTTACATTCCAAAGAATGCAAAGCTTAATAAAGCAATTCAACTTGTTAATTTAACTCACGGTTTTGGGAATAAAAACATATTTAAGCGTAATCTTTTTATTCTAGAAGAAAACACTGAGCTTAATATGGTAATATGCGATCATACACTCAACAACAGCAATAATTTTATCATTGATGTTACCGAATCCTTTGTTGGTAAAAATGCAAATTTCAAATATCATGCTCTGCAAAACGAACCAAACAAATCGGGGGTAATAAATTCACATTTTATAAGACTAGACGAACATGCAAATGCAAGTACATTAGCTTTATCTTTGCACGGAGGGATAATCCGCAACAATTTTTTTGTACAACTTGCTGGTCGCTACAGCGAGGCAAACTTATATGGTCTAAACCTTACCGACAGAGAACAACGAGTGGACAATTTCTCTATCATCGACCATATAGTTCCTGATTGCAATAGCAACGAACTTTTTAAAGGCATTATAGACGAAAAAGGTAAAGCTGCTTTTGCGGGTAGAATTATTGTTCGTCCCGATGCACAAAGAACTTTAGCATACCAATCAAACAAGAACCTCTGCCTAACACCCGAAGCTAAAATGCGGACAAAGCCACAATTAGAGATTTACGCAGATGACGTTAAATGCAGCCATGGTGCAACCGTAGGTCAATTAGACGAAACAGCTCTATTTTACCTAATGCAAAGAGGGATAAATATAAAAGAAGCCCGACTAATGCTAATGTTTGCCTTTGCTAACGATGTCCTGCTTAAAATAAACATAGAACCATTACGCAAACGAATTTCAGGATTAATAAACGCAAGACTAAGAGGCGAATTCTCTAATTGTAGTCATTGTTTATTAAATTGTAATGGATAAAACGCTACTGCACCAAAGTAGTTGCGACATTTTGGCTAAAGCCAAAATGTCGCTAAATCACTGATTGTGGAGCTAAGGGGAGTCGAACCCCTGACCTCTTGACTGCCAGTCAAGCACTCTAGCCAACTGAGCTATAGCCCCATATTTTTTAACTATTGTTTTACAAACTTACCGCCTGCAACAATTTTATTACTTTTATCCAATATTCTATAAATATATGTACCACTCGAAAAGTTAGAAATATCTATTTTTGTACTCTCGGAAGATATTTGAATTTTTCTAATCGCCTTACCTCCTACTGAATAAATCTCTAATGTTTCATTATTAAAATCGGGAATATTAAGTGTAAAATAATCATTTGCAGGCACAGGGAAAGCAGAATGTTTTTTCATCTCAACACTTGGAGACTTACTTAAAAAAGCATATCTGTATGTTACATTATAAACCGAATCTCGTTCTGTGTTCATTTCAATTTCTACCAGTGGATTTTTGTTGTCTTTTGTCCAATATAAATAACTACTTGTTGTGTCAATCATAGGTATTTCCATAGGAAGTTGTGATGCTATTAACTCTATATCACCAATTGAGGTATAATCTCCAGAAGTTTTAGACCGTAATTGGATATCGAACACATTAACCAATTGACTATTTTCACGTAAGTACTGAAAAGTGCCATTTAAATTTGAATCCCCTACACATTGCATACTCCCAAACTCATCATACTCAGTCTGTATTTTTAGATCCATTTTAAATTTAACTGTATCATACATATTAGCAAAAATACCATAATACTCCGAAGGAATAATGCTTTCAAAAACTGAGATATGCTGATTCTCAAATCCGACACCAATATCTTGATGCGAAGATTCATAAACAACAGGGAATTCTCTCATTATTAAACTGTCCGTAAAAACTAAATTCATAGGATCCCCTACCATTGGCAATTGACCTTGAACTCCAACAAGTTTCATCTGCTCATCAGTAATAAGCAAGTGCATAACAAAACCATCTCGGGTTATATATGAGCATGTTGCAGCTTGGTAAATCCCGTCAGGATCAGTTTCAGACGGGCTCATATAGACCAATGTATCAATCTCAACATAAGGAAAATCAAGATCATCAAAAACCACAGGATCTGTCAATACACTATCAATATGATAAGCATTTCCTTCAATCTCAAAAGAATAATAAATTCTTGGGAACTCATCATCTACATTAAAAACGTCAGATCTTTCAATTGATATCTGACAATACAAGTAAGAGACTAAACAAATAAATAGTCCTGAAAGTAAAATTCTTTTCATGAGATTAAGATTAATAAAAAATCAAGGTCTAATTAAAAAACAGTTTGTTCATTTATTTCAATTGTTGTTTCGCAAGTTTTATCATTTTCTAAAATCAAAATACCTATTCCACGACGAGTAAAAGGATTATATCTGTCAGAGCCTTTGGTTACCTCCACTTTATAAATTGATTCATATTTAAAATCATAATATACTTTACCCTCAGAATCAGTATATTGAGTATCAGCAACAGCTTTAGCCTCGTTAAGCAAATAAACAATAGTATGAGCACTATCCGAAGGAGCCGCTCTAACAACAACCACTGCCTCTTCAACAGGATTACTATCTTCATCAACTACTATTACTACGGCTTTGGGAGGATCCTCTGGTTTACAACTATAATTAACAAAAACTCCTGTAAGTATTATAGCGATTATTACAATATTTAAAATTCTATTCATAATTATAACATTTTGTTTACTTTTGCAAGATACAATATTAGTGAACTTTTTTTATAAAAAAAAATATATTTTATGTTACAACGAAAAAAAAATCTATTAGCTGCCTTTTTTCTATTATTTTTGGTATCCTCATGTACAATTTTTAATAATCCAGCTAAAATAAACAAGTATGTTGAGATTAAAACAAACCAAGGAGATTTTATTTTAGGTTTATACGAGGGGACACCGATGCATAGAGATAACTTCTTAAAAAATTGCAACAACATGAAGTATGATAGCACTTTAATATATTCGGTGATGCCTAATGGAATGCATAAAATCGGATTACCAGTTAACAAAAAAGAAGATGATATACTTCTTGAATCATTTCCTGAAAATACAATAGAACCAGAATTTAATAAAAAACTCATTAATAAAACTGGAGCAGTAGGTATGTATCGTGCAAATAATGACAAAAACCCCGAAAAACTATCTAATAATATGCTATTTTACATAATTGAGGGGCTCCCATCAAATCAGAAATTATTAAATACTCTTGAAGCAAAACGAAATGCACCAATAATAGCAGATTATATTACCTCATTTCTAAAAGAGCCTGGACATCAACACTTTGAAGACAGTCTTACTCTATACAAAACAAACCGAAACAACGACAAATACACCCAACTTTATGTCAAACTAACAGATAGCATTAAGCCTCGCATTAAAGCCGATGGCAAAAATCTTTTTGTCCTTGATAAGTTTCAAACAAACACATACACTAGTGTGGGTGGAGCTCCTATCTACGATGGGCAATATACTGTATTTGGCGAGATTGTGCAAGGAAATGAGATATTAAAGACTCTATCTAAAGCCCGAAAAGGACTATTTAATAAACCTAAAACAAATATTTATGTGTTATCAACTAAAATTCTAACAAAAAAAGAATATAAAAATCATAGCAAAATTAACTATTAACTAATAAAACCGAAAAGCATCGTATAAAAAACAAATAACTATGAAAAGAACAGCTATTTTTCTCTTAATCGTCGTAATTTCTTTATTCGCAACAGCTCAAAATACAGAAAAAAACCTTAAACTAACAGAATTTAAGTTAAAAAACGGCTTAAGTGTTTATCTTAATGAAGACCCTAGTGTTCCAAACGTATTAGGTGCTGTAGTCATAAAAACTGGAGGAAAATACGATCCAGCTGAACATACAGGAACATCACATTATTTAGAACACATGATGTTTAAAGGCACTGATGAACTTGGAACTATCGACTATCAATCTGAAAAGAAATTCCTCGACAGTATTGAAAATAAATATGATGAACTTGCAAAAACCAAAGATGAAACAGAAAGACAAGCTATTCAAAAAAAGATTAACGAGTTATCCTTAGAAGCTGGAAAATATGCTATCCCTAACGAACTTGACAGAACTTTAGACCAAATTGGATCAAGCATGGTAAATGCATTTACTTCGGATGAAATTGTAGCATACTTTAACGTATTTCCTAATAATCAAATGGAAAAATGGATGATGATTTATTCGCATCGCTTTAAATATCCAGTTTTTAGATTATTTCAATCGGAGCTTGAAACAGTTTTTGAAGAAAAAAACATGTATGCAGACAATTTTGCAACAAATCTAATAGAGACTTTTTATAAAAACTTCTATAAGAACCATCCCTACGGAACACAAACAGTACTTGGTACAAACGAGCACATCAAAAACCCATCTCTTACAAATATGCGAAAAATGCACCAAACATACTATGTGGCAAATAATATGGCACTTATTTTAACAGGAAACTTTAATTCTGAAGAAGTGAAACCAATGATAAAAAAATATTTTGGCACATGGGAATCGGGTAAGATTCCAGAATTTCCCGAATACAAAGAAACCGATTTTGAGGGGATAGAAAAGATAGTCGAAAGATTAACTCCAGTAAAAGCTGGACTGATTGGATACAGAACAATTCCTGCAAATCATAAGGACGAAATAGCTCTTGAAGTTGCTACTGCATTACTTAGCAATAGTTCATCAACAGGCTATTTAGACAAACTAGGTATCGAAGGCGAATTACTTGAAGCGATGTGTTTTAGCGATGTACGTAACGATCATGGAGCATTGGTTGTTCTTTATGTGCCAAAAATTATAGGGCAATCTCATAAAAAAGCTTTTAAACTTGTTAATAATGAGATTATGAAATTGCATACCCAAGATATTGATAAAGAATTATTAGAGGCTGTCAAAATTAATATGATCAAAGAACATCAACAATCCTTAGAAGACCCTACAAATAGAGCATTTTTAATCGCTAGCTTATTTACTTCCAATAAAAATTGGGACGAAATTATAAAATATCCAGAAATGGTTAGTGAAATTACAGCCGAGGATGTTAAAAAGGTATCCGAAAAATATCTCAATGAGAACATGTTGTTATTTCAATCAAAAATGGGATTCCCCAAAAAAGACAGACTCGAAAAGCCGGGATTTGATCCAGTAATACCAAAAAACACAGAAGCAAAATCAAATTTCGGCAAAAAATTTAACAAAATACCAAATAATAAAACAGAGCCTAATTTTGTTGATTTCGAAAAAGACATTACGACTATTAATATCGAAAAAGGTATCAAAATATACCATGTCAAAAATAATATAAATGATATTTTTAACTTGACCATTAAATTCCAAAAAGGAACAAACTCAAATGCACAACTTGCCGAACTTGCCGAATATATGCAGTTAATCGGTACAGAAAAACTCGAACTCAATGAATTTAACAATCAATTACAGAAGCTTGGATGTTCTTACTATATAAGTGCTGAAGATAATTATTTTACAATTTATATTGATGGATTTGATCGTAACTTTAAGGAATCGACAGAATTGATTGTAAGTTTATTAACATCGCCTAAAGCTGATCAATCGAAACTAAAAAACATAAAACGTAACGCATCGTTTGTTCGCAAATTTGAAAGTAGTAGTCCCGATGATCTTGCTAGTGCACTTTTTGATTACGGATTACATGGCGAAAATTCAGCATATTTACGCCGCACAACAGTAAAAGACGCAAAAAACACAAGCTCAGAAGATTTATTTGAACTTCTATCTAGCGTACTGAATGAAAATTACAGTATTCATTATTCAGGAACATTAACCCCTAAAGAACTTTCAGAAATTTCTCGCAAAACTTTAAGTTTTAACGTAAAATCATCTAACACAGAATTTCCTGTATTTTTCGACAGAACAAAATACAACGAAAATACTATTCTATTTTTAGATGATCCAAAATCTCTACAAAGCAGAATCTATTTTTACGTCGATGGCGAAGCAAACAAACCCGAAGAACGTGCAATTGCAAAAGCCTACAATCAATATTTTGGCACTGGAATGTCTGCAATCGTATTTCAAGAAGTGCGTGAGTTTAGATCTATGGCATACACAGCTTATGCCGTTTATCGCCCAGCTTTTTTACCAAAAGATAAAGGCTACTTGCAGGCTTATGTGGGAACACAATGCGACAAAACTGTTGATGCAATAAATCTGATGGATAGTCTAATACATCAGATGCCTGTAAAAGAAAACAGATTGCCAGACATCGTTTCTTCACTAACACAATCTATAAATAGCTCTAAGCCAACCTGGAGAAACATTAGTAATACAATCGAAAGCTGGCAATTGCAAGGCTACAAAGAGGATCCAACTATTCTGGGATATAAAATATATGAAAATTTAGATTTCAAACAGATTTACGAGTTCTACACTAATAATATTCAAAAAAGACCCATGCTGATCTGTATTGTAGGAAATAAAAAGAATATTGAAATGGATGAATTAGCTAAATTTGGTAAGATCATTGAATTAGATAAAAAAGACATTATGAATTAGATTACGTTTGACAAATTCCATCTTATAAGGTTCAAAAACGGGAAACACTAAAAACCTTTTAATAAGCCATCAAAAATAAGGTAATAAGGTCAATTTTATTTTATTCTATTTTCTATTAAGCTTGAAAAAAAATAAGGTTTGTGAATTAAAGTCAAACACAATAAAACCTTATCTTTTTAAAA